>DATBCW010000001.1:0-12385 GCA_036270255.1 Chthoniobacterales bacterium
GTACTGGAACGTGCACCTCGATGGTCTGGAGCGGACGCACGATCTGATCGTGGAACGTGAAGGGGTTTTCAAAGAATGCATTCTCGCGATCCGCATGGCGAAGATTCTCGGTTACCAGGTCGCGACGAACACGACAGTCTACAAGGAGACTGACATGGAAGAGCTGGAGCAGCTCTTCGATTTCCTTTCCGATCTCGGCGTGGACGGGCACACGATTACGCCCGGCTACGAATACGACGCCGCCAAGCGCGACATGATCTCGCGGCTGAACTTGCAGCCGGAAAACTTTTTCCTGACCCGCAGCGCCACCGTGAAAAAGTTCGCGAAGATGGAAGACTGGATGCAGCGCTACACGTTCTTCGGCACGCCGGTGTATTTCGAATTCCTCGCTGGGAAACGCGATCTGACCTGTTCGGCGTGGGCGATCCCGACCCGGAACATCAGCGGCTGGAAAGCGCCTTGTTATTTCATGACCGACGCGGCCGGAACGAACGGCACAGGTCATTACAAAACTTACGCGGACCTGCTCGCGAACGTGGACTGGGACAAGTACGGCGTGGTCGACGGCGTCGCGAAAGATCCGCGTTGCGAGAATTGCATGACGCATTGCGGCTATGAGCCGACGGCGAGTCTCGGTTTGAACGCCAAGCGCGGCGACACCTGGAAAACGGTGAAATTCAACTTCGGCGCGCGGCCGAAAGCGACCGGTCTCGGAAATGAAATCGCGGCGTATAACGGCGTGACTTCAGGCAACGGGCATTTGACGGGTAAGCGCGCGGAAGTCGCGGCCAAAGCTTCGTAGTCGCGATGGCACCGCCGGTTGCCAATTTGATCCCGCTGCCCAGCGTTCCGCCGAACGCGAGCGACGCTTATACCCACGACGATCCGGAAATCGCGAGCGCGATTAGTCGCGCGCAGGAAAATCTTTTGCGCCAGCAACATCCGGACGGTCACTGGTGCGGCGAGCTGATTGTCGATAGCACGCTTTGCTCCGACTACGTGCTCTTCATGCATTGGCTCGGCGAAGTGGACGACGCGCTTCAGCAACGTTGCGTGCGGCACATTCTGAAACGCCAGTTATCCGACGGGGGTTGGAACATTTATTATGGCGGGCCCAGCGAAGTGAACGCCTCGGTGAAAGCGTATTTCGCGCTCAAGCTCGCCGGGCACTCGGCCGACCTCCCGTTCATGCAGGAAGCGCGCGCCAACATTCTTCGGCTTGGCGGCATTCCGAAGATGAACACTTTCAGCAAGCTTTACCTCGCGCTGCTGGGCCAGTTCCCCTGGCATTATCTGCCGTCGATCCCGGTCGAGATGATCCTCTTTCCGAACTGGGCCTTCTTTAACATTTACAAAATGTCGTCCTGGAGCCGGGCGATGCTGATCCCGCTCGCGATCATCAATCACTTCAAGCCGACGCGTGAGCTGCCCGGCATGAAGCAGCTCCACGAGCTGTATCCACTCGGCACCGAGCATAAGGATTTCACGCTGTCCCGCGATCCGCGGTTCTTTGCCTGGCGAAATTTTTTCCTGCGCGCGGACCACGGCCTGAAGATCGTTTCCAAACTCGGCTGGCGTCCGATGCGCAAACGCGCGTTGGACGAAGCCGAGCGCTGGATGCTGGAACGAATCGGCGAGGGGAGCGACGGGTTGGCGGCGGTGTTCCCGGCGATGCTGAACGCGCTGATTGCATTGCGCGCACTCGGCTACCCGAAGGATCACCCGGCTTATGTGAAGGCCGCGAAGGATTTTGCCGGATTGTTCGTCGACGATCCCGAAGATTTTCGGATCCAGCCGTGCCTGTCGCCGGTTTGGGACACCGCGATCAACGTTATCGCGCTGGCCGAATCCGGTTTGCCGGCGGAACATCCCGCCCTAAAAAAAGCAGCGGACTGGTTGGTCGCGAAAGAAGTTCGCGAAATCCGAGGCGATTGGACGATCAATAATCCGCATCCGGAAGCGAGCGGGTGGGCGTTCGAATACAACAACGTCTATTACCCCGACACGGATGATACCGCGATGGTGCTGATGGCGTTGCGGCTCGCCAAACCCAATGATGAAGCGGCGCTCGATGCGTTGTTCAAGCGCGCAATCGCCTGGCAGCTCAGCTTCCAATGCCGCGACGGCGGCTGGGGCGCGTTCGACAAGAACGTTACGAAACATTGGCTCGAAGACATGCCGTTCGCCGATCACAACGCGATCCTCGATCCGACCTGCAGCGATCTCACGGCCCGCACCCTCGAGCTTTTTGGCTACATCAATTTCGATGCGAAGCAGCGCTCAGTCCGCGACGCGATTCGCTATCTCATCGACACACAGGATGACGACGGCTCGTGGTACGGACGCTGGGGCGTGAATTACATTTACGGGACTTGGCAGGTGCTCCGCGGTCTGCGCGCCATCGGCGAAAACATGACCCAGGATTGGATTTTGCGCGGGCGTGATTGGCTCGAGAGTTGTCAAAACCCAGACGGCGGCTGGGGCGAGACCTGCGCATCCTACGACGATCCGACGACGAAAGGCTGCGGTCCCAGCACGGCTTCGCAGACAGCGTGGGCGGTTATGGGCATCTGCGCGTGTGGCGATCTCGATCGGGCGAGTGTGCAACGCGGGCTTCGTTATTTGCTCTCAACCCAAAGGCCGGACGGAGCGTGGAACGAGCCGGAAATCACCGGCACCGGTTTCCCGCGTGTCTTCTATCTCAAGTACGACATGTATCGGCAAAATTTCCCGCTGCTCGCGCTCGCGACCTACGTGAATTATCGCAGCGGCCTCGGTCATTATCCGAGTTTCTATCGCAGTCGCCCATGAGCGACATGGCCGCGAAGCCGTGAAGAAAGCGAAACGGCTGACGCCTTTGTGGCGTTGTCCACGTTGTCGCCGGCAGTTCGCCAATCGGAACCAATCGCACGCCTGTAGACCGCCATCCACGCTCGCGGCGCATTTCGCCGGCAAACCGAAGGCCGTGCGCGCGATCTTGGATAAGCTGCTCGCCATCGCGAAGAAGAACGGGCCAGTGATTGTCCTCCCGGAAAAAACTCGGATCGCGTTTCAGGTGCGAATGAGCTTTGCCGCATTCGTCATTCGGCAAAAGTGGGTCGACGGCCACGTCGTTCTCGGGCGACGCGTGGAGAACCCGCGCTTTCGCCGCATCGAAACCTTCTCGCCACGAAATCATCTTCACGCCTTCCGTTTCGAGAGTGTTGATGAAATCGACGACGAGGTGGCTGCCTGGTTCGCGGAGGCGTATCGCGTCGGCGAGCAGCGCCATCTCCTGTAGCGACGGCGCTCTGTCGCCGTAACACGCGCCGCACCAGTTCACGCGTGGTAACGCCGGCAGAGCGGCGTCGCTACAACATTGACGCCATACGCCACGCGGAGACAGTTCAATATTATGGCTTACGAATTACCTAAATTGCCCTACGCCTACGATGCGCTCGAGCCGCATATCGACGCCCGCACGATGGAAATCCATCACACCAAGCATCACCAGGCTTACATCACGAACGTCAATAACGCGCTCAAGGATAAACCTGAGCTGGCGAACAAATCCGTCGAAGATCTGATCAAGGACCTTAACTCCGTCCCCGAAGACATTCGCGCGGCCGTGCGCAATAATGGCGGCGGTCACGCGAACCATTCGTTCTTCTGGAAAATCATGGGCCCAAATGCCGGCGGCGAGCCGTCGGGAAAACTCGGCGACGACATCACCTCCGTCTTCGGCAGCTTCGATGCGTTCAAGGAAAAATTCGCCGACGCCGGCGCGAAACGTTTCGGGAGCGGCTGGGCCTGGCTGATCAAAAACAAGAGCGGAAAACTCGAAGTCACTTCCACTGCGAACCAGGATAGTCCGTTGATGGAAGGCAACACCCCGTTGCTGGGCCTCGATGTCTGGGAGCATGCCTATTATCTCAATTACCAGAACCGCCGCCCCGATTACATCAAGGCGTGGTGGAACGTGGTGAACTGGGACGCGGTCGGGAAGAATTACTAAGCGTCTGATTGGAGGGACGACCGCTGTGTCGTCCCTGAAAGGATATGGACGCGACGGAGCGCGTCCCTCCAATGGCCTATTTAAACGACAACTATCTCAAGCTCCAGGCCGGCTATCTTTTCCCGGAGATCGCCCGGCGGGTTGGTGAATTCTGCCAGGCGAATCCTGACGCGGCCAAGCGTTTGATCCGCTGCGGCATCGGCGACGTGACCGAGCCGTTGCCGCCCGCCGTGATCGCCGCGATGCATCGCGCTGTCGAGGAACTGGGCCATCGCGAAACTTTTCGCGGCTATCCGCCGTACGAAGGCTACGATTTTTTGCGCGAAGCGATTGCCCAGCATGACTATCGCGATCGCGGCATGGAGATCGCGGACGACGAGATTTTTGTGTCCGACGGTTCGAAGTCCGATTGCGGATTCATCCTCGACATCCTGGGAGACCGGAACCGCATCGCCATCACCGATCCTGTTTATCCGGTTTACGTGGACACGAACGTGATGGCTGGCCACACCGGTCCGGCGCAGGCCGACGGCCGGTTTGAGGGAATTCTTTATTTGCCCGGGACGCCGGCGAACAACTTCGTTCCGGATCCGCCAAAGGAACACGCCGATCTCGTGTACCTCTGTTTTCCGAATAATCCGACGGGTGCCGTCGCTACGCGCGATCAACTCGCAGCCTGGGTCCGCTATGCACAGGAACACGGAGCATTGATTCTGTTCGACGCCGCCTACGAAGCGTACATCCAGGATCCTGAAATCCCGCGCTCGATCTTTGAAATCCCGGGCGCGCGCGAGTGCGCAGTGGAGTTTCGCAGCTTCTCAAAGAACGGCGGCTTTACCGGAGTGCGCTGCGGTTTCACCGTGATGCCGAAATCGGTAAAGGCCCAGACCACAGATGGCCGCTCGTTGCCGTTGCATCCGCTTTGGCTGCGGCGCTGGAGCACCAAGGCCAACAGCGTGAGTTACCCGGTCCAGCGCGGTGCGGAAGCGATTTACACTTCGGAAGGTCAGAAGCAGGTGCGAGAACTCATCGACCACTACATGGGTAACGCGCGGATCCTGCGCGAAGCCGCGGGACGCGTCGGTTTGCACGTTCATGGCGGCCAGAACGCTCCCTACATCTGGGTCGAAACCCCGGCTGGCCTAACGAGCTGGGAAATGTTCGACCGAATGCTGCGCGATCTGAATGTCGTGATCACGCCTGGGAGCGGTTTCGGCGCCTGCGGTGAAGGGTTCTTCCGGATTTCGGCTTTCAACAGCCGCGAAAACGCGGAGGAAGTCGCGCGGCGTCTGCAAAAACTGTAGCCGCTTCGCTGTGCGAAGCGCCGAGAGACGTGAACCCGGAAGGCGTCGCCCACCGGACGACGGCTACAGGGCTTGTCGGCGGCTACCGCCCCGCGTAAATTTCGCGCTTCGGAAAACGCCATGGCCGTTACGACAAAAAATCTACCGCAGCTTTATCGCTTTTGTTTCCTGATGACAGGCGACGCGGCGAAGGCGCGCTCGGCGTTTCAGGATACGGTTCGCGAAGCCGCCACCCGGACGGATGCTGAAGAACCGCCGCCGGACCGGCTCTGGTTTTTCCGGGAAGCGCGCGAACGTTGCCTCGCGCTCGGCGAGCAAGGCATTCAAGCCGAGCCCGGCATGCTGGAGGAAGCCGACATTTCGTCAGGCGCGGCGACCCAAATCGGCCAACTCACGCCGGAACAACTAGCGCTTTGGATTTCCGCCGCGCCCGACCCGCAACGGAGCGCGCTCGCCCTTTTCTATCTCGATGAATTCACGCTGACGGAATTGCTTTCGCTTCTCGAAATGAAAGCGGCCGAATTATCGGAGTGCATCTGCAGCGGTCGCCGCCAGTTCCAATCCTGGCTCGATGCGACGGTCGCCTACTACGGAGAGGAGGCCTACGATGCCGGACAAATCTGAGCTTCTCCTCGGCTGCGCCCCGATCACGGAAAAGCCCGGGATGGATCGCGCAATGCGGGTGGCGATTAATCATGCTCGTCACGGCAAGAAGGCAGCGACGTTCGGACACCAACAGGCGTTCGACGCCGCCATCGCCAAACTGGTCCGCGACATTCCCGTCGACGAACAGCTTGCCGAATGGTTCGCCCACGAGAAGCTGATACCGGTCGCGAGGCGTGGCTGGAAAAAGATCGTCCGCAATCCAGTCGTGATCGCAATCGCGATTGCATTGCTCGTGATCGGCGCGGTGACCGCGTATCGAGTTTACGAGCACCTCAACGATTTTCCTGGCGCCGATAAAGCGCGGCGGCTCCTGACCGTGGCGGCGTCGAACCGCTCCGTCCTGCTCGATCCGCTTCAGACAAACGCTGCTGCGCTCAGTGATCTTTTTTTTATGAAGCATCGGCTCGAGCATTACGATGTGCCGGCCGAGTTCGCCGATTTTAAAACGCTCGGCTCGCGGGTTTTCGACGACGACGAAGTCCGCCGGGTCGCGCAGATTTGGGCGAAAGAAAAGCGAATGCAGTTTTTCCTCTTTCCCGCGGAGCCGGACAAGGAAGGCAAGGTCAACGATTTTTCTGATTGGCGCTTTGTGGAGCTGGAAGGCTGGACCGGCGCCGTGACCCAACGGAACGGTGTCTGTTTCATGGCCGTCGTCCGCGGCGGGGAAAAGGACTTGCGGGCGTACCTGGAAAAGAAAAAGCAATAACACGGCGGGGTGGTTGCGGTCGTTGACATCGGCAATGACCGGCATTCCATTTGTCGCCGCCAAATGCCAGGGTAGCTCAGCGGTAGAGCAGGGGACTCATAAGCCCTTGGTCGGGAGTTCGATTCTCCCCTCTGGCACTTCAGTTTTCAACGATCGTGAGCGAACTTTATCTCGAAGATCTCAAAATTGGCGATCGGTTCGGCTCTGACACGATTCAAGTAACCGAACAAAGTATTTTCGAGTTCGCGCGCCAATTCGATCCGCAACCGTTTCATCTCGATGCCGGCGCTGCCGCGCAAAGCATCTTCAAAGAATTGACCGCGAGCGGATGGCACACAGCGGCCATGAGCATGCGCCTGTTCGTGACCGGAGAATTCAAACCAGTCGGCGGCTCGATCGGTTTGGCCGTGGACGAGTTGCGCTGGCCGCAGCCGGTTCGGCCGGGCGATGTCTTGAAAGTCGAAACGGAAATTCTCGACGTGCGCAAATCCAAATCGAAACCGGACCGCGGGATTATCCGGATCCGGAACATCACGACGAATCAGCGCGGCGAAATTGTCCAGACCTTCATGGCGTTCGTCATGGTCCACCGGCGTCCGCAGTTGTAGCGACGGCGCTCTGTCGCTGTAATGACGCGTCAATGACTGGCGGCGCTGGTTACGCCGACTCGTAACGCAGCCCGAAAAGGGCGAGGCCGGGCTTTCAAAGCGGCGTCGCTACAATTCGCCCTGATCACGCCACCGCTTCTTCGGCCAGTTTCTTGCAACCAACCAGATCGAGTTTGCCCGAAGCGAGCGCGGGGACGGCTTCGATCCGTCGAATCGTTCTTGGAATCCAGAGATTCGGAACGCCGTCGCCGGAAAGCGAAGCGCGCAACGCGGGTTGATCGATATCGATCGTGCTTAACAGGACCAGTGCTTCGCCTTTGGTCGCGTCCGGCACGCCCATAATCGCGATGATCCGCTCGCCTTGTTCCTCGATATTGAGCGTGCGCAGGATTTTTTGTTCGATGGTTTCGTGCGGCACCATTTCACCGCCGATCTTCGAAAAGCGAGACAGCCGTCCTTCGATATAAAGAAATCCGTCGTCATCGAACCGGCCGATGTCGCCGGTCTTGAACCAGCCGTTCTGGAGCACCTCGGCGTTGACCTGTGGCGCGTTGAGATAGCCTTCAAAAATATTAGGGCCGCGCAGCCAAAGCATTCCCCTTTCGTGCAGTGAAAGTTTTACGTCGGTCTCCGGGTCGCGAATTTCTGCCGCGATTCCGGTGAGCATTTTCCCAGTCGAGCCGGGCCGATTCGAGGGCTGCGTTTGCCCCGGCGCTTCCGGGAGATTCACGCTCACAACCGGCGATGTTTCCGTGAGGCCGTAGCCTTCGTAAACGTGCTTGCCGAATCGCGCTTCGACAGCTTTGCCCAAATCGACCGGCAATTTTTCCGCGCCGGCCACCAGCAAACGCAAACTGCGCAACTGTTCCGGCTCGGCTTTCCGCAAATAAGCGCGGAGAAAAGTCGGCGTGGCCAGCATTACGGTCACGTGATGCCGGTCGATCAGCTCCGCGATCTTTTTGGCTTCGAGTGGATTCGGATAGGTGAGGGCACGGACGCTTTCGAAGAGCGGATAAAACAGGGTCACCGTGCAACCGAAGCTGTGGAAAAACGGAAGTGACGCCAGCAGGAGATCGTTTTTCTTCGCGTCGAGCGCGACGGCAAACTGGGCGACGTTGCTCAAAATATTGCGGTGACTGAGGACGACGCCCTTCGGCTTGCCCGAGCTTCCACTTGTGAAAAGAAGGACCGCCTCGGCGTGATCGCCTACGCTCGGCAATTTCAACATGCCTGCGAGCAATCCCCTCGGGATCACAAGCGCTGCGATCCACCAGATGAGAATTTTCTTTTTCATCGGTGGCAACGCGTCGTCGAGATGGATCACGTTTGGGGTCCAAGGAAAATCGTCGAGGCGGTTGGCCATGGCGTGGGCCGTGATCGTCGTTTGCAAGCCGGCTTGTTCGATCGCGGAATGAATGGCTTCACGCAGACTGGTGAAGTTGAGGTTCACCGGAATTTTCCCGGCCAGGATGACAGCGAGATTCGCGACCAGACCGCCTTTGCCCGGCGGCAGGACCACGCCGATCCGTTTCTCGTTCGGATACGTTTTCTGTAAATGGCGCGCGAACGTCATCGCCACGCCGAGCACTTTTCCGCGCACCAATTTGCTCCCATCCAATCCATCGACGAGCCCGATCCGAAAGCGATGCCGTTTCAAACCACGCAACGCCGCCCGTCCAATATGCCCACGAAAGACCGGGCGCTGGCTGTAACAAAGCTCGCCGAGTTTGAGCAACCGTTCCCGCACCGTCGCGAGGTCCGCGTCATCGGCTTTCAGCGGTTCGCCGAACGCCACCGTGACCCGATACGGAAACGCCTTGGGCAGTTTCGTGAAAAACCGGCCGCCTTCGAAAGAGAAGATCGATCCCCAGAGCTGATCGAGCCAGACCGGGACGACCGGCGCTTCGGCCTGGCGCGCGATGATTTCATAACCGCGGCGTAAGCGAAGCAACGATCCCGTGCGCGACAACTCGCCTTCCGGAAAGAGACAAACGATTTCGCCGGCTTTAATCCGCGCGATCGCTTCGCGCATTCCATCTTTCGCTTTCCTTCCTGTGATCGGGATGCAGCTGACCGCGCGCAAGACCGGGTTGAGGATCGGGTTTTTGTAAACGCCCTCGTCGATGATGAATCGGATCGGGCGCGGACAGGCCATCGAGAGCACAATGGAATCGACCCAGGTAAGGTGATTCGGGAGGAGGAGGAACCCGCCTTCCGGCAATCGTTCTGCGCCGGTGGTCGTTACGCGATATAAAATTCGCGCAAAAGCCAGACCGAAAAAACGCAGAAGCCGTTCTGAGCCGGATAAGTTTGCCACGTTTATGGTTTACAAGGAGCGCCCAGTTCCGTGCAATCGGCAATTCGATGACGACGAACAATTCCCCCGCGAAATCCGGCGCCCGTGTCGCCCTGGGCCTGCTGCTCGCGATCAATCTTTTCAACTACATCGATCGCTACGTGTTGGCGGCGGTGGAACCAAATATCCGGGCCGCGTTCTTTGCGGCCACCGATCCCAACGCCATGTATCGGACGGGGTTGCTCGCTCCGGCGTTCCTGTTCACCTACATGATTGCCGCGCCCATCCTCGGTTTTCTCGCCGATCGATTCTCACGCTGGCTCATCGTTGGCGTATGCGTGATCCTCTGGAGCTTCGCGACCGCCGCCTCCGGTTTCGCGGCAACTTTTGTAGCGCTCTTTGCTACACGAATTTTCGTTGGCATTGGTGAGGGCGGCTATGGCCCCGCCGCTCCGACGATTCTTTCCGATTATTTTCCAATCGCAAAACGCGGCCGCATTATGGCCATCTTCTGCGGGGCGATCCCCGTTGGCAGCGCGCTGGGCTATGTCCTCGGAGGAATTATTAACCACCAGCTCGGGTGGCGCTGGGCCTTTTATTTGGTTGCGATCCCGGGAATTCTTCTTGGGCTATTTTGCTTTTTTCAAAAAGACCCGCGCAGGCTAAACCAAGCCGTCGCAGCGGAAAAACGTGGGGCGTCCTTAAGAGATTGTCTGGCTGTGTTCCGGAACCGCTCGTTCATGATTAATTGCGCCGCGCAGACCGCGATGACTTTTGCGCTCGGCGGACTCGCATATTGGATGGCTGCCTATTTGATCTTCCGCAAGCAGGCGCCCGAGCTGGCCACGCCCATTTTTGGGGGTATCACCGTCGTCGCCGGATTGCTGTCGACGTTACTCGGCGGATTCGTCGCGGATCGACTGCAGAAACGTTTCAGCGGCTCTTATTTTCTGGTTTCAGGTTTGGGAATGCTGCTGGCGTTCCCGCTCTGTATCGCCATGCTTTTTGCGCCGTTTCCGCTTGCCTGGGTGTTCCTTTTTGGTTCGGTATTTTTCGTCTTCCTGAATACCGGGCCGTCGAATGCTGCTCTGGCGAACGTTGTCGCTCCCAAGATTCGCGCGACTGCATTCGCCGTGAACATTTTGATCATCCACCTGTTTGGCGACGCGCTCTCGCCGCCGTTGCTCGGCGCCGTCGCCGGCCACTACGACATGACCAAGGCATTTCTCGTCGTCTCCGCCGCTATGCTGATCTCGGGAACCATCTGGCTGTTCGGAATGAAATATCTAGCGGCCGACACCGCTGCGGTGGAGATGGCTCCTAACGTCGGAGCGGCCTAAATGCGGCGATCGTCCACGTCTTAAAAAAACAGCAGGAGCGCTCGCGCACTCCTGCTGTTCGCAGTAACTAACCCTAATTGTTGTTTAGTCTTCCGGCGTGGGAGCAGTCTCAGGCTCGGTCGCCTTCTTGGAAGACTTCTTTGTTTTCGGCGTGGACGACTCGCTGCTTTCAGTTGCGGTTTCGCTCTTGGGCGCTTTTTCAGTCTTCGCTTCAGAGGACTTTTCTGACTTCTTCGTGCTGGTCTTCTTCTCGCTCGAGCTGCTGGTGCTCTTCGACGACGGGCTTGTCGCGCTTTCCTCAGCCGAACTCTTAGTCGTGGCCGGGCTCTTGGTGGTCGCCGGCGACTTGGTTGTCGCAGGGGCCAAAGTCGCCGAAGGCAGCGGCTTCGTAGTCGCACTCGCCGCTGGCGTCATCGTGGCGGCGGGTGTCATGGTTGCGCCGGCGGTCGCGGCTGGAGTGGCGCTCGCGTTGGTCGATGTGGCGCTCGTGGAAGTCGTGCCGGTCGTTGTGCCAGTAGTAGTTCCGCTGGTCGAAGTCACGCCGACGCTGAAACTCGGAGTCACGCCGTAGTAGCCGTAAACCTGATTGATGTATTCCGGCCGGCTGTATTCCTCGATCCGGGTCGATTCCCAAACGGGCGCGCTGTAGATTTTCTCGCGCTCGACTCGTGTCATATAAACGCGCGGTTCCGAGCTCGCGGAGAAAACACTCCAAGGCGCGGCGACAGTCTTAGTCGTCGTGGTGGTCGTGCCGGTGCCGGTGCCGTGAGTCGAGAGAACGACGTAAGCAAGGCAGCCGCTGCTGCGATCGAGGACGACGTCTTTGATTTCGCCGACGTCCTGCCCGCGCGAATCCTTAATTTTAGAACCGATGATGCTGCTACTTTGGACGTAGCTGGTGCTTGTGGTCGTGCTGGCGCTGGTTTGAGCAAACAAAGGAGCCGCGGCGAAAACCAGTAACGCCAGCGTTGCTCCTAACAGTGTATTCTTTTTCATAAGTTGTGAGTTAAGAGTGACGGAATGCGCTCCTGCATTATTCAGTCGCGCACTTAATGCTTCGTTAGTCCGCGCGCTTTTGGATGGGAATGCTTGAGTGGAGATAAGAAAATCCGCCTAACGAATGAGGCGGGGGGAATGGAGCCGGCGGGAGCCGAGCGACATGGACGAAGCCCCTTAGGGTGAGCGAGCGGGCGCGAGCGAATCAATCGAACCGGTGCGTGAAATA
The DNA here is from genome assembly GCA_036270255.1 of Chthoniobacterales bacterium. Lineage (GTDB taxonomy): Bacteria > Verrucomicrobiota > Verrucomicrobiia > Chthoniobacterales > UBA10450 > AV80. The sequence goes on from DATBCW010000001.1 coordinate 12,140, forward strand.
AAGGCCCCGCTTCTAACTAGGCTGCGCGCATTGTCGAGGCGGGGGCGGGAATGGAGCCGGCGCGAGCCGCGCGACATGGACGAAGCCCCTAGGGTGAGCGAGCGGGAGCGAGCGAATCACTCGAACCGGCGCGTGAAATAAAGGCCCCGCTTCTAACTCGGCCGTGCGCGTTGTCGAGGCGGGGGCGGGAATGGAGCCGGCGGGAGCCGAGCGACATGGACGAAGCCCGTTAGGGTGAGCGAGCGG
>DATBCW010000002.1:0-20148 GCA_036270255.1 Chthoniobacterales bacterium
TTCTGCGATCAAGGATAACCTGAACGAAGTTCGAGCCGCCAAAACGCGGGAAGCGCTGGCCGCGATCATGGGCCGGCAGAACGCAGATTTTTCCGGCGGCATCTTTGCGCTCGGGATCGATGTGGATATCAAGGACCCTAAGCATTACACGGTCTATCTCGGCCAGGCCGGACTCGGATTGCCGGACCGTGACTATTATCTGAAGCCAGATTTCGCGGCGAAAAAGGACAAGTATAAAGCTTACGCCGCGCAGCTCCTGAAGTTGCTCGACTGGCCCGACTCGGAAAAACGCGCAGCCGAAATCATCGACTTCGAGACGAAGATCGCAGACGCGAGCTGGACGAAAACTCAGCAGCGCGATCCAGTCGCGACCTACAACGCAATGGCGATCGCGGAGCTGGAAGCGCTGGCTCCAAAGTTTGCCTGGCGAAAATTTCTGACTGAAGCGGGGTTGCCGAAGATTGAGCGGGTAGTCGTGGCAGAGAAGTCGGCGTTCCCAAAGATCGTCGACGTTTTCGATAAGGCCTCAGTGGAGACGTTGCAGGCGTGGCAGGCATTCAACATCGCGGATCACGCGGCTCCTTATCTTTCCAAGGCGTTCACTGACGCTCTGTTTGAGATGCGGAACAAAACGTTGTCGGGGCAGGCCGAACAGAAGGTGCGCTGGAAACGCGGTGTGCAGGCGGTGAGCGGCGGCGATTATGGCGCGGGCGATCGTTACGATCGGTTCGGCAATCTCGGTTGGGCGGTCGGCCAGCTCTACAGTGCAAAATATTTTCCCCCGGCCGCCAAGGCGAAGATAGAAGAACTGGTCGCGAATCTAAAGGTCGCGATGCACGATCGAATCAAGGGTCTCGATTGGATGAGCGAAGCGACAAAGGTCCAGGCGTTGAAGAAGCTCGATACCTACAATATCAAGGTCGGCTACCCGGATAAACCGCGCGATTATTCGAAGGTCGAAATTCGCGACGACGATCTTATCGGCAACGTCCGAAGAGCGGCTGCGGCCGACTGGGCGTTTTACGTTCAGCGTTTGCCCGAGCCAGTCGATATGTCGGACTGGGGTATGACGCCGCAAACGAATGACGCTTATAATGGTGCGTTGCGCGACATCGTCTTTCCCGCCGGCATTCTGCAGCCCCCGATGTTCGACGCGAACGCTGACCCGGCAGTGAACTACGGGGCGATCGGCGGCGTGATCGGCCATGAGTTGACCCATGGCTTCGACGATCAGGGCCGAAAGTTCGATGCGGAAGGAAAGCTCAATGATTGGTGGACGGCTGAGGACGCGAAGACCTTCGAAGCGCGCGCGAAAGTTCTCGGCGAACAGTATTCGAAATTCGAGCCGGTGCCCGGCGCGAAAGTGAACGGCGAACTTACCATGGGTGAAAACATCGCCGACCTCGGGGGCGTTGTGATCGCGCTGGATGCGTATCGCGCGTCGTTGAAAGGGCAACCTGCGCCAGTGATCGACGGTTTGACCGGCGAACAACGCGTTTTTCTCGGCTGGGCCCAGGCGTGGCGCGGGAAAGTGCGTGACGACGCGGTTCGCCGCCAAGTGGTGAGCGATCCGCATTCACCGCGGCAATATCGCGTCAATGGCGTGATGCGGAACATCGACGCCTGGTATGACGCGTTCAAAGTGACGCCGGACGAAAAGTTGTTCGTTGACCCGAGCGGGCGCGTCCGCATCTGGTAAGTTAAGATTCGCGGTCGTCGCGTGTCTGACTGGTGAAAGGACCAGTTATGACACGAGCAATCGTTTCTCAGTCAGCGCACAAGTGGAGGTTTGGCGTTGCTTTGACGTTGGCGGCAGGAATCATCGGTGACCTGCCCGATCACCTTCACGCTGACCGGTGTGGCCTACTAAACCTTCTGCAACTGGGTCTGGGCGTCGCGCAGCTCGGAGGTGCGTTCGCGCACGGCATCCGCGTAGGCTGCGACCTGCATGTCGAGTTGGAGATGCAGTCGACGCGTCTCGAGAAGATTATTCATCCGCAACAGGACCTCGAGTTGGTCGAAAGGCTTAAGGAGAAAATCGGTCGCGCCGGCCCGGAGCGCGCGCAGTTTCGTACTCTCATTGGCGTCGGCGGTCAGGACGATGATTGGCAGGAACGCTTCGCCCGCCGCCGCGCGAAGTGATTCTAAAATCGTGAAGCCATCCACATGCGGCATCATTAGATCGAGCAGGACAAGATCCGGTTCAAAAACGACGCAGGTTTCCATGGCCAACCGCGAGTCGGTCACAGTTTTCACTCGAGTGTAGCCGCCTTCGTCGAGCATCATTTCGAGCAGGGCGACATTCGCAGGCTCGTCGTCGATCACGACGATCTTCATTTTCGCGAAGAGCGCATTGTTCGGGAGCCAGCGTTCGTCGATTCCTTCGGGGTCGGATTTCATCAGGGTATCCTAGGCGACAGCCGCTTCCACTTGCCGATCTGCACCGTGCATCGTTTCATCGATCACGCGAAAGAATTGTCCGATATCCAGGGGCTTGGTGAGGTAATTGCGGGCGCCGGCAGCCAAGAGCCGCTGAATTTGCCGCGTGGTAGCGTCCGCGCTGATCACTACCACCGGGATTTGACAGGTAAGGCTATCCGCGCGAAGCCGGGCGAGGACTTCATGGCCAGGAAGGTCCGGCAAGTGGAGATCGAGGAGAATGAGATCCGGCCGATGTTTGCGAGCCAGATCCAGTCCCAGGCTTCCCTGCATGGCGGTCAGCAATTCAACCTGAGGCTGCTCCGCCAGCATTTGTTCGACGAGAGTGAGATTCGAGAGGTTGTCTTCGATATAGAGAATTCTTCCACCTTCCGGTCGCGACGCGTCATCGGTCGCGGTTTCCAAGGCCTTGGGCAATGCCTTCAGCGGCGACTCCACCGGCGGCAGGTCGATCCAAAAGGCGGTCCCCTCTCCGATCACACTGTGAACGCCGATGTCTCCTCCCATCGCCTGCATTAAACGCTGGCAAAGCGCTAGGCCCAGTCCTGTCCCTTCCACACCAGATGGCTCGACATCCAGGCGGTCGAACGGCGTAAACAGCCGCGCCAGTTTTTCCTTCGCAATCCCGGAGCCGGTATCTGTAACGATCAGTCGGGTCTTCGTGGAATCCGAATGCTCGACAGAAACCGTCACGCGTCCGCCGACGGGCGTATATTTCACCGCGTTCGTCAGCAAATTGAGCAAGACTTGTTTGAGACGCTGACGATCAGCAAGCAGATGCAGATCGTTGTCGATCTTTCCGTCGACGCAGAGCTTCATCGAGCGGTCGGCAGCGAGTGGTCGCATCAGACTGAGCGCTTCCTCCAGCACTTCCGTGATCGAGACGGGTTCCACCGACAACTGCAAATGCCCGGCCTCGATGCGGCTGATATCGAGCACTTCATTGATCAAATTCAGCAGATGCCGCCCAGCGCTCATGATGTGCTCGACCCGGGCGCGCTGTTGGGGCGTCGGCTTTTGGCGTTCGAGGAGTTGGCCAAACCCGAGGATCGCGTTCAGCGGCGTGCGCAACTCGTGGCTCATCCGTGAAAGGAACTCGCTCTTGGCGTGATTGGCTCGATCGGCTTCCTTTTTCGCATCGCGTAAAGCCGCCTCTGCCCGCTTCCGCTCAGTGATGTCTTCGACCATGATCAGAAAATCACGGGGCGTCCCGTCTTTATCCCGGATGACGCACGCGGTGCGGTCGGCCCAGAGAGTGTCGCCGTTCTTACGCTGGTAGCGCTTCTCGACTGAGCAACGTTCAGTGCCCTCAAGCATTGCTTTAACCGAGCGTTGGGTTGCCGCCAGGTCATCCGGATGGGTAAGCTCAACGGGCGTGCGTTCCATCAATTCATCCGCTGAATAGCCGACCATTTCGCTGAAGCGGGCGTTAACCTGTTTGAATTTCTCGTTGTCTATCGCCACTACCGCCATCCCAATCGGGGCGTCATCGAAAAGCTGGCGCGACTTCTGGTCGCTGGCCTCCAACGCTGCCGTGCGGTTGGCGATGAAACGCATTTCGCGGATACTTCTGAAACACGAGATAACTAGAAAAACGTTCTCAAATACCACCCAGCCTGCGTGTTCAATAGATCGCCATGGGCTTGCGCTCAAGACTCCGTAGACGGAGTAAGGCAAATAAATACCACGCAGAAAATGATCCAGCGCCACTACGATCGTGGCCGGCACTAGAACTCGCCAGTCACGGTAAAAGGATAGAACAACCAAGGATCCGAAGACATGGAAGTGCGTCTCGATGCGCCCCCCGGTCAATCCGATGAGCAAAGCCGACATCAGCATCTGAGCCACTCCAATGACGTACCTCGTGGCCACCGCTCCGGGAAAAGCTCGCGTCATCCAGACCGGGAAAAGGCTGATTGCACCGCCAATGAGAAGGGCTGACCAAACGTGGATGTGAACCTGACTCGCTTCCCCATCCCAAGTTCGTGGCGAAACCACCAAAGCGATGACGATACACGCCACCCACTGGAACAGCATCAGTCGCTCAAAAAGTTTGTCCGTCGCGCAAAAGATCTGGTGACGATGCTCCTGGAAAAGCTCTTCCGCGCGAGCGCTTGATGCTTCTGGGATCGGCCCGGTTAGTTCGAGCACAGTTTCCTTTCCGCATTGGGCCCGCGTTTCGTGAGAGAACAGCCGAATACGGGGGTCCTGGCGCGTTCCACGGCTTGTTGAGTGAGGGCGGCAAGAACTGCGCTCTCGCCAGCGTTGTCGCCGGCGTGGCCCCGCGAAGAGGTGATACCCCCCGTAAAGACTAGCGTTCCATTCCGGTCGAAAACCAAGGTGTGACCGGACGTTTCGGCCCCGAATCGCGCTGCTTCCTTGCCGTTCTCGTCAGTCAAAACGGTGACTCCGGGGATCGCAGCCGCGCTCGAGCGCAAGTCCGTGTCGTCCCAGTCAGCGCCTGCATTCGGTGGCTTAACGAAAAGGACGTACGCATTCACTTTGCCGAGTGCGTGCGCCATGATTTGGGCCAACTCCCCGACACTGGCCCGGGTGCAGGGGCAATGCGGATGGGCGAACATCAATAGCGTCGGCTTGTCGGTGTGTTGCGGAACGATCGATACCGATGGCCAACTCGACGCGACCGATCCCACCGAACCAGGGGTTGTCTCGTAACGGAAAAGCGTTTTGCCGCCAAAAGCGAGAGCAGCGAGCCAGGTCGCGCCTAAGAGCGTGGTGATAAGGATTTTTTTGCGAGAATAGGTCACGATCGCGCCCCGGGACGGCTCCGGTAATTAAGCAGCCGGCATTCCAGCGACGGCCGGAACTGCGGAGCCTGCGATCGCCGCACAAATCGCTTGCCGACGTCGCCCGAACTAATTAGGAAAACCGGCTCGGATGCTCTTCAACTCGCTCACGTTCGTTGTCTTTTTCCTCGTGGTGCTGGCGGCCTACTGGACGATGCGGTCCTGGGAAGCGCGCAAGAACCTGCTGCTGGTAGCGAGCTACATCTTTTATGGTGCGTGGAATCCGCCCTTCGCCGCACTTCTCTTTGCCACCACCGCGCTTGATTTCTATCTGGGCCGGCAAATGGGAAAGAAGCAGACGCCGCAAGAGCGCCGGCTCTGGCTCGTGATCAGTGTCGTCGTCAACCTGAGCATGCTCGGCTTCTTCAAATACGGGAACTTTCTCCTGGAAAATTTCCAATGGGTCCTGGCCCGCGGCGGCATTCAATACAAGCCACCGCATCTCGATGTCTTCCTGCCCATCGGCATTTCGTTCTACACCTTTCACTCCCTCTCCTACACGCTGGACATCTATCGCGGGGTGATGCGACCAACGCGGTCGCTCCGCGATTTTACTCTCGCGGTTTCATTTTTCCCTCAGCTCGTCGCAGGACCAATCGTGCGCGCGGGCGATTTTCTCCCGCAGCTCGATGCGCCCCCTAAACCACAACAAGGCCGTTTCCTCTGGGGCTTGTTCCTGATGACGCTCGGCCTTTTCGAAAAAGTCGTGCTTGCCGACACGATGTTGTCCGGCTCCGCCGACCGCGTCTTCGGCCATGGCGGCCCGCTCGTCGCGCTTGATTCCTGGACTGGCGTGATCGCTTTCGCCGGCCAAATCTTTTTCGACTTCGCCGGCTACTCGACCTGCGCGATCGGTGCCGCTCTCTGCCTCGGTTTCCATCTCAAGGACAACTTCCGATTTCCCTACGCTGCGATCGGGTTTTCCGATTTCTGGCGGCGCTGGCATATCTCCCTTTCGACTTTCCTCCGCGATTACCTCTACATTCCGTTGGGCGGAAATCGCCAGGGCGCAGCCCGGGCGATGGTGAATTTGATTATCGTCATGTTCATCGGCGGCCTCTGGCACGGCGCGGCCTGGACTTTCGTGGTCTGGGGTTTGTTGCACGGCTCGTATCTCGCGATTGAGCGCCTGCTCAAAGCGACCATCAAAGAAGCGTCGTGGACCGAGAACCTCGGAATAAAACTCCTGATTGGCCTAACGACTTATCTCGCGGTCCTGATCGCGTGGGTTTACTTCCGCGCTTCGACCTTCGAGGTCGCCAGCCGGATGATTGCCGGAATGTTTGGACGCCACCCCAGGGGCGACGCGATCCTCGGCACCCGCGAGATCCTGCAAGTGGCGATCGTCACCTTGTCGCTCCTCGCGGCCCATTGGGCTTTGCGCGACATCTCACTCGAAAACGCGGTCGTGCGCCTACCGCGGTGGGTCGTCACCAGCGTCTGGTTCCTCATGGCCTGCGCCATCATTCTCACGCAAGGCAACAGCAATGCATTCATCTACTTCCAATTTTGAGCGGGTAATTCCGGACCTGCCATGGCGCGGTATCATCGTGACGGTCGCCGTCGCGGTCTGCATCGCGGTTACGGCATGGGAAGTCTATTGCCGTTCGTTAGGCTACGAGCCGACCTTGAATGACACGAGCGACCTGTGGGCCGAGGCCCGGCGGCGCGTCGAGCCCGAATCTATCGTCCTCGTCGGCGATTCCCGCATTTGGTTCGACATGGACCTCGATGAACTGCAGCAAGGACTTGGCAAACGGCCCGTCCAACTCGGACTCGCCGGCGGATGCGCCTATCCAGTCCTGGCCGATCTGGTTAAAGACGAGCATTTTCACGGCGCAATCATTTGCAGCATCGTCCCGGGCCTTTTTTTCGCGCCGCCCGGGTCGCCCCCGGTCGAGCGTGGCGAGAAAGCCGTTCAGCGTTATCATGGCCAGACTTGGGCGCAACGCGTGAGCCATCAAATCTCCGTCCCACTCGAGCGCAGTTTCGCATTTCTCAAAGAAGACGACCTGACTCTGGAAGCGCTATTAAAAGAACTGCCAATTCCAAATCGTCCCTCTGCCCAAGTGCCGCCGCCTCTCCCGCCCTATTTTTGCTCGGTCGATCGCGAACGGCGCGCCCGGATGTTCGAGCAATGCGCCCGACCGGGTCGTTTGCAGGATCGGGTGAAGAATGGGTGGATAGCGCTGTTCACTCCGCCACCGCCACCGAGCTATGTGCCGCCGGAAGTTTTCGGCTCGAAAATCAAGGCGGCGATTGAAGCACGCTTCGGTGACACGCTTGCGGCCGTGCAGAAGTTCCGTGCCCGCGGCGGCAAGATGGTGTTCGTCCGATTTCCGGTTTCCGACCAATTAAAAAAACTCGAAGACCAGCAAACTCCGCGCGCCAGGACCTGGGACCCGCTCGTGCAACAAAGCGGCGTGCCCGGAATTTACTTCGAAGATTTTCCCGAGCTCGCCAGTTTCCATTGTCCCGAATGGTCGCACCTCTCCGCCGGCGATTCGGTGGAATTCACAAAACGTCTGGTGCCGCATCTGCGCACGGCCTTGGGGATGTAAAATCACGATCGAGTGGTAAGCTTCGAGAGTATGAAAGCCAAGCAGGTGGTCATCATCCTTGTCGCACAGCTGGCCGTAAGAGCCTGCTTTGCTCAGACCGATCCGAAGTCGTCCAACCCATCAGGCTCGAGTCTTTTCCAGGATGATTTTTCCAAGCCGGCCAATGGGTGGATGGCCACTAAGACTGATTATGCCGAGTTCGCTTATCTCGACGGTGAATATCGAATCCTGCTCAACAAACCTGATTTCAACACCTACTCTCTTCTTCCCAAACAGAGCTTCAGTAATTGTTCAGTGGAAGTGGACGTTCGACTCGCGGCGGGTCCTTCGAATGGCGTGTTCGGAATTCTCTGCCGCGCGGAAGCGAGTCAGCAAACGGTGCAGAAGGCCTACGTCTTTGCGATTCGAGCTGATGGCGTCTACGCGATCTTGAAGCGGACCAGTCCTACCTTTTGGGACGCGATCGCCTACGGCAAGGAGTCGAAAGCGATCAAATCCGGGAACGCCGTGAATCATCTCCGCGCCGTTTGTTCCGGAACGACCCTCACTCTTTTCGTGAATGGAGAGAAGCTGCTCGAGAAAACGGATGCAGACTTCAAGACGGGCCAAGTGGGTTTCGCGGTGACGACCCAGCCGAAAAGCGAGCCGCTGGATGTGCGCTTCGACAACTTCGTTGTCCGCAGTGACGCGCCTTAGCTAATCCGAGACTGGGTCTAAAGTAATTCGCTCGATCAGGAGCGCGCTGAAAGCGGCAAACGGTCTGCCATTCAAATTCGGATCCGAATCGAAACGCAGCGCGACGATCGGCGCAAATGCCGGCGCGTGCAGCGTGTAAGTGCGCGCGGGAACTTCGTGCCGATAATCGCAACGCAGCAATCCCTCGCTTTGCGAGCTGAGCTCGTTGCCGTTGGCATCCAGGGCATGCGCGCTCCAGGCCGGATGCGTAATTCCGCTCTCGGTTTCCGGATACAATCGCGGTCGAACGAAACTCACGCTGCTCGCCGGCCGATCGAATCGAAGCGTGAATGACGCTGGCACATTCCCTGTCTCCAATTGCGTCAACAAGTTTTGGCTCGTGGTCGGATGAACTCCCTGCCCGCCATAAAGACCGAGGTTGTTAACCAGAACCACCTTTGAATCGGCCGGCTGAAGGTCCCGGATGCCGATACCGAATTCGTGAAGATAAGGTGACGCGGCAACCTGATAAGTCGGCGGCTTGGTCGGCACGTCGGGAAATTCAATCACGATCTCTTTGCTCGGCGCTGGCGACTTTTCGGCCGGTGGGCCAACGGGCGCTCGCGATTTCGCCGGGTTGTAGTAACGCCAGATCGGGAACGCCAATCCGAACAAAAGCGCGAACACCACCCACATCCAGATTGGACCCTTTTGCGTCGTCGTTCTTGGTGGTTGCGCCACGAGCGGCGGTGGTGCCGGTGACTTCGCCGTGCCCAGCAACGTCTCGATTGCCGCGACCAATCGCTGCGAATGCTTTTCCACCGGCGGCGTCATCGCGTCCAACCAATGCGGTGTGCTCAGGAAATATGTCAGGTCGTCGTTAGGCCGAACATCTTCGATCCGAAACTGAACGATGTGGAGGTGCGACGACACGGCGAGCTGCACCTCGCGCAGGACCTGTTGTGAGTTGTTCGAATGCGCGGAGAAGATCAGCACCATCGCTTTGCTCTGCTGAATCGCGCGGGTGATCTCGCCCGCAAAGGAACGTCCCGGCTGGACATCCCGCGGCGCGATCCAGCAACGCACCCCTGCGTTTTCCAGAGCCGCGCAGACCGCGTCTGCCACCGCCTTGTCCTGCGCCGAATGCGAAATGAAAACGTCGTGAGCCATGCGCGCGTCGCAGGCGTTGTACGCTTTTACCGCCGAAGAAGGCAACGCCTGTTCTACGGCGTCAGGAAAATTTTCCCGCTATACGGGTCTTTTACTTCGGTGCCGCTCGGAAAACCGCGGACGTCGACGTAACCGGCTTTGGGCGAATACGGACTGGTTACGAAACCGGGCTTGTTCGGGACCGGAATCCCGTAAGGAATATCGCGCTTCGAGTCCTTGGTCGGAGGCGCTGAAGCAACCCGGACCGGTGGCTGACTCGTAGTTGCCGTCGGAGTGGGCGTGGGCGGTGGCGTGGGCGGCGCCGGCGCCGGTGGATAATCAGCACTCTGCTCATTCCCTTTCCCCTTCGACTTTTTCGCCTGCGTTTTCGGAGCCGGCTTCTTCCCCTGGCCTGGATGCGCGATGGAATTTCCAAGCGCCTTGAAGAAATCACCGACCGAGCCGGCGTCAGCGCGTGGCACGATGAGGAGAGCGCTGATTGTCAGAGCGAGAAAGAATTTTCTGATTGGGCTGCTCATCGTTCGTCGCGGCGAAGTTTGGCGCAGGTCGCCGCTGCGTTCAACACTTTGCGGAAAAAGAGCCGGCCGTCTTCAGCTCCCTTCTCGGTCGGACGACACGGAGCTCGTCCTCCGAAATCTTTCCAGCGAAAGAAAATCAATTCGATGACGCGACCCGCCGTCGAGAGCGAGGTCGGCCGCAATTTCGCCGATGACCGGCGCGAACTTGAAGCCGTGGCCGGAAAAACCGCCACACAGAATGACGTTCGGATGCTGAGGATGGCGATCGATGACGAAGTTGCCGTCGGGTGTGAGGCTATACATGCAGGGTTTTGCTTCGCGGAATTTCGCGGCGGCCCCGGGCATCCATTGTTCCATGGCGGCAGCGATCGGGGCGACATCGCGAGGCAGGTTCACTTCCCGATCAAGTTCGCTCGCGGTGGTGAGGTGGCCGAATCCATGGAAGGCGGCTTTTACACCGTCACCGAAATCGGGGAACCCGTAGAGCGGCGCTGGCAATCCAGCGCGATCGAGCAGGAAAGCTGGAAACAGATCGACGCCATAGGAACTAGAGGTCGACGAAAACCACGCTTGCACGTTTCGCTGGATTCGGAGCGGCACCCCAAGCGACTCGAGTGTTTTCTTGAACCACGGGCCTAACGACAGGACAAAAGTTCTCGCAGATATTTGTGAACCATCTTCGAGAACAACCTTTATGCCCTCCTCGCCCGCCTCCCAGCTCCGCATCTCCGTCTGAAAACGGAGATCGGCGCCCGCCGACCGCGCCATTTTTAAATGCGCGCCGACAGCTCGTTCGGGATCCAAAACGCCGCCGTCAGGTTCGAACAGCGCGACTTCATTCGGCAGCAATTGCAACGTTGGATAACGCTCCCGCAATTGTCGCCCGGTAAACGTCTCCAAACGCAGGTCATGCTCGGCTGCGGAGCGTTTCGTTCCCGAAATAATCTCGCTCCCTTCTTCGCCCACTGAAAGCACTCCGGTGATGCGCAACAGTTGTTCCGCCGTCTTTTGTTCAAGCTCGCGCCACAATTCGTAACTGCGAAGCACCAGCCGCACATAGGCCGCGTCTTCAAAGTACGCCTGCCGGATCATCCGGCTTTTTCCATGGGACGACCCGCGATCATGGGCCGGACCAAATTGTTCCAGCCCGATCACAGACGCACCCCGCGCCGCGCACCGCGCCGCAATCGCACTCCCTATTCCACCCAGGCCGGCGACGGCCACATCGAACGTCATTGCAGAAAGTCGACCGCGTTAATCTTCAATCCGGGAATCCCAGACAGTCCCGGTGTAGTTGCCTCTTTGTAACGGACCCGGACTCGGTCGCCGACCTTGTATTTTAGAAAGTGCGCACGATCGGCCATGACCGTGAACCGGCGGCGGTCCTGCATCATTTCGACTTTCATCAACCATTTCTCCTGCGAAGATGCGCGCGGATCCTTGCTGGTGCCGCGTACATTTTTCTTCATCACGTAGGTATCAACCACGATCTCGTCCGGCGCCAGCTCGGTCTGAGTTGGTTGAGTGGAAGCGGTCGGGCTCGGCGCCGCCACCGCGATCTCACTCGAGGTCGTAACCGGCGTTGGCGTTGGGCTGGGTTCGGCGGCGTCGATATGTTCTTTCTCCAGGACGATCGCGTCGCCGACTTTTTTCGTGCAACCGCCCACCCCGAGCGACACAAGCAATGCCATTAAGAAAAAAAATTGAGCACGTCGTCGCGCGGAAATCATCGCGCGATTCAAAAGCTGCAGGATGCGCGGGTCAAGAACGCACTCTTCGCGTTGCCACTTTACATCCGGGGCTGTCCGCTTATCAGACTGGAAATGGATTTCATGATCCGGCAGGAAGGCCGCGTGCTTGGACCTTACACCGAATCCGAGATGAAGACTCGGCTTGCGGCCGGCACGACCACCCTATCGGATTTCGCGCGCTTCGATGGAACGACGGAGTGGAAGCCGCTCTCTTCCTTTGCCCAGTTTGCGGTGAGTCCCAGAGAGGCTCCTCGGAATCCTGCCTCTCCGTCTTCACCCCCTCCAATTCCACCAGCAGCTCCAGCGCGGTCCGATCCGAAAGCGCTCGGTTCCTATACCGCCGCAACCTTACAAGAGAACGAGCAACCACTGCATCATACTGCTATCCATTGGATGGCGCTGAGTGGTTCGATCATCGGGGCGATCCTTACCCTCATTGTCATCCTTCCCATTGCGATGTTCGCGGCCTGGAAAGATTTTTATTGGGCCTGGCTGCTTCTCGTCATTCCACTCGGCATCCTGGGTTCGGCGATCGTCACAGTCAGGACGAGCGAACTGGTGATTACCGACCGTCGTGTCCTGATCAAGGTTGGCTTCATTCAACGCCATACCTTTGAAATGTTCATCTCGAAGATTGAGTCAGTCGCTGTCTTTCAAAGCATGCTGGGAAGACTTTTTAACTACGGCACTGTTACGATTCGCGGGACAGGCGGTTCCTCGGAATCGTTCACGACGATTGCCGCGCCGTTGCAATTCCGCGACGCGATCCAGCTAGTGCAAAGCAATTCGGAAGGCCGCTAGCTTTGCTTATCGCGTCCTGGGCAACTCAAAGCACACGATTTGGCCAGCTTCTCGATAGTTCGTCCAAAGACGTTCGCCATCGTAAGCCAGTGACCTGCATTGAAACGGCACGCTCGCGAGCTCCTTCACCTGAGGGACCGGTTCGCGCAGATCAAGCTTAGCCAGTCGCCAATCACCGCCGTTCTGTTCCGTCCCGCGCAGCACGTAGATTGATCCATCGACAAATACGTGGCCGCTAATCTCAGCGTCGATGGCGATCTCACGAACGATTCGCATCGGTGGATCCAGTTTCAGGATCCGATGCTTATACCATTGGCTTAGGTAAAGGTGTTCCCCATCGTAGCTCAAGTAAGAGCCGGTAAATTCCGGACACGCGATTCGCTCCTTCCCAGAAAATCCATCGCCGTTCCCGTAACGCCGGAGATATCGATCATCGTCGTCGCCTTCCCCGAGGGTGAACCAAAGCGAATCTCCCGCTGAGACCGCCGCCCACGGAATTCCTGGCGCGTCGATTTCTTCGACCACCGAAAGCGTTCCAGCTTCCAATCGATAGATTCGGCGCAAATCGCGCGAACCCATCCAAAGCTCTCCCTTATGCCAGGTCAAAGCTTGCGGCGTTACGCCCGGAGATTGTATTCGTTTGATTTCCTTTATTGGGCTTAGCATCTCTCAGCATTCAGCAAAACCCGGGCGTTTACCACAAGCTTTCAGTCCCGGCGTTTTCGTCTTATCGTTCGCGACATGAATTCGTCCTCTTCTCCCGTTGTTGAACAGGCCCCTTCCGACGTTGTTGTTCGCGGTAACGCGCGCGAGTTTCTCCAGGAAGTTGTCGTCGGTAAACATCACTTCCGCGCGGACGAACCGATAAGCTACGGCGGTGGCGATGCCGCGCCCGGCCCTTACGACTATCTCCTGTCTGCCCTCGGCGTCTGCACTTCGATGACGATCGGCTTTTATGCGCGCCGAAAAAAAATCCCGCTTGAGAATATCACTGTTTCTTTGAGCCACGGGCGCATTCATGCCAGGGATTGCGAGCACTGCGAAACCAAGCAAGGCATGCTCGATCGGATCGATCTTCAAATCGAGCTAACGGGCTCAATCACGACCGAGCAACGGGCGGAGCTCATGGCTGTGGCCGCGAAGTGTCCGGTTCATCGAACGCTGAAATCCGAGATCGATATTCGAACGAATCAAAAGGCGGCGGCTTAAATCGCACGCGGAAAATACGGCGGTTGCAAACCGACGTTCGTTGCTCTACGAATGGACCAACTGTCGGGAAAGGAAATCTTATGCTCTTGCTCTCTTGCGGTTTCATCGGCTTGGTCGCCGTCCTTCTCATTGTTTTCATCATCGGCGGCTACAACTCTCTGGTTACTTTGCGCAATCGATACAAGAACGCTTACTCCCAGATCGATGTGCAACTGAAACGGCGTTACGACCTGATCCCGAACCTGGTCGAGAGTGCAAAAGGTTACCTTGCTCATGAGCGCGGCACCCTTGAAGCCGTCATCGCCGCGCGCAACACAGCTGTTACCGCTAACACCCGCGCCGCTCAAAATCCGGGCGACAGTTCAGCGATGAAAGAAATTTCGTCGGCGGAATCCGCCCTTTCCGGCGTGATGGGACGACTGTTCGCGCTTGCCGAAAGTTATCCCGACCTCAAGGCCAACACCACGATGCTCAACCTGATGGAGGAACTGACCTCCACCGAAAACAAAGTCTCGTTCGCCCGCCAGGCCTACAACGATTCCGTTATGGCCTATAACACCCGCCGCGAAGTATTCCCGACTAACCTTATTGCCGGCCCGTTCAACTTTGGCCCGGCCGAACTATTCGTCATCGAGAAACCGGAACAAAAAGACGCGCCCAAAGTCTCGTTCTAGGTCTCGTTAACTCTCGCGCGCGTGGACTTCTTCGAGCGCCAGGACAAAGCCCGCCGTCACACGGCGTTCCTTGTCTTTTATTTCGTCGTCGCCGTCGTGCTTTTGATCGGTGCTGTTTACCTGGCGGTCCTTCTCGTCTTTGGCGGGTTTCAATTGAAAAATGGCGCGGACGAAACCGCGGCCTCGTGGTCCCAGGCCAGCATGTTTCTCGGAACTACGGTCGCGACTCTCGGTGTAATCGGCACCGGCAGCTTTTTTAAGACGCTTTCCCTGGCTCGCGGCGGACGCGCCGTGGCCGAGTTGCTCGACGGCCGTCTCGTGAATCCGAATTCTACCGACGCGCAAGAGCGCAAGCTCCTGAATGTCGTCGAAGAAATGGCGATCGCTTCCGGCGTTCCCGTTCCCCAAGTCTACGTGATGGACGGCGAGCCAGGCATCAACGCCTTCGCCGCCGGGCATTCCGCCAGCGACGCCGCGATCAGCGTCACGCGGGGCGCCATGACGATGCTGACGCGCGACGAACTTCAAGGCGTGATCGCACATGAGTTCAGTCACCTGCTCAACGGCGACATGAAACTCAATCTTCGTCTCATGGGTCTCATCTTCGGCATCCTTTGTCTCACGGTGATCGGACGCGTTTTGATCCGGACGCGAGGCCGGAAGAATCCATTGCCGTTACTAGGTCTCGCCCTAATCATCATCGGGTGGGTCGGCGTGTTATTCGGGAGACTGATCCAGGCCGCCGTAAGCCGTGAGCGCGAATTTCTCGCGGACGCTTCCGCGGTTCAATTCACTCGCAATCCTTCCGGTCTCGCCAACGCTTTGAAAAAAATTGGCGGCATCACGGAAGGTTCGCAGCTTCAATCCGATCGCGCAGAGGAAGCGAGCCACTTGTTTTTCGCAAACGGATTGAAGAGCCGCTTCTTCGGGTTCGCCACACACCCGCCGCTGGCCGAACGCATCAAGGCCTTGGACCCGAGCTTCGACGGAAACTATCCCAGCGTCGTGTTGCCAGATCTGCCGGCCACAGTTATACCGCCACCCATGCCTGGAGTTTCCCATTTGGCTCCGCCCCCTCCTCCTCCTCCTCCTCCTCTGGCCTTGGTTGCCGCAGCGCAGCCGCCGCCGTTGCCGGTAGTTGGGCCGCCACCTTTGCCGACAGCTCCCGCCATCATTGCGCAACAAACGATTGTCGCGGACATCGGAAAACCCCGGACCGAACATCTGCAATACGCCGTCGATCTTCACCAGGCAGTTCCGCCTACGATCCAGACGGCGGCACGCGATCCTCTCGGCGCGCATGCGATGGTTTGCGCGTTTCTGCTCGCGGAAGATGCCGCCGCTCGTGAAAAGCAACTCGATGAATTAGGTCGCGCGACGGTCGAAGCAGTCCGTGATGAAACCCGCCGCATCTGGCCTGACGTTCAAGGTATTCCGCCACAGGCGCGCATTCCACTCGTCGATCTCGCGCTGCCCGCTTTACGGCGATTGTCGCCATCGCAGTTCGAACAATTTCGCTCGGCCGTGAACACACTGATTGCCAGCGACGAGCAGACCGATCTTTTCGAGTTCATGCTTCAAAAACTTGTGATGCGCCATCTCGATACCCGCTTCTATCCCGAGCGCCGGCCGGTCACTCAGTTCTATGATCTGCGTCCGCTCGTTCGGGACGCCGGCATCCTCCTTTCCGCCACTGCCTATGCCGGCGCCGACGACCCTGCCCAGGCGCAGGCTGCCTTCGCCAAAGGCGCTGAGTCGTTAGGCCACATCGCCCGCGCCGAAATTCCGTGGCTCCCGCCCACGGAATGCGATCTCAAGCATCTGGATGCCGCGCTCGATCGCTTCGCCCAGTCGGTTCCACAAATTAAGAAGAACGTTCTCACCGCCTGCGCCGAAACCGTCTCGGCCGACAACATGATCCAGCAACGCGAGGCCGAAATCCTTCGAGCCATTGCCGACGCGCTCGACTGCCCCCTGCCGCCCTTTCTCCAATCGTAGCAAGCCCGATCAGCCGCAGTCGCAGAGACGGATTCCAGTCTTCCTTTTTGTTTTGCAGTGCGCTAGCGGCTTCGGGTGTAATCGATGCAATGCCGATCATCGGAAAAGTCGACAGCCTCTGGCGGTATCCGGTCAAAAGTATGCGTGGCGAAGAAATGGAGGAACTTTTCGTCGGCTACGCCGGTGTCTTTGGCGATCGGCTTTTTGCTTTTGTCAGCGACACCAGCCCGAAGGGATTTCCCTACTTCACCGGACGGGACCAGCGACGCATGATTTGTTATCGGGCGCGATTTCGCGATCCGATGAAAGCCGCAGGCCCGAGCAACCAGGCGGAAGCAGAAGAAAATGGAGCCTGGCCCCTTCCCGCAAGTTCCACGGAGCTGGCGATCGACGTGGAAACCGCCGAAGGAGACGTTCGGCAAATCGATGATCCATCGCTGATCGATCTGCTTCGCGCGAGAGTTGAGAATTCGGGAAACGTCACCCTGCTTCGGTCGGATCGCGCGATGACCGATTGCGCGCCGCTATCGTTGTTCTCTCTTCAAACCGTTCGCCAACTCGAGCAGGAATCTGGAACTCCGATCGATAAGCGGCAGTTCCGCGCCAACGTTTATCTCGACCTGTCGGACAGTGCCGGGTTTGCCGAAGAGAAATTCGTCGGTCGACCTCTGCGTCTCGGCTCGAAAGTCGTGGTAACCGCCACGAAGCTGGATGGTCGCTGCATGATGATCACCCTCAATCCCGACACAGCCGAGAAGTCGCCCGAGGTCCTCAAAGCCGTCGCCCAAAAACATAACGGGAAGGCGGGGCTTTACGCCGCCGTACTCACCGAAGGAACCGTTCGCAAAGGCGATCCGGTTGAGTTACTCGATTAGGTCGCAGTTAAACCCTCATGAAAGACAACGTCGATCCGAACGCAGTCGAAGATCACGACGGCATCCTGACGATTCGCGGCGGCGGCCAGCGGCGGGATTGGAACGGGATTCATTACAAGCAAGGCATGTCCGCGAAAAATGTCGGGACGACCAAGCTATCGGCGAACATCGCCACGATCCCACCCGGCGGCGTGGCTTACGCGCATATTCACGTGGGCTTCGAGCTGATCCTTTACATTCTTGAAGGCAAAGTCCGGCACGAGTTCGGCCCGGGATTGAAACAAGTCTTAGAAAACGAAGCGGGCGATTTCATTTACATCAAGCCCGGCGTCCCTCACGAAGTTTTCAACACGAGCGCCACTGAGCCGGTAGTCGCTTTCGTCGCTCGATCGTCCGCCCAGGAGTGGGACGACATCATTCCGTACGATCGTAATCAGCCAGGCTAAAACGCGTCAGCTCATCTTCGTGAACCCGAATTACGTCTATGCTGTCGCGATCGGTATCGGTGTGGTCGCCGGTTTGCGTTCACTGCTCGCGCCGGCGGCGGTAGCATGGGCCGTTTGCCTCGGTTGGTTACACTTACAGGGCACGTCTCTCGGATTCGTGGAATCCAAGGTCGCGCTCATCATCTTCTCGTTACTAGCAATCGGAGAGCTGGGGGCGGATCTGCTGCCTCAAACTCCCAAGCGAACGGACCTGGTTCCTTTGCTGGTTCGCATGGTCACCGGAGGATTCTGCGGCGCATGTTTGTGCGCGTCCGCTAACAGATCGCTGGCAATCGGCACGATGCTCGGCGCGGCCGGCGGACTAATTGGAGCGTTCGCCGGTTATGAAGTCCGCAGACGTTTGGTTTCGAAGCTGAATATCCGAGACTACTTTGTTGCTCTCTCGGAGGACTTGGTGGCTGTGGGCTTGGCTTGGTTTTTCCTTTCGCGATAGACGCCCAGGTAGTTACCGCAATTTGTCCGCCATCTCATGCGCTTCCTTTTCTTCATTCGCGCCCTCGGTATGCCCGATCACAGCGGAACGCTCCTTATCTAGTTTAATGACAACCAGGCGCGCGTGAATTTCTCGAGTTTCGTCATTGCCGGCTGCGATCCGATAAATGATCGCATACGGAACAAAGCGTCCTTTCTCCTCAGTCCCGCGCCACTCCACCACGTCGTTCGCTTTGTGAGGGAAAGTTCCGCCGCCGGCATGCACCGTAGCCGAATACAAATCGACCGTATTTTTTCCGAATCGAATATTGATCCAGCTCCGCTCATCGCCCGACAGATGAACGAGTTTGTATCCTCCCAAGCCCGCAAAGACAGCTTCAAACCCTCCCTCCGGCTCGTTGCTTTCGTCCTTGAAGGAAAGAGCCTTCGCCCGCGCGGTGCTCGTATATTTTGATACGATCCGCTCGGCGGCCTCGACAGGACTCGAGAGACTTATCAATGCGAGTGCTACCGCCGCGCGCACAATTAAGAGGCTGAAGATTGTTCGATTACCCATCCGAGTGTTACTCCGTTTTCTTAGCGTCAGACTCCGGCACAACTTGAAAGACGATTTTGCCTCGAGTGTGGCGCGTGGCGATTTGGTCGAGCGCCTTGGCGAAATCCGATAACGGAAACGTTTGCGACACAACCGGCGTGACCTTCTTCGCGTCAATAAGGCGAGCCAGCTCCTCAAGCACCTGAGCCTGCGGCGCGGATCGAAGCGTGACTCCACGAATTCCACGCGCGTCCAACTCAGCCTGGACCGGCTCATCCACTATCGACACAATAATGCCGCCCTTCTTCACAACGCCATAAGAACGCTTCAGCGTGTCGCGTCCCACGCTATCGAGAACGACATCCACATCTTTCGCGACGTCTTCGAATTTGGTTTTCGTGTAGTCGATGGCCACGTCCGCACCCATCTGTTTCAGAAATTCCTGGTTCGCGGTCGATCCGGTCGCGATCACTTTCGCTCCCCGTGCTTTTGCAATTTGGATGGCGAAGTGTCCCACTCCTCCAGATCCGCCATGGATCAGCACCGTCTGACCAGTGCTGAGTTTTGCGTTGTCGACCAGGGCCTGCCACGCGGTGGAACCAGCCGCCGGAACCGCCGCCGCTTGCGCATAGGTAACGGCTTTCGGCTTGTGCGCGGCTTCGCTTTCCTTTGCAATTACATATTCGGCGTAGCCGCCTTCACTCGCCAAAGTGAAGAAGGCAATAACCGCGTCGCCCTTCTTAAACTTCGTGATCTTCGCACCGGCTTTCTCGACGACGCCGGCCGCGTCCATTCCCAGGATTAGTGGGAACTTATTTCCGATTAATTCCGCGAGGTAACCCTTGCGAATCGCGACGTCCACCGGATTCACGGAGGCGGCAATCACTCGGATGAGGATCTCGTCGTCTTTTGGCTCCGGCCGCGGCACGTCTTCGAGTTTCGCCACTTCAGGGCCGCCGTAGCTTCGCAAGACCACCGCTTTCATCGTCGGGGCCTCGGATTCCGCCGTGATGGATGAGGTCACTGCCAAGGCGAGCGCCAATTGAATGAAGCAGAATGCGGTTCTCATCTCCGTAGCGTCGAAGAACGTCCTTCGGGAAGCGAGCGCAAAAATGAGCAATGACAGCGGGCCGCGCGTTAGATCTTGACAGACATCGCCTCTGAATGTAACGACTGTTACATGACCACGCGCGACCG
>DATBCW010000003.1:0-22985 GCA_036270255.1 Chthoniobacterales bacterium
GCGGTTTTTTCGACCGCTATTTGCCGCTCCGTTTCCGGAACGAACTTCGTCGCCGTTCTTTTCCTGATCCAGTTAAGCCTTTCACCAGGACGTCTGGCTGGCGCGAAGCTGGACGGCTTTTGTTCCAGCAATTAGGTCTGCAATTTCTCACTCGTCCCGAAGCGGCGCCTTTCAGCGTCGACGCTGTTTACCTATCGCTCGATCGACACGTTGCCCGTCGTCTCGAGAACAGTCGTCAGCTAAGAGCGGTCTACGCCTACGATAGCGGAGCGCTCGAATCATTTCGCGCGGCCAGGGCTCGCCAACTTAAGTGCATCTATGAGCATCCAATCGTCTATTGGCGTGAAGCGCGGCGATATCAGCAAGAGGAAGCGGAATTACATCCGGAATGGAAACCGACTCTGGGTGCGATCCAGGACAGCGAAGAAAAGCTAGCGCGCAAAGACTCCGAGCTGGCTTTGGCCGATGTCGTGATCGTGCCAAGCACATTTTCGAGAAACAGTCTCGAGCAGGCGCCAGGATTCAAGGCCCAGGTGAAAGTGGTGCCGTACGGGCTTCCAACCGTGAATCAGGCGCCCGACGAAAATCACGCCGGCAAACTCCGGGTGTTGTTTGTTGGCGCGTTGAGTCAGGCCAAAGGACTAAAGTATCTCCTCGAGGCCGCGGCGAAATTGGAGCGTAAAATTGAGCTCACCCTTGTCGGCAAACGAGTGAGCTCTATTATCCCGACCCAGGCCGTGCTCGGCAAGCATCGGTGGATTCACTCTCTTCCTTACACTGAGCTTCTGCGAGAAATGTCGCGCCACGACGTGCTCGTGCTTCCGTCGTTGCACGAGGGCTTTGGGCTGGTTCTTGGCGAAGCCATGGCGCAGGGTCTGGTCGTGATCGCTACAGCCCACAGTGCAGCGCCTGATCTAATTGATGACGGTGTCGACGGCTTCATCATTCCGATCCGCTCCTCCGACGCGATTGTCGAGAAACTGGAGTTATTGCTGCGAGAGCCCGCGCGGCTTCGCGAAATGAAACAGGCGGCGCGCCGCAAGGCGGAGATTCACAGCTGGGAAACTTACCGGCGTGCCCTGGTTCGACTGGCACGGGAAGTGGTTTTCTAGGAAGATTCGATGCAAGAACGCATGAGGCTGAAGCCATTACCGATCAACGCGCCGCCTCCTCGCGCCGACGAAGGCAGAGAAAAAGCCGTCAAGAATGTCCGCCGGCTTATCTGGGTTTATTTCATCCTCCTCATTTTCGAAGGAAGTGTACGCAAGTGGGTTTTGCCGCAATACTCCGACGTTCTTTTGGTGGTCAGGGATCCGGTGGTCCTGGCAATTTACGTCTTGGCGATTCGCGGCCGCGTCTTTCCGACGAACGGGTATATCATCTCACTTGCGGTTATCGGCATGCTCTCGTGGATGGTCTCGCTGATCGTTCTCGAGCAGTACCTCTCTCTCCAGCCGCTCATTCTCGTGACGGGGTTTGGCTTTCGCTCCAACTTTGTGCACCTGCCGCTCATTTTTATCATCGGAAAAGTCTTCGATCACGACGATCTCGTGAAATTGGGCAAATGGATATTACTCGGTTCGCTCCCGATGGCTCTCCTATTGGCGGTTCAGTTTGCGTCCGCGCCTGACTCATTTATTAATCGTACGGTCGGGCTTGGCGAAACCCTGCAGATCAGCGCCGGCGGCGATAAGATCCGCCCGCCCGGTACCTTTTCATTTACATCCGGGGTGGTTTTTTATGCGGCCCTCACGGCGACCTATTTGCTCTACGGCGGATTGACGCGGGGAGCCTATCGCAATTGGCTGCTCTTCAGCGCCGGTTTCGCTCTCATGGTGATGATAGGTGTGTCCGGCAGCAGATCGGTGTTGCTGGCCGTGGTGGTGGTGGTGGCTGCGCTAGTGGCGATTATTTTCCTTCGGCCCTCCGCCCTGAACCAATTCGGCCGCAATCTTCTGATTGCCGCGACCGTCTTGTTTTTGGTTACACGACTGCCGGTCTTCAAGCAAGGCGTCCAGATTCTATCGGACCGTTTTACCAGCACCGCTGAGGCGGAAGAAAACACCATTGCCGGGGGTTTGGTCGCGCGCGGTTTCAGCGGATTTGCCGAGGGATTCAAGTTCATCCCGGTAGCGCCGATCGGCGGCTACGGTCTCGGTATCGGAACCAATGCCGGGGCGAAGTTTCTCACCGGCCGTGCGGTTTTTCTTTTAACGGAAGGCGAATGGGGTCGCGTCGTCCTCGAGAGCGGTCCGATCCTTGGCTTCGCTTATCTGATCTGGCGCACAGTCCTCGTTTTCAATCTCGGGGTTCTGAGTTTCAAACAGCTAAGGCGCGGTCAGATTCTTAGCCTCATGTTGTACCTGGCGGGTTTCCTCGCCCTCCTGACGGGGCAATTTGGACAGCCGACCAATCTTGGATTTGCCGTTGTCATCGGCGGACTCTGCATCGCAGCCGCCAATGCGAAAGACGACCGTTCGCAAGAGCCTTCGGAACCGGTCCAGCCTGCGCTCCCCCGGGTGGCGCGGCGTTCCCGCTTCGCCGAGCAATTGCATCATTCTTCAGCCGCGCCTCGCGACTCCGATGATTCTGCTGATTGGTAATTACCCGCTAGATCGCCAGCAAAGCATGCAGCGATTTGCCCTGATGACGCTGGCTGGCTTGCAGGGCGCCGGGATTCCCGCGGAGTTGATTCAGCCTGCGCCTTTCTTCGGCCGGTTTCGGTTCGCCGGTAGTTTCGTTGCGAAATGGCTCGGGTATCTCGACAAATTCATTTTGTTTCGGCGTCAACTTCTTCGCAAACTTCGCGAGCGACCTTCGGTGGTCCACATTTGTGATCACTCCAACGCGATGTATGCGAAGTTTATTCGGGACGTCCCGGTGGTTGTGACCTGCCATGATTTGCTCGCGGTCCGCGGCGCCCTGGGCGAAGACACAGGCTGCCCGGCGAGTGTGACAGGCAAATTTCTACAGCGCTGGATTGTGTCCGGGCTACGAAAGGCGGACGTCATCGTGACTGATTCACAGGCGACTTTGGAGGACGCAAAGCGGGTCGTCGGCCAGGAACACGGTCATCCGAAAATGGAAAAAGTGACGCTGGGATTGAGCTATTCCTTTCAGAAACTGTCTGCTGCCGAAACGCGAAAACGGCTGTCCGAGGTTTCGGCGCTCGACCCGCAATATCCGTTCGTGCTGCACGTCGGGTCGAATGTTGCTTACAAGAATCGCGCCGGCGTTCTCCGCATATTTGCTGCCTGCGGCGATCAATGGAACGGACGGCTTGTGTTTGCGGGCGAACCACTCTCCGATTCGCTCCGCTCGTTAGGCCACTCTCTCGGGATCGCGGATCGAATCGTGGAGTTGCCGGGAATCAGCAACGAGTTGCTCGAAGCGCTTTACAACGGCGCCGTCGCTCTTCTTTTTCCCTCGAGCGCGGAAGGGTTCGGTTGGCCCATCGCCGAAGCGCAGGCGTGCGGTTGCCCAGTCCTCTGCGTGGATCGGGCGCCGATGAACGAAGTCGCGGGCTCCGCTGGTCTTACGCATTCGCTTGACGAGGAGGCAGGATTCGCTGCCGATATTTTGCGTCTTACAAATCCAGCGGAGCGCGAACTTTGGAGCGCGAAATCGCTTGAAAATGCGCAGCGATTCTCCACCACCCGCATGATCTCGGAATATGGTGCCGTCTACCGCTCGATCGCGGCAGGTCAAACATGTGCGGAATTGCAGTCCACCTGAACGTCTCTGGTCCGGCCGAGCCGCTCGCGCTCGAGCTGATTCGGCATCGCGGCCCTGATTCCGCGGGCGAATGGAGTTCGCCTGATCGCCGATGCTGGCTGGCTAATACGCGGCTCGCGATTGTCGATCTCTCACCAACAGGCGCGCAACCGATGGCGGATCCGGCGACCGGCAACGTCATCGTGACCAACGGCGAGATCTATAATCACCGCGCGGTCCGCGAAAAACTTGGGGGCAATGTCGCCTGGCGCGGAACGAGCGACACCGAGACGCTTCTCATCGGCTACGCGCGCTGGGGGCACGCCGTCGTCGAACACATCAAAGGCATGTTTGCCTTTGCCATCTACGACGCGCCTCGGGACGAATTGTTCCTGGCGCGCGATCGGCTCGGCCAAAAGCCACTCTATTATGTGATGGAGGGCGGTAGCTTCCGCGCAGCCTCGGAAGTGAAAATGCTCGTGGGTGAAGACACCGCCATTAGCGCGGCTTCAATCTCGGGGTATTTGCAGTGGGGCGCTTGTCCGGAGAACGCCTTGCTCTACGCGAACGTGCAAGTCTTGCCGGCGGGCCACGCCATGGTTCTCTCCGCCGATGGAACGATAAGAACGTGGCGCTACTGGCCGGGGCGCACCGCTTTCGTTTCACCGCCAAAGCAGGTCGCCTCGACAGTGCGCTCTTTGATCGACCGCTCGGTGGACGAACACCTTCTTGCAGACGTTCCGGTCGCGAGTTTCCTCAGCGGCGGAATCGATTCGTCTGTAATTACGGCGCTCGCCGCCCAAAAACTGGCAAACAAACTTCAGACTTATTCGGTCGGCTTCGGGCTTGCGGAATTCGACGAGACCTCGATTGCCCAGGAAATCGCGAATCGTTACAAGACCGACCATCATCGGATCCAGCTTTCGGAAGAAGAGGTGATCGCGTCCGTCACCGAAGCGGTCGACAAACTCGATTTGCCGTCGGTTGATGCGATCAACACTTACATCGTTTCGCGCGCGGTCGCGCGGCACGGAGTAAAGGTCGCTCTGTCGGGCTTGGGCGGCGATGAACTCTTCGGCGGCTATCCGAGCTTTCGCGATGTTCCCCGATTGCAGTTGCTGGCCGCTTTTCCCCGTTTCCTCCGCCGGATCGTGGGCTTTGCGGGGAACTTTGGCGAACGCCTGGCGGACCTGCCGTCCACCGGGGACGCCCTCGAACTCGCGCACTGGCGCAGGCGATTCTTTACCGACGCAATGCTCCGCGAGGCAGGACTTCCGATAACGCACGACCCGGCCGACCAATCGGTCGCGCTGCCAGACGATTTCGCTCGAATCAGTTGGGCGGAGCTGACCGGCTATATGCGCCGAATGTTGTTGCGCGACGCCGACCAAATGAGCATGGCGGTCTCGCTCGAAATGCGCGTGCCGTTCCTCGATCATGAACTCGTCGAATACGTTCTCGGTCTGCCGGCGACAGAAAAGAAGCGTTTCTCCGGCACCAAGGGCCTCCTCGTCGAAGCATGCCGGGATCTGCTGCCGCCGTCGGTTTACGATCGCCCGAAGGCGGGGTTCGTGTTGCCGATGAAACAATGGATCCGCGGGCCGCTCGCTTCGTTCGTCGATGAAGGCCTGCGCGAAAGCATCGAGCGCGGATTACTTCCCGAAGTTTTCGTCAACGAACTGCGCGCAAATTTTCAGAGCGAGCGTCTTCATTGGACGCGTTTGTGGGCGGTGGTGGTGCTGGGACATTATGCGAAACGACGTCAGCTCGTTCGCGCTCCAGATGAAAATTCTCCGATCCACTCACAGCGTTAATCCCGCGCGGGGCGGCCCGATCGAATCGATCAAGCAATCGTCGGCGGCGTTGCTGCGGCGAGGCCACGAGGTGGAAATCATTTCACTCGATGCGCCAGACGATCCGTGGGTGCGCGAGTCGGCAGTTCCCGTCCACGCGCTCGGTCCCGGTCGCGGCAGCTACGGTTACGCGCCGCGGTTCTCGTCCTGGATCAAAGAGCGCCGCGCGCAATTTGACGCGGTCATTGTTCACGGCCTTTGGCAATACAGCAGCTTCGGGGTCTGGCGTGCGGTCGCCGGCACCAGCACGCCTTATTTCGTCTTCCCGCACGGCATGCTCGATCCATGGTTCAAGCGCACTTATCCGGCCAAGCACTTCAAGAAATTGCTTTACTGGCCCTGGGCGGAATACCGCGTCCTCCGCGATGCGGCGGCGGTTCTGTTCACCGCGGAAGAGGAACGGCGCCTGGCCCGCGAATCGTTCGGGCTCTATCGCTGCCGCGAGGTCGTGGTTAATTACGGAACCGCCGCGCCAGAAAACCTGGATCAAGCGCGCGAAATTTTTTTTGCGGCATATCCTCGACTCAAGGATCGGCCTTTCCTTCTCTTTCTCGGTCGACTCCACGAAAAGAAAGGATGCGATTTGCTCATCAATGCATTCGTCGCCCTGCGAAAATCCAACCCCGATTTCACCCTCTCGTTGGTAATTGCCGGACCTTGTGCCGATGAGCAGTACCTCCCTTATCTTCGTGGCCTGGCGAAGGAAGCGGGTGATTCGATTCTGTTTCCTGGCATGCTTACCGGGGACACGAAATGGGGCGCATTGAGCGCTGCGGAAGCTTTTGTTCTCCCCTCGCATCAGGAGAATTTCGGCATCGCGGTGGCCGAAGCTCTCGCCTGTGCAACCCCCGTTCTTATTTCAAACAAGATAAACATCTGGCGCGAAATCGACGCCGACGGCGCGGGTTTTGTGGAAAATGACGACCTCGAGGGTGTGTCGCGGTTGCTGACGCGATGGCTCGACACTGGAGGCGCTGCGCGGGCTGCAAGACGGGAAAAGGCGCGGAACTGCTTCGTAAACCGGTTTGAAATAGAGCGCGCCACCGATTCACTCCTCGCCGCCCTCGCTGGTCATGCTCAACATCCGTGAAAATGCGTGTTCATCCGTGGCGATCTTTCTGCTTGGTTAGGTCCTGACTCCCAATGGAAGCCAAAACGCCGGTAAAACCCGACCAAAGTTTCGCGCAGGAATCGCCCTGGTCCGCCCAGGACCGCGCCTTGCGTCTGCTCTGGGAATTCTGCTGGTTTTTCCTTTGCCGCTGGACACCGAAGCCGGCCAATCCGTGGCGCCTTTTCTGGCTCGACGTATTCGGCGCGACCATTGAAGGCAAACCCTTCGTGCACCAGCGGGCCCGAATCGAGATTCCGTGGAATCTCACGTTGCATGACCGCGCCTGTCTCGGCGACCGCGCGAACGCCTACACCCTCGGCAAAATTGAAATTGGCGCGCGCGCGACCGTTGCGCAGGAGGTCTATCTCAGCACCGGGAGCCACGATTTTTCGCATCCCGCCCTGCAGCTCGTTACGGCGAAGATCACAATCGGCGAAGACGCGTTTATCGGCGCGCGCGCGTTCGTCATGCCGGGCGTCGAAATCGGCCCGCGGAGCGTGATTGGCGCCTGTTCGGTGGTGACGAAAGATGTTCCACCAGATGTTTTCGCCGCCGGGAATCCCTGCAAAGTCATCCGGCCGCGATGAGCGCGCGGGTCCCTGTTTCGGTCATCATTCCGATCAGGAACGAGGTCGGTAATTTGCCGCGCTGCCTTGCCAGCGTGCGTTGGGCTGACGAAATTTTCGTGGTCGATTCCCAGAGCACCGATGGATCGATCGCCGTCGCCGAGCAGAACGGCGCGCGGGTCGTCCAGTTCCAGTTCAACGGAACCTGGCCAAAGAAAAAAAACTGGGCGCTCGAAAATCTTCCGTTTCGAAACGACTGGGTTTTCATTCTCGACGCCGACGAAGTGTTGCCGCCGGAAGCAGAACAGGAATTCGGGCAAGCGATCGCGAATGCCGGTGATAAAGCCGGCTATTGGATCAACCGGCGATTCAGGTTCATGGGCAAATGGCTGCGGCACGCATATTATCCTAACTGGAATCTCCGCCTCTTTAAACACTCGTTAGGCCGTTACGAAAAATTGACCGACGCCGACACGCAGAGCGGCGACAACGAAGTCCATGAGCACGTGATCGTGAAGGGTCCGACCGGCCGGCTTCGTTGCGAAATGGACCATTACGCTTTTCCATCGGTGGAAGTTTTCGTGGAAAAACACAATCGGTATTCGAATTGGGAAGCGCGTGTTTCGGCCGACCGTCAACTTTCCGACAGCGACGTCCAAATCAGCAGCAACGAGGTTGGCCGCCGCCGTCGCTTGAAGCAGTTTTCTCAACGGCTGCCCCTGCGTCCGTTCCTCCGTTTCCTCTACATCTACATTTGGCAGAAAGGGTTCCTTGATGGTCGCGAGGGTTACTACTTCGCCCGGCTTCATGGGTTTTATGAATTTCTTTCGATCGCAAAAACCTACGAGCTGACGCACGAATCTAAACGCTGACCCGCATGCGTGTCATAGTTTGGGGCATCAACTACGCGCCGGAATTTGCCGGCATCGCGCCGCACAACGTGGCCCTCTGCGAGTTTCTCGACCTGGAAGGGCACGACGTCGAGATGGTGACGACCTTCGCTTATTATCCGACCTGGCGAAAGTCCTCGGAGGATTCCGGGCGGCTTTACCGCACTGATGTGGTGCACCGAATTCCGGTGCACAGGTGCTGGCACTTTGTGCCCAGGCGAGTCTCAGCCCTGAAACGGATTTTGCATGAAGGCAGTTTCGTTTTTACCTCAGCGCTGCGCGCTTTGTTTCTGAGCGCTCCGGACGTTTACGTGGTCGTGTCGCCACCGTTGCTTCTGGGAATGGCGGCCTGGTTCGTCGGCAAACTGAAACGGGCGCCCTTTGTCTTTCATGTTCAGGACATGCAACCGGATGCGGCTGTCGGTCTCGGGATGTTGAAAGCGAATTGGTTTACGAAAGTTTTGTACGGTTTGGAATCGTTCGCTTATCGAAAGGCGGCGAGAGTATCCGGGATCACGCGGGGGATGCTCGAGAGCTTCAGGGCTAAGGGAGTTCCGGAATCGAAGCTCATTTATTTTCCGAACACGATCGAGTTGCCCAGTGCAGTGTCTCCCCCTCAGCGGGGTTCCTTCCGAATGCGCCATGGGTTTGCCGCGGACGATTTCCTGGCGGTCTACTCGGGCAACCTCGGTGTTAAGCAAGGCCTCGATATTCTGCTCGATGCGGCGCCGCTCCTTACGGATCCGCGCGTTCGTCTCGTGATCTGCGGCGACGGCGCGCAACGCGGACGGCTCGCTGCCAGGGCCCGGGAGGTGAAGCTGACGAACCTGCGCCTTCTCCCATTTGAAGACGATTATCGTGCGTTGCTCGGCGATGCGGACGTCTGTTTCATTACTCAACAGGTCGGGTCGGGAAATTCTTTTTTCCCGAGCAAACTTTTGGGGCTGCTTGCGGAAGCGCGTCCCGTCGTCGCCGTGTCGGCTCCCGAAAGCGAGCTTGCGATCGCGCTGCGTCAGGGCGGCTTCGGGGTCAACGTGCCGCCCGGCCGGCCCAAGGACTTGGCCACGCTGCTGGATTCGCTTGCCCAGGATCCGGAGCGGCTTTGGATTTACGGCGTCAGCGGCCGGCGTTATGTCGAACAATTCGAGAAGAGCCGGGTGATGCGCGGCTTTGCGGAAGAGCTGCGAGCTCTTTTGCTGAACTAGTACGCGCTATTAGGAGGAACGACGAGGTGCGCGAAGGTCCGCAAGATAATTCCGCATTCCAGGGAAAGGTTCCAGTTTTCCAAATACTCAATGTCACACGCAACGCGGTTCTGGATGTCGGCGTTGTTGCGGGCTTCGCCGCGAAAACCGCGCACTTGGGCTAAGCCGGTGATGCCCGGCTTGACGAACGCCCGCACGTGGTAGTTCGCCATCAACTGCGAGAATTGATTGTTATGTTCGATCAAATGCGGCCGCGGCCCGACGATGCTCATGTCTCCGAGGAGCACGTTCCAAAATTGCGGCACCTCGTCGATGCTCAGTTTGCGAAACCATTTCCCGAGCGGGTAAACGCGATCGTCATGGGCTTGGGCCTGCCGTGTTTCCTCGGCGTTGTCGGGACGCATCGTCCGGAATTTATAAATTTTGAAACGCCGGTTCTGCATGCCGGCTCGGGTCTGGACATGAAAGAGCGGGCCGGGGGATTGAATTCGTTGCGCGATCCAGACGATCATGGTGAGGACTGGAAAAACGATGAGCATGATCGGCAGCGAGATCGCGATATCGATCGCGCGTTTGAAGAAGCGGTTTAGCGGATTTTCCAGCGGCTCTTCTCGCAAGCCGATGAAACGAAAGCCGTCGTCTTCGAAATGGGTCACCGGATGGCGCAGTTTTTCCTCGAGGTCGCTGACAAAAAGGAGCCGGACCCCGACCCGATCGCAGACCTGAATGGCGCGGCGGTTGACTTCATCAAAGACGGGAAACTCGAGCATGATGACCTGCGTCACGCCGCGCTCGACGATGATCTTCTCCAGCGCCTCTGATGCGCCCAGCACGGGAATGCCGTCCGTAGTCTGTTCGATCGGTTCATCGCAAATCAGGCCGATCGTGCGCAACCCGATGTCAGCTTTTCGCCGAAGCCATCCACGCAGCTGCGTCGCTTTGTGGGTTGTTCCGACAAGCAGCGTTTTTTCTTCCCGCGCCCCGGTGAAAATGTAGCGAGCGAGAAATTGCGGCAAATAATGGTGCGAAAAGAGGAGTACGACATAGAGCCACGGGACGAAGTTGAAAAAGAATAACCGCGAGATGAAGGCGTCCTTCGTCGCGATCAGGTAAAAGACGAGCGCGCCGATGCTGGCGAACGTTTGCCGCAAACTCAGCCGATGCTGGCGGAGCAATTCATTCTGCAGAAAATAATTTTTCGACCCGTCGCGGCTGAGCGATTCGAGCGTCATACCAAGAACGAGAAGTCCGCAGTAAATGCTGTAACGGCGCCAGGTCAATTGCGCCCCGGGCGAATAAAACGTCACCATAACCCAAACGCCGAACCAGAAGAGGACCGCGACAATTAGGATTTGGCACAGCAGGAAAACGCGATAAAGGCCCTGCGTGCGTTGGGTGACCATGGTTAAGTCCGGTTGCCGAAAGTGAGAGTACGCGATGGCAGGCCGCGTTCAACTCGTGCTAAAAACGAACCGGCCATATGCTGGGAGCCTGGTTAATTTACTAAGCTACTCGCATACCACTACCGCCGTCGCCAACTGACGATGCCCACCGCGAAAACCAGGACAATGAGGACGCCCGCCAGCTTCACGGGCGCGCCGGCCCGTTGGTGGTTGAACCTGGCCGTGCCCGTGCTCCCGGTCCTGGCTTGTTTCCTCGGCGGGGCGACCCAAAAATGGAGCGAGGGTATCGTCGCAGCGCTCTTTGGGACGATGCTGTTGGTGCATCCGCCGCGCTTCTCCCTGGGGCGAACGATCAACCTTGTCTTGCTCGCGCTCATCGCTTGCGTGGCGACCGCTTTCCTTCCGGCGAATTGGTTTCTGCAACCGGCGTGGAGGACCGCGGTGGTCGAAGATTTCGGGATCAATCTATCCGGCACACTTTCGCCTCAGGCTTGGATCACTCTCGGTTGTTTCCTCAGTTTTTTGGCGGGTCTGAGCTGGCTCTATTATGTCAGTACGCTCGATCTCGACTTGCGCGATGTCCGGACGCAAATGCGCACGTTTGCTTTCGGAGTCGCGGCTCTTACGGCGCTTTGCATCGCGTTGCGCGCCGGCCACACTGCGCTCCCATTCTGGCATAACGAGCGCGGCTTCGGGCCGTTTCCGAATCGCAATCAAACGGCGAACCTTTTTGGGCTTACGGCGGTGGTTGTGCTGGCCTGCGGACAGGAGGACATCCGACATGGACGGAAACGCTGGATCCTTTGGTTGATCGCGCTGGCCGTGCTTGTCGCCGGTATCGTGCTCGATTTCTCACGCGCCGGCGTGCTGCTCCTCGTCGCCGGCAGCGGACTTTGGCTCGGCGCGTTTGCTCTGCGCAAAGGCTCGGCGGCCCGGATTGCGCTCGGCGCTTCGGCGCTGCTCGTCCTTCTTACCGTGCTCCTGCTCTTTGGAGGGCAGACCTTCGAGCGGTTCAATCTTCGGGCCGGCGATACCGGCGTCGCGAGCGACCTGCGCTGGGCGATTTTTCGGGACGCGCTGCATCTCATCAAGGCCTCGCCGTGGTGCGGCGTCGGCTTGGGAAATTTTGATGAAATTTTCGCGGTGTTCCGCGACGTCTCGTTAACGAGTGCCCGGACGATTCATCCGGAGAGCGATTGGTTCTGGCTTTGCGCCGAAGCGGGCTGGCCGGCGGTCGTCCTGACCGTCGCCGGAATTATTCTTTTCGTCTGGCGGGTGTTTCCGTTGCGCGAAGGAACGAATCAACGCTTTCGCCTGGCTGCGCTGATCGCAGCGGTTCTCTTCGCCGGGCATGGCATTGTGGACGTGTCCGGGCATCGCATCGGCACCGCCTTCGCCGCGCTTTTCCTGCTCGGCCTTGCGGTGCGTCGTCCGCTCGAATTGCCGCGGAGCGTTGTTGTCCCGATTGTGTTTCGCTTCCTTGGGCTCGCGTTTCTTGCGGCCGGGATTACCTGGGTATTCGCGACCCGCTACGAGAAACCGCTGCCTGGAGCGGTCGGCGTAGAAAATGAAATGCGCCTTGCCACGGCGGCAAACCAGGGCCGCAATTTCACAGAGACGATTCAACGCACGACTCGCGCTCTTGGTTGGGCGCCGCTGCGATGGCAGATTTATTTTCTTCGGGCTCTTGGCAAAATCGGCGCGCGTTCGCCTGTAAATGAAGCGGCCGATGATTTCCGCCGGGCGCGTTTTCTCGAGCCGAACGTTTACCAGGTTCCGTTCGAGGAAGGCAACGCCTGGCTGAGCGCGAACCAGCCCACCATGGCTCTGACCGCGTGGCGGGAAGCGTTGCGCCGCGCCGGTCCCCAGCGAGCGGGGGTTTACCGGGCGATGCGCATGACCGCGAGCACCTCGAGTCCCCGGGCCTACAAGGGTCTCGAGGAATTCGGCATGCTCCATCATGATCTCGCGCTGATTTTTCTCGAGGTTGGGGGCGGCGCCCCGTTCATGTCGGCGCTCCAGCTTTTCCTCGATAACGATCCGACTCTCCAAACGATGACCCCGGAGGAAAAGGTTACGCTTTTCCGATATTGGGCCGATCGCGGCGATGGCGCCGAGCTGGTTCGAGCCGTGGAAGCGCATCCCGATTGGCTGCCGTTCGCGTGGCGTGGCGTCGCGAATTATCAGGCAGCGCAGAAAAATTTCCGCGCGGCAGTCGAGCTGGTAACCCAGTTTGGCGAAAAACCGACCTTACCGCCGGCGGCGGAGAATACGTCGATCGAGCAGCTCCGGCAGGCGCTGCACGGGAGCCCCGATAACTACAATCTCGGGTTCGAGCTTTATCGCGAGCAAATGCAACAGGGGCTCGTCGACGAAGCGCTGATGACGATCCGGCATTTCACCGAGCTGCCCAGTTGCCCGCGTTATTTCCATTTCCTGGAAAGCGAAGCCTGGGCAGCGAAGCAGGACTGGGAACGCGCGTGGGCTGCCCACAAGAAATTCGAAACGGGAAAATGAGACCGAGACCCGGAGTCACTTAGCCAGCGCGGCTTGCGCGGCGGCGAGACGGGCGATCGGGACGCGAAAGGGACTGCAGCTGACGTAGGCTAACCCGAGGCGGTGGCAGAACTTCACGCTGTCGGGATCGCCGCCGTGTTCGCCGCAGATCCCAAGTTTGATGTCGGGCCGGCTCTTCCTGCCTTTTTCGATTGCGATTTGCATGAGCTGGCCGACGCCAGTCTGATCAAGTGAAGCGAACGGGTTTTTCTTAAAGATCTCGTTCTCGACGTACGGCATAAGGAAGTTCCCCATGTCGTCCCGGCTAATCCCGAGCGCCATCTGGGTGAGATCATTCGTGCCGAAACTGAAGAACTCGGCGCTCTGTGCGATTTGATCGGCGGTCAATGCGCCGCGGGGCACTTCGATCATGGTGCCGACGAGATACTCGAACTTCACCTTCTTTTCTGACATCACCTGCGCGGCGACGCGATTCACGATTTCCGCCTGGAGATCGAACTCTTTTTTGAAACCGACAAGCGGAATCATGATCTCGGGTTTCACTTTGATCTTCTGTTTCGCGACATCCGCGGCGGCTTCGAACACAGCGCGCGCCTGCATCTCCGTGATCTCAGGGTAGGCAATTCCGAGTCGGCAGCCCCGATGACCGAGCATTGGGTTAAATTCGTGGAGCTCGCGGACTCGTTGCGCGACGTGTTCGGGCGTGACGCCGATCTTCTTCGCGAGGGCGGCTTGGGAGTCAGCGTCGTGCGGCAAGAATTCGTGGAGAGGCGGATCGAGGAAACGAATGGTTGCGGGATAACCTTTGAGCGCTTTGAAGACCCCAGCGAAATCCTTCCGTTGATATGGGAGAAGCTTTGCGAGCGCGGCTTTCCGATCGGCGACGTTATCGGCCAGAATCATTTCGCGCATCGCGTCGATGCGATCGCCTTCGAAAAACATGTGCTCGGTACGAGTCAGCCCGATACCGACGGCCCCAAAGGCGAGCGCGTTTTCGGTTTGCTCGGGATTATCGGCGTTACAACGCACATCGAGCCGGGAGACCTTCGCGCACCAGGCCATCAATTGATTGAACGCCTTAAATTTCGCTGTCTTCTGCGCCGCCTTGTCGCCATGGAGCATGCCAGTGATGATCTCGCTTGGGGCAGTCGCAAGTTGCCCTGCATAAACAGTCCCGCTCGTTCCATCGATCGAAAGAAAATCCTGACCCTCGCGAAACACGTCGCTGCCGACTGAAACGATTTTCGTCGAGTAATCGATCTTCAATGCCGACGCGCCACAGATGCAGACCTTCCCCATCTGCCGCGCGACGAGGGCCGCGTGCGACGAAACCCCGCCCTTCGCAGTGAGAATTCCTTCTGCCGCGATCATCCCGCGCAAATCTTCCGGGCTCGTCTCGTTGCGAACTAACAGAACTTTCTCGCCTTTCTCGGCGGCGGCGGCGGCCCGGTCGGCGTTGAGGTAAATCTTGCCCGAAGCAGCGCCCGGCCCGGCTGGCAACCCGGTCGCGATTGTCTTCGCCTTTTTGATTTCGTTCGGGTCGAAAATTGGCGCCAGGAGTTGATCGAGCTGGTCCGCCGGATTGCGCAGAATGACCGTCTTCCAGTCGATGAGTTTCTCCTTGAACATGTCCATCGAGAACTTGAGCGCGGCGGCGGCAGTCCGTTTGCCGTTGCGCGTCTGGAGCATGAACAGCTTGCCGTCCTGGATCGTGAATTCCACGTCCTGCACGTCGCGAAAATGTTTCTCGAGAATGGCTCGGACCTTCATCAGTTCCGCGTAGCATTTCGGCATTAGCTTTTTCAGCTCGATCACCGGTTGCGGAGTGCGCACGCCTGCGACGACGTCTTCACCTTGCGCGTTGATCAGGAATTCACCGTAGAATTCGTTCTCGCCGTTGGCCGGATTGCGAGTGAAAGCCACGCCCGAACCCGAGTTCGCGCCGGTGTTGCCGTAGACCATCGCCTGCACGTTTACAGCGGTGCCCCATTCCTCCGGAATGTTGTATTTCCGCCGGTAAACGATCGCCCGATCGTTCATCCAGGAACCGAAGACGGCGCCCGCAGCGCCTGTGAGTTGCTCCCATGGATCATTCGGGAACGCCTTTCCGGTCCGGTCTTTGACGAGCTTCTTGAAACGCGCGACCACCTCCTGGTAATCGGCCGCGTTCAGCTTCGAGTCATCGATGTCGTGCCGGCCGTAACGCTCGTCTTTGAAATGCTCGATGACTGATTCAAACGGCTCGTGGTCTTCGCCCTCGCGCTTCTGCACCCCCATGACGACGTCGCCGTACATTTGGATGAAACGGCGGTAACAATCCCACGCGAACCGCTCATTCTTGGTCGCGCGGACCAGCGCTTTCACGGTCTCGTCGTTCAGGCCGAGATTGAGGATCGTGTCCATCATGCCGGGCATGGAATCACGCGCGCCCGAACGGACCGCGACCAACAGCGGCATTTTTTCCGTATCGCCAAACTTCGTCCCCATGATCCGCTCCATGTTGGCGATCCCGCGTTCGATCTCAGCCTGGAGTGATGGCGGATAGGTGCGCTTGTGCGCGTAGAAGTAAGTGCAAACTTCGGTCGTAATCGTGAACCCCGGTGGGACTGGCAGACCGATGCGCGTCATCTCGGCGAGGTTCGCGCCTTTGCCGCCGAGGAGCGGCTTCATGCTCCCATCGCCATCGGCCTTGCCGCCGGCGAAATTATAAACGTAACGCGGCGTCTTCTTCTTTTTCGCGACGGCTTTAGAACCGTGACGCGAGACTTTTCTGGCGACCTTTTTTTTCTTGGGCATGCGAAGTGAAATCGAGACGAATGCTGCGAGCGGACGCAAAGCTAAGTCCGCCGTCCGAGGTGTCAACGCACGCAACGCCCGTGCGGTGGCGCGGCGCTGTTAATGGGCCACTGCCGCCCGAGTAGTGTGAAGAACCTCGTCGATGGCGGCCGTGAAGTTACCCACACCCGTACTCGGGACGATGATCGTGTTCCGCCGGCCGTGCGCTTCCTCGGTGATCCGAAGAAATCGCCCGCGATCGTTTTCACGAAACTCAACGTGGAAACGCTTCCGTTCGATCTGGAACTCTTTCGCCTCGATAATGCTATCCATTTTCGAAAACGGCGCAGTCTAGGACAGTTGGCCTATCGAATGGAAGCAAATTCTGCGCGGCCGATCGCGCCCGGGGAAATTTGCAGCAATTTCTTACGCTCACTACTTGTATGGGTCGCGATTTCTTTATGAGCCACCTTGAAGTTCCGTGAAGTTAATGACCCCGGACAAAAAGCTTTTCCTCTTGCCCCTCTGGGCTGTGGCGCTCTTCTTGGCCAGCAGCGTGGCGGCTGCTGATTTTGTCGTCGTTAATGCTAACGCCACCGGCCCTGGATCGCTCGGTCAAGCCATCACCGACGCGAATAACCTTCCAGGAGCGGATCGGATCGTCTTCAACATTCCCGGCTCCGGCGTCCACACGATCGACGTCAGCAACAATTATCTTCCGAAGATCACCGAAGCGCTGACGATCGACGGTTACACGCAGCCAGGGAGTAAGCAAAACACTCTCGCCGTTGGGTCGAATGCCACTGTCCTGATTCGGATCGACGGGGCCTATTATGATTCTTTTTATTACCAGCAGCCCCCGCCCGTCGGCCTTTGGATCGCCGCACCCGACTGCACCATCCGCGGCCTGATGATCACCCGCTTCTCACCATTCACTGTTGGCATCCATTGTTGCGAGTATTCGGCCGGCTTCGGCATCATAGCGACTGACCGGTCGGTCATCGAAGGCAACTTCATTGGGACCGATGGATCAGCCTCGATCGATCTCGGCAATCGAGGCGTCGGTATTGTAGTTTCGGGCTCCGATTACCGCATCGGCGGAACTAGCGCGGAGGCGCGAAACATGATCGGCGGCAACCGGATCGCTTCGGGGGGTGGGGGGCCGGCAGATGGCCCGGCCGCCGGCATTCGGGTTGGAAGTTCCACCGGCGGATTGATTGTCGGCAATCACATCGGCCAGTACACTCCCTCCACCGGAAGCAACGGTGCCGGAACCGAAGGCGCGCCCAATGATATTGGGATCGTCCTGTCGGGAACGTTAACCGACACCGTCCTTGGGGGAACAACGCCCGGAGCCGGGAATGTAATTTCGGGCAACGATACGGGGATCCGAACAGCTTACCTTCATGGTGGCAGCGGCGGCTTCACCACCGTCGCGACCGGTGCGAGCATCCAAGGAAACTTCATCGGCGCGGCCCCGAATGCGGCGACGACCGGCGGAAACGTCATCGGCATCGAACTGTTGGGAAGTAATAACGACATTGGTGGGTCACTCGCCGGTGCGGGTAACCTGATCGGATCCAACGGAACCGGCATCAAGACAGCTGATTTCAATCAGTCGACGGCCAATTCTATTTTGGGTAACGAGCTCGTCGCGAACACCGGCCGTGGGATTTGGTTAGTAGGCTCCGACAATCAAATTGGCGGACTGGCTCCCGGAGCGGGCAATCACATTCACCTCAATGGGAAAGGCATTGTGATTACTGGCGATCAATCCCAGCAGAACCGTATTTTGTCGAACCTGATTGACAACAATACCTCCGTCGTCGGGATCGACCTGAACGCGGATGGCCCCACGTCTAACGACCTTGGGGACGCCGATACCGGTCCGAACCAGCTTCAGAATTTCCCGGTCATTACTAGTACGGTCACAATGAACGGGACCACCACCATAACCGGCGCGCTTAATAGCACGCCCTCGAGCACCTTCACGCTTCAGTTCTTTGGCAATCTCATTGGAGAGCAAATCCCAACGCTGCTCGATACTCGCAACGTGACGACCGACGCAAATGGTAACGCGCCCTTTCAGGTTTCATATCCTGGAAACGTCACGGCCGATACTGTCACCGCGACCGCGACCGACGCAGCCGGCGACACCTCGGAGATGACTCCATTCAACGGACCGGCGCAACTCGCGAATATTTCCACCCGCGGTTTCGTGGGCACTGGTGACAATATTTTGATCGCGGGTTTTGTCGTTCGCGGAAGTAATTCGAGCAGGGTCGGGATCCGCGCGCTGGGGCCGTCGGTGAATGTGCCGAACCGTTTGGCGGATCCGACGCTGGAGCTCCGTGATAGCGGCGGGACATTGCTGGCCAAGAACGATGATTGGAAAGGGGGTCAGCAACAGGAAGTGATGGACGCCGGGTTGGCGCCCTCGAGCGATCTGGAGTCCGCTTTGATCGCGACAATCGCGCCGGGAAGCTACACGGCGCTCGTGCGCGGCGTGAACAACGCGATCGGTGATGGCGTGGTCGAAGTTTATGATCTCGATTCGTTCCCGGCTTCGACCGGAAGATTGGTGAATCTTTCGAGCCGCGCTCCAGTTGGAGTGGGCGACGATATTCTCATCGCCGGCATGATCGTTCGGGGCGATGCCGGAGAAAAAATCGTTCTCCGCGCGCTCGGACCGGACTTGAGCGCAAGCGGAGTTCCGAACCCGCTTCAGGATCCAACTCTCGAGTTGCATGACTCGAATGGAAATCTTGTCGCGGAAAACGATAATTGGCGCGACTTCCAAGGCGATGAGATTCCGCCAACTCTCCAGCCGACCGACGACCGCGACTCGGCCATTGCGATCACGCTCGCGCCGACTACCTACACCGCCATCGTGCGCGGCACGAGTGGAACCACTGGCATAGCCGTGGTTGAGTTCTACGATTTGAAGAACTAGCGCCGAGGTCCTCGCTTACGACCGCGGCTCTTAGCCGTTTGCTGATCGGCTATCGCGAAATCGACCTGCCGCTTGAAAACGTCGACTCGGGCGACGAAGACGCGGAGCTCGTCTCCCACTGAAAAACGCCGGCGCGATTGGCGCCCAATTAGCCGCCGCTGCTTGGGATCGAACGCGTAGAAATCGTCCGTTAGCGACGAAACATGGACCAGACCGGTCAGAAGAACGTCCGGCAATTCCACGACTAATCCGAAGTTCTTGACCTCGAGGATCGTCGCGCGAAAAACCTGTGGATCGCGGGCGTCGAGCTGGCGCTGGAAGAATTCCAATTTTTTCATCTTCACGCCGTCCATTTCGGCGTCAGCCGCGACGCGCTCAGTTTCGGAAATATGCTCGGAGATCGTGGCGATCGATCCCATCTGGTAGGGACGCTGCGCTGCTATGCCAGTCCGGCTCGGACCGTCCGGCCGGCGCGGCGCGCCGGCCTTGCCTTGTGACTCAACACTCGCCAACCCGCGATGGACAATGAGGTCGGCATAGCGGCGGATCGGGCTGGTGAAATGCGTGTAGTTATTCTTGGCCAAGCCGTAGTGGCCGAGCGGTTGGGGTGCGTAACGCGCTCGCTTCAAGCTTTTCAGGAGCCCGATCTTGAGCGCCTGTTCCTCTGGTTTGCCGCGCAACGAAGCGAGCAGACGCTGGAGCTCGGGGCGCTTGCTTACGTCGCCCACCTTGTACCCGAAACTCAAAACGAGCTCCCGGTAATCAGCCAGCTTCTCCGGATCGGGATTTTCGTGAACGCGATAGACCGTCGGGATGAGCCGGTTTTTCAGCTCGCGCGCCACGGCTTCGTTCGCCGCCAGCATGAACTCCTCAATCAATTGGTGAGACTCGTCGTTCTCGATTCGTTCGAGCTGAATCGGCTCTCCCTCCTGGTCTAGGCGCACTTTTACCTCCGGGAAATCCAGATCGAGCGAGCCCTGTTTGAAACGATTCCGGCGCAGGAGCGACGCCAGTTCCCAGGCGACATGTAGTCGTTCGCCTAACTGGTCGTTAGGCTGTGATTGGAGAATGGCATAAGCCTGGCGATAGGTCAGGCGCTTTGCGCTGCGAATCAGGGTGCGCCCGAAACGCGCGGATTTCGTTTGCCCGTCTTTTCCAAACTCGAGGAAAACCGAATGCGTCAGTCGATTCACGTCGGGGTTTAGGCTGCAGACGCCATTGCTCAGCCGCTCCGGCAGCATTGGGATTACGCGGTCGGGGAGATAAACGCTATTCCCGCGTTTGTAGGCTTCGCGGTCCAGTGCGCTGCCGGGTCTCACGTAAGCCGCGACGTCCGCAATGTGCACACCCAGCCGCCAACCGCCGCCGGCGACTCGTTCCACGTCGATCGCGTCATCGAAATCGCGCGCGTCATCGGGATCGATCGTGACGATGAATTTGCCTCTCAAATCCTCGCGGCCCTCGAACATTTCCTCGGCCACGGTTTCCGGAAATCGCTGCGCCTCTTCCAGCACGGCCTTCGGAAATTCCGTGGGCAAATGGTACTTCCGAATGATCGAAAGCACGTCGACTCCAGGCGCGGAGCTGGGCCCGAGGACTTCGACAATTTCGCCTTCCGGATTGATGTGGCGCGATTCCCAATTATCGAGCCGCACCACGACCTTGTCGCCGCGTTTGGCCTTACCCGGGCTACTGACGTAAACGTTGTGGACGATCCGTGGATCGTCCGGGACAACGTGGAAGAAGTTCTTCGATTGCTGGAGCGTGCCCACGATCGTGTCGTGCGCGCGCTCGAGAACGCGAATGACGCGGCCTTCCGCCCGATCGCGGCCTTTGGCCCGGGCGAAGCGTTCATCGCGCGTGATCCGCGCGACAACTTTGTCACCATGCATCGCTGTCCCCGTGTTTTCCGCCGCGATGAAAAGGTCCTGTTCGCCGGCTTTCTCGCGTGGGAGAAAAGCGAACCCGGATTGGTGGACCGAGAGCGTTCCCGTCACCAGATCGGCTTCCGCCGGCAGCACGTAGCGGTTCTTTCGGATGCGCGCGATCTCGCCGTCCCGCTCCATGTCGCGCAAGATCGCGTTCAAATTCATCCGGACGCCGCTCTTGCGGCCGAGCGCTTTACCCAGCTCGACCTTATCGAGTGGCCGATAATTTGGTGCGCGCAGCAAGACCAGGATTTGTTCGCGCAATTGACCAGCTTCTGGTTTCACAAGGTCAGCACTCTCCGCGCGAACTGCGCTAGGCACGAGCGCAAATTTCCGTAGTCTCACCTCGATGGGGGAGACGCTCTGGAGAATCGCGGACCGGACAGTCGACCTATCGGCGCGTGCCCTGATCATGGGTGTGCTCAACGTCACGCCAGATTCCTTTTCGGACGGCGGCGAATTTTTCACGACAAACGAAGCCGTCGAACAGGGAAAGCAAATGGCAGCCAATGGCGCGCAGATCATCGACGTAGGCGGTGAATCGACGCGGCCTGGCGCCGAAGCGGTTTCCGCAGACGACGAACTCGCGCGCGTCATTCCCGTCCTTAAAAAATTGCGCGAAAGCGTGTCCGCGTTGCTCTCAATCGACACTTCGAAAATGGCGGTAGCTCGCGTCGCGCTCGATGCCGGCGCGACGATCATTAACGACGTCACTGGCGGCCGCGGCGATCCCGAAATGTTCGCGCTCGCCGCCGAACGCAAGGCCGCACTTATCCTCATGCACATGCAAGGGACGCCGCGGACGATGCAAGTCGCTCCGCGCTATGACGATGTCGTCGGCGAGGTGGCTAATTTTTTTCGACAACAATATGAGCGCGCCCTAGAGTGCGGTGTTGATGAAATGGCCATCGCGTTTGATCCGGGGATCGGGTTCGGGAAAACGGTGGAGCACAATCTCGCGCTGCTCGCCCATCTCGAGCGCCTCCGCGTCCATGAGCGCCCGCTTGTCGTGGGCGTCTCGCGGAAATCCTCTCTCGGCAAGATGATCGGTTCAAAGGCAATG
Source organism: Chthoniobacterales bacterium (assembly GCA_036270255.1). GTDB lineage: Bacteria > Verrucomicrobiota > Verrucomicrobiia > Chthoniobacterales > UBA10450 > AV80. The sequence continues at coordinate 21,979 of DATBCW010000003.1, forward strand.
GAAGACCGGCTCGCGCCGACCATTGCCTTCACCGCACTCCTCCGCGAACGCGGCGCGAATGTTTTGCGCGTTCACGACGTCAAAGAAAACGCGGCCGCCTTGCGCGTGACCGAAGCACTCTTGGAAACCGTCGCGAAATGATGCAGCAAATTCTCCAGTTCTGGTTTGACCGCTGGCGGAGCTTTTTCGAAATCATTTTGCTCAGCGTCGGGATTTACTACGGCTACCTCTATTTTCGCGGCACTCGCGGCGCGAAGGTGCTCACCGGTCTGGCCATAGTTTTTCTGACCCTGACCCTGATCTCACAGTTGCTGAATCTCGTCGTCATCGGCTGGATCATCCGGAGCTTCTCGGTCTTTCTCGCTGTCGCTCTCGTCGTCATTTTCCAGCCGGAATTGCGTCGTGGTTTGGCGGAGCTCGGCGGCCATCCGATCTTTTCGCTGACGAGCGAGAAACGCGAGACCGTCCACGACATCGCTGAGGCGGTGTCGCAATTGGCGAACAAACAGTTCGGGGCGCTCATCGCGATCGAGCGTGACACTTCGATCCGGGTCTATGAAGAGACGGGCGTCATCATCGATTCGCATTTTTCGGTCGAACTACTCCTGACGATCTTCCAACCAAAGGCCGCCCTGCACGACGGTGGAGTGATCATGCGCAACGGCCGGATCGCTGCGGCTGCCTGCATTTTCCCAGTGAGCCAGCGCGAGACGCTCGATCGCAGTCTCGGCTTGCGGCATCGGGCCGGGCTCGGCATTACCGAGGAATCGGATGCGATCGCCGTCGTTGTCTCAGAGGAGACCGGCGGGATCTCGATTTGTCACCGCCGCCGGATCGAGCGCGGCTTTACTCCGGAAACTTTCCGTAAACGCATCGGCGAATTGTTGCTCCAAGGGGCTTATGAAGAAACTGATCCTGAACAACTGGCGCGCGAAGTTGATCTCCCTCCTGCTCGCGACGACGCTCTGGTACCTGATCAAGAAGAACGTCGCAACGACACTCTCGCC
>DATBCW010000004.1:0-46888 GCA_036270255.1 Chthoniobacterales bacterium
GAGCGCCGAGGGTTTGGCTGGCACGCTGGAATTTACCGGGCTTTCGTCCGCCGCGTCAATGTGCCAAGTCGACTCCGGCCAATTTGGCGGCTGTTGCGATTAGAAAGTGTGAACGTGCTTCTGGTCGAGGATCATCAGGAGACGCGGCAAACGCTGCTGTCGCTTTTGGGGCGCTGCGGTCATACCGTGATCACGGCAGAAACCGTGGCCGAGGCACTGGAATTACTTGGCGAAGTGCGGGTCCACGTTCTTTTGTGCGATCTCGGTTTACCCGATGGCGATGGGCTGGAGATTGTGGCGAAGGCGAAGAAGTTGAACCCAGATATCAAGGCAATTGCGTTGACCGCGCGCGATACCGATGACGATTACAGACTGGGGTTCGACATTGGATGCGATCATTACCTGACCAAACCGTTCGACTTCGGCGAACTGCGGACGCTATTGAACCGATAAAGGCGCCGCGTTTTGCAGTCGGCGCTTTCGAAGCATCGAAAAAACAGTGGCCGGGGAGCCGTTCAAATCCCAGAGGGCTGTCAGGTACTTTTAATCCCCGGCCAGGCCCGAACAGAACAAATCGACGAGCGCAACGCAAGTCGCTTCCTTCGAAGCTTCCGATCTGCCTTACTTCGCGCGGAGAGCGGCGAGATTGTGGACGACGGCGACTAGCTCGGGGAAATCGACGGGTTTCGCCATGTGAATTTGAAAACCGGCGCGCATGGCCCGGGCGCGATCTTCGTTGCGGGCGAGGGCGGTCAAAGCGACAACCGGGACCGATCTTCCGCCGGGCAGTTCGCGCAGGCGCGCGAGCAACTCGTATCCGTCGTGATCCGGCATGCCGATATCGCTTAGGACGACGTCGGGAGAAAACGTTGGAAACTCTTCCAGCGCCTGGTTCATCGAAGAGGTTGCACAGACCTCTGCGCCGTGGCGTTCGAGCATCTTTTTCACGGCGCTGATGGAATCTTCCTCGTCGTCAACGACCATGACGCGGATATCCTTGAGCTCGATCGCTTTCCTGTTGGCGTCGATCTCGGCTTGCCGAGCTTCCGCTGCGACGCTGTCTGGCTGATGACGTACCGTCTGCAACGGCAGGGTAACGCAAAATGTCGCACCTAAGCCGCGCCCCTCACTGGTGACGCGAACGTTGCCCCCATGAAGCTCGGTAAGATGTTTGACGATCGACAAGCCGACACCAAGGCCGCCGTGACGTCTGGTCGTGCCGCCGTCCCCCTGACGGAAACGGTCGAAGACTAGCCCGAGGAAGTCAGGGGCAATGCCTTCGCCGGTATCGGTAACGCAAATCTCGACATGGGAATTGACGCGATGAATCACGACATGGACGCGACCGCCGCGGGGAGTGAACTTGATCGCGTTCGTGAGCAAATTCCAAACGATCTGTTGCATCCGGTCTTTGTCGCCCATCACAGTGCCACTCACGCTGGCAAAGGCGGAGGTAAGCCGGATCCCTTTGGCGGTGGCGGCTGGACGAACGGTCTCCATTCCGCTCGTGACAATCGCTCCGAGATCGATCGGCATTATGTCGAGACTCAATTTCCCGGCCTCGATTCGGCTTAAGTCGAGCAGGTCCTCTATTAACTGGGCCTGGACATTTACATTGCGCTCGATCACGGGGATGGCGCTCACACAATCCTCCGGAGTTTCCTTTAGCACCTGGACCCAACCCAGGATCGCGTTCAACGGTGTCCGCAGCTCGTGCGAGAGGGTAGTGAGAAACTCATTCTTGAAGTGATCGGCACGTCGGAGGGCCGCTTCGGCTTCTTTCTGTGGGGTGATGTCGCGGGCGATTTTCGCCGCGCCGACGATAATTCCGCTGCTATCGCGGATTGGCGAGATCGTGAGGGAGACATCGATGATCCGGCCATCCTTACGCTGCCGTCGCGTTTCGAAATGATCGAGGCGTTCTCCTTTGTGGAGTCGTGAGAGAATATGGTTCTCCTCGTCCAGGCGATCGGGGGGAAGCAATTTGACAATCGACTGGCCAATCATTTCCTCGGCGGAATAACCGAAGATTCGCTCCGCGCCCTTGTTCCAGCTCATAACGATGCTCTGGAGATTCTTGCTGACGATCGCGTCGTCGGACGATTGAACGATCGCCTCGTAAAGGAGATCGGCCGGGATGAAACTGCTTTTGCTCATGGCTCGAGTGGATAACTAACCTTGGAAACTCCGGCGTGCGAGCGACTCGTTTTGAGACGGCACCCCAGGATTAGCGCGAGCTGAAATAGGCACCTTGTAGGACCTCCTTGCTAGCGGCCGCGCCCTTTCGGGAAAGCGAAAAACAGGATTGGAAGAAGTGCGGCCACGGCAGCCGCCGTGATTGGGAGGATTCGGAAAATCGGAGTCAGCGATTCACTTGCGAACCGCTCCGATATTCCCGCCAGCACCGAGGCGACGAAGATTCCTATCGCAAAAGTTTCACTGGCGATGAAGCCCGCCATGCGGATTCGCCGGCGATGGCGGACCGACCCCGCAGAAGCAAGTCCGCGCGATGGTGACGGCGCGACTCGTTCTTCCGGCGCGGGCGCTGGTTCGGCCGGGTCTGTTATCTCGCGACCGTCTGGCGTTTGCAGAAACTCATCCATGACACTCGTGTCTCACAAATCGGTTTGCCGTTGTTGTTTGGATGCGGGTTTGGCCGAGGCCGACTCCAGCAATGTATCCGCCGATCCAAGGAGATGCAGGCGGTGGCGGGCGACCGAAGAGTCCGCGAAGGCCTCGATGGAGGTAATATCGGACCCACAATTGCCGGTAAGTAGAAGCCGCCGTTCGCGGTCGCCGTCGGCGCGACGTCTGGCGCTATTTCGGCATTGTCACGCTGGAGAAAGGAGCGAGGGAAAATCTTTATCGGATCCTGACGGACGTCCGCGCCGCCTTTTTTGCGCGGGCGCGCTATAGGGTGATACTGGAGCGAACATGGAAACCTCCAGTGGCGCAGAACGCGAGACCGGGCTGCCAGCGGTAGGCCGGGTGGAGTGGGGTGCTCATTTCTGTCACTTCTACGAAACCAAGCAAGACTTGCTGGATGTAGTGATCCCATATTTCAAGAAGGGATTGGAGAACAACGAATTCTGTCTTTGGATTGTAGCTGAGCCTCTTGGGCCTGAAGAAGCAAAAGACGCTTTCAAGGCTGCTTGTGCCGGGGGGGAGGAGCATCTGGCGAGCGGTCGGATTGAAATTATCTCGTCCGAATCACCTTCGCTCTCCCCTCGGCAACAGTTTTCTGGCTCGGACCGGGTCGATATCGTGGCATCTACTGATTGGTATCTCAAAGACGGCGTATTTGTCGTCGAGCGAGTGATTGCAGGCTGGACTGAGAAGCTAACAAAAGCGCTTGGGAAAGGTTTCTCCGGAATGCGGGTGAATGCGAACGAGTCCTGGCTGACAACCGAACATTGGAAGGTATTTTCAGCGTACGAAGCGTCGCTTGATAAGTGGCTTCATAATCGCCGCATGATTGCGCTGTGCAGTTACCCGCTGAACGGGGCAGGAGCGGCGCAAATCCTGGATATAGCGCACACGCACCAGTTCGTGATTACGAAGCGTGATGGGCATTGGGAGACGCTGGAGGCACCGGGCTTTTTACGGCCGAGGCCGTCAGTGTTTCTTTCCACCCCGGTAGCTCATGATATCGCTCGCCTCAGTGATGGCCGTATCGTGGAGGTAAACCCTGCCTTTCTGAAAATGTTTGGCTACGACCTTCAGGAGGTCATTGGTCATACCGCGGTTGAGCTGGGCCTTTGGGCAAACGCAAAGCAGCGCGAAACGTACCTTGAAATGCTGGCCCGGCACGGAACGGTCCAGGACTTTGAAACCCAGGCGCGCACCAAGTCCGGTGACCTTCTAGACATTATCGCGTTCGCAGCGCCCGTCGAAGTAGCCGGCGAGCCTTGTTTGCTCTCCACCATGTATGACGTCACAGAGCGAAGGCAGGCGGAGAAAGCAGTACGGGAGAGTCAGCAGCTTTTGGGGCTGGTGCTTGAAACATTACCAGTAGGCGTGGCCGTCATGGACGCGGCCGGTGATATTTCTCTTATTAATAAGGCGTCCCAACGTATATGGGGAGGTCCGATCGCACCCGGCCGCGAACGATACGAGCAAGCCAAGGGTTATTGGCATGACACAGGTCAGAGAATTGAGCCGGCGGATTGGGCTTCAGCGCGCGCTCTGACGAAGGGTGAAACTAGTTTAAATGAGTTGATCGAGATTGAAACTTATGACGGCCAACGCAAGATCATCCGTAACTCAGCGGCGCCTGTCCGCATGGCGGAAGGGACAATCGTCGGGGCGGTTTTTGTTAACGAAGATGTAACCGATCGGATTCGCGCCGAAGAAGCGCTACGCCGAAGTGAAGACGAGCTTCGCCGCGCTATCGACACTATTCCTGTTATGGCCTGGACGCTTCAGCCTGATGGCGTGGTCGATTTCTTAAATCAGCGCTGGATGGACTACGCCGGTCTTTCTTTGGAGCAGTATGTCGCCGATCCCACCGGTCCAGTTCATCCGGAAGATATTCCGAGAGTAATGGAAAAGTGGCGAGTGCAAAAGGCGCGTGCGGAAGGGTACGACGAGGAACTACGCCTGCGGAGCGCTGACGGCGAATACCGCTGGTTTCTGATTCGAACGGCTCCGCTCTACGACGCCTCGGGGAAGCTCATCAAGTGGTACGGCGTTTCCACCGACATTGAAGACCGCAAACGCGCCGAGGAATCGCTCCAGAAGGCGAATCAGAAACTTCGTGGCCTTTCCAGGCGCTTTTTCAAAGTGCAGGAAGACGAAAAGCGGCACCTGGCGCGCGAACTTCACGATGAGATGGCTCAATCGCTGGCGGCCGCGAAGATAAACCTGCAATCAGCCAGCCGAACGGAAGGACACGGCGCGATTGCGAAAAACATCCAGGATAGCATCACTATTATCGATGGCCTGTTCCAGCAGGTGCGCCTGCTCTCGATCAATCTGCGTTCATCGTTGTTGGATGATTTGGGACTGGTGCCGGCGCTGCGATCACATCTGGATGAGCAAGCGCAACGCGCCGGGTTTCGCGGGGAGTTTGTCGCTAATTTGGCTCTCGGGCGGCTGGCTCCGGAAATCGAGACAGCCTGTTTTCGCGTGGCTCAGGAAGCAGTGACTAACATCGTCCGCCATGCCGAGGCGAAAAATGTCTGTCTGGAGCTTCGCTTGGAGGCGGAGAAACTACATTTGATCGTCCGCGATGATGGCCGCGGATTCGACGTGCCTCACAGAATCGAAAGCGCCGAACAGGGAAAAAGTCTCGGGCTTCTCGGCATGCGCGAGCGCGTCACTCTTATCGGCGGCGAGCTCGATATCCAATCCCATTTGGGTAGGGGGACCAAATTGCACGCGTTTTTCCCCATCAACTCTAAAGGATGATAAAACCAGCGCGCCTCCTTCTCGCCGACGATCATGGCCTCTTCCGTGCCGGGCTTCGCTCGCTCCTGGAAAAAATCCCAGGTGTCGAGGTGATCGGCGAAGCCGAGAACGGTCGGAGCGCCCTCGAGTTGGTCAAAGCCAGACGACCCGGCGTTGTTCTTATGGACATTGCTATGGCCGAGCTTGGCGGACTGGAGGCGTTGCCGAGAATTACAAAAACGTTTCCGGACATCAGAGTGATCATTCTGTCGGCGCACGCGAACGAGGAGTATGTCATTCGGGCGCTGCGTTCGGGCGCGGCGGGTTACATGCTCAAGGACGCTGCCACCGCCGAGCTGGAACTGGCTCTGAATTCCGTCGCCGAGGGTAAGACCTATTTGAGTCCTTCGATTTCGCGCACGGTCATCGACAGCTATTTGGACAGGGTCGGCGGTGAAGGGGGGCTGCTGGAGAAACTCACTTCCCGCCAGCGCGAGATCCTCCAAATGGTCGCCGAAGGAAAGAACACGAAGGAGATCGCTTCAAGGCTCGAGATCAGTGTCAAGACTGTGGAGGCGCACCGGTTGCAACTGATGTCGCGACTCGATATTCACGATGTGCCGGGGCTGGTCCGGTATGCAATTCGGACCGGCTTGGTTTCGGCGGAGACGTAGCTCGACTCGATCGCCCAGCAGTTCTGAGAACTTTCCCCCCGGAACGTCGTCATACCGGCTGAGGACGAGCGCCACGCTTTATCTGGCTACTAAGGGAATCCCTAATCGCGCCGGCGAGCGAGGCGCGGAGATTGCCGTTGTGGGACTGCGTCACTCATCGTCTGTAGAGGTCTGTAAACGAAGTGGAATAGCATCGTAGTGGTAGCCGAATTGAAAACCCTCCTAGGTAAGGCCATCAAAAAAGAGAGAGCGGCGCTGGGAATTTCCCAGGAAGAACTCGCCGCTCGCGCAGGCTTACATCGTACCTACGTCTCGGACGTCGAGCGCGGGGCGCGGAATCCGTCACTCGAGAGCGTGCAAAAGCTGGCAGAGGCTCTGGAGGTTTCGTTGCCAGTTTTATTCGAGCGCAGCGCCCGGCGACGAGACCCCAGCGTCGAGATCCTGCTCGTGGAAGACAATCCGCTCGACGTCAAGCTCACCACCCGCGCGTTCCAGAAAGCGCGCCTGACCAATCCGATCCACGTGGTGGCCGACGGCGAAGAGGCGTTGGAATTTCTTTTCGCCACCGGCCGTTACGCAGACCGGAAAGACGATCCTCTTCCCGAGGTGGTATTACTCGATTTGAATCTGCCAAAGAAAAGCGGGCTCGAAGTGCTGCGCGAGATAAAGGCTGATCCACGGACCCGGAATATTTCCGTCGTTGTTCTGACAGTGTCCGACCAGGCCCGATCCATTAGTGAGTGCCGTGGTCTGGGCGCGACCTACTACATCGTGAAGCCGGTCGAGTTTCAAAATTTCAGCGAAATCACACCCCGGCTAAATCTGGGGTGGTCTTTAATTAAGCCAAGGGAACAAAGGGCGGCGTAACCCCAAACGAAAAAATCCCCAATTAAAACCCCTGCCAGCGCAGACGCGACCAGCGTGACAATGGATCGCACGCCGCCGTCGGCAACTCCCGCTATTACCCCGCCGGTCCGTTTTGCGACTTTTGTCACCGGCGCCATCGTCGCTGTCGCCGGTCTGACGATCCTCACCGGCTGGTGGTTTCACATCGACCCTTTTAAGTCGATCGTGTCGGGAGCAGCTCCGATCAAGCCGAATGTTGGCGCCGCTTTTTTCCTTTGTGGCGCCGCTCTGGTATTCCTGCCGTTTCGAAGGTTCGCGACCTGGGTCGGCGGGGTGGTAACAACTTTGGGTCTGGTCGTCCTGATTCTTGGGCTGGCGACACTCCTCGAATTTTTCCTCAACGCGGATTTTGGATTCGATCGCTGGCCCGTTTTTTCCCGGTCCGCATCATTGGTCGCGACGACGGCGTGGCGCACCCATCCAGTCACAGCTCTCACTTTCCTGCTCATGGCAGGTGCTTTGGTTGCTCACGCTAAATTGGTTCCCCTATCAGGCCGCGCGCCCCTTGTCGCCGGTCTGAGTTCAGCGGTCGTGCTGATTGGTCTGTTACCCTTGGTTGGTTGGTTAATGGAGATTCTGGCCGGACCTCAGTGGAATTTTCTTGGGATGTCGAAGTCCGGCCTGGTCGCCGCTCTCTCATTCATTTTCCTGGGCGCCGGTTCGCTTGCCGCTCTTTACGCCGAACAGCGATTGCACTGGGCGCTCGGAAGGTGGACCACCGTCGCATTTGCGTTCAGCATCCTCTTAACGGCAATTACGATTGCGGGAGCATTCAACTTTACCAGGCGAATGCTCGAAACGCAGGAATGGGTTAACCATCGTAATGGCGTCCTGCAGAGAGTGCAGGAATGCGTGACCGACGCCGCCGACCTGGCCAGTAGCGAGCGAGTGTATGTCATCACCGGCGAGGAGCGCCTCGTCCGGGACCGCGCCCAACAAAGCGATGCACTGAGGAAAAAAATCGCCGAGGTGCGCCAACTAACCGCGGACAATCCGAATCAGACGCGCAATCTCGATCAGCTAAAGCCGTTGATTGCTCAAAATCTCGGATGGCAGGAACAGGTGATCGCGGCGCGGCGCGAACAAGGACCTTCTATTGCCGCAGCAATGATCGCGACTGGGCGCGGCATTGAACTGTCGGAGCAGATTCTGAAGACGTTTCAGCAAATGCAGGCAGAAGAATACCGCCTGCTGGGGAAAGATCGACAAACAGTCCAAGCAGCCGCTGTAGAAACATTCTCCCTCCTGCCGATCGGGGTTTTCATCAGCGTTTCAGTCTTGAGCGTCTGCGTATTTTTTCTGAACTCGGGCGTATGGAGACAGACCCAAAGCGAGGAGGAGATTCGCCAGCTAAATCAGGACCTCGAACAACGTGTCGCGCGGCGGACTGTAGAGCTGGAAGCCGCCAACAAGGAACTGGAAGCATTTTCCTACTCGGTTTCGCACGATCTGCGCGCGCCGCTCCGCGCGGTCGATGGTTTTTCCCAGGCGGTGGTCGAGGATTACGGACCGCAGCTGCCCGAGGAAGCTCGCCATTACCTGGAAACGATCCGCGACGGCGCCCGCAGGATGGGAGCTCTAATCGATGACTTGCTGACCTTTTCGCGGCTAAGCCGCCTGCCCCTCAGCCGACGAAGTATAAGTACCGAGGCAATGGTGCATGATGCGCTCAACGAATTAGGCTTCCCGCGAGAAGGGCGGCAAGTAGAGATGCGCATCGCCGACCTGCCGCCTTCGCTTGGTGACTCGGCCCTGCTCAAACAGGTTTGGCTTAATCTTCTCTCGAACGCCCTGAAGTACACCGGACCACGCAATCCGGCCATCATCGAAGTCGGTTGCACGCGCAAAAACGGGCAAGGGGAGAACGTCTTCCTCGTTCGCGATAACGGCACCGGCTTCGACATGCGTTACGCCGACAAGCTCTTCGGCGTTTTCCAGCGCTTGCATCGCGCGGAGGAATTTGAAGGCACCGGCGTTGGCCTGGCCATCGTGCAGCGAATCGTCCACCGCCATGGCGGTCGAGTCTGGGCTGAAGCGGCTCTCGACCAAGGCGCCACTTTCTATTTCACCCTTGAAGGAGAACACAAAGCATGAATGAAAAACCGGTAGAAATTTTGCTCGTCGAAGATAATCCAGAGGACCTTGAGTTGACGTTGCGGGCTTTACGAAAAGGAAACATTACAAACAGCATTGAAGTCGTTCGCGATGGCGCGGAGGCGCTGGAATTTCTTTTCTGCGAAGGCGCCCACGTTGCACGCGATCTTGAGGACGGCCCGAAGGTGATCCTGCTCGATCTGAAGCTGCCGAAAGTGGACGGGCTGGAAGTCCTCCGGCGAGTCAAGACGGATGAACGCACGAAGTCGATTCCAGTGGTCGTGCTGACTTCGTCCAAGGAACAGCGTGACGTCGTCGAGAGTTATCAGCTCGGAGTTAACAGCTACATCGTGAAACCGGTGAACTTCGAAGGGTTCGCCCACGCGGTCCAGGAAATCGGGATGTATTGGCTCCTCCTGAACCAGGCGCCGAAATTGGAGACGTAGATGGCGACTCCATTGCGGGTTCTCATTGTCGAAGATCAACCGAGCGACGCGGAGCTGCTCCTCCGCGAATTGCGCCGCGCCGGTTATGAGCCGCAGTGGAAACGGGTTTTTGCCGAGGAGGATTTTCTCCCGGAACTCGAAGCGGACTACGACATCATTCTCTCCGACTATTCGATGCCGCGGTTCGACGGCATCCGCGCGCTCCGTCTGTTGAACGAGTGCGGCTCGCAAATCCCTTTCATTCTCGTCTCCGGTACGATGGGCGAAGAGACCGCGGTGGCTGCGATGAAAGAAGGGGCCACCGACTATCTCTTGAAAGACAGGCTGGCCCGGCTCGGTCCCGCCGTCTCCCAGGCTCTCGCCCAAAGGGAGCTGCGCAAAGAAGGCGCGCGCGCGGAGGAAAGTATTCGCTTAAGTCAGGAACGCTTCTCCCTTTTCATGGATAACTTGCCTGGCTTCGCCTGGATCAAGGACAACGAGCGCCGCTACGTTTACGCGAACAAAAGTTTGCGACAGATGGTAATGCGCGGCCGGGATTGGTTCGGCAAAACCGCGGCCGACATCTCTCCCGAGCTCGCAGCGGTTTACGAATCCAGCGACCGCGAAGTCATCGAGACGCGCTCGCCCACGGAAACGGTCGAACCGATCCTCGAAGGTGAGGAGCAGCGGACCGTCCTCGCCAGCAAATTTCCAATTCTCGATATCGAAGGGCAAGTCTCTTTCATTTGCGGCATCGGGATTGATATCACGGAGCGCGTTCAGGCCCAGCAGCGCATTCGCGAGCAGGCGGAGATCATCAATCGAGCGCATGACGCGATTATTGCGCGCGATTTCGAATCACAACGGATCACGTTTTGGAATAAAGGTGCGGAAAATCTTTACGGTTGGACAGCCGAGGAAGCGGTCGGACGGCCCATTGGCGAATTGATTTTTGCTGATCCAAAAGAACTCGAACCACTCACGAAGACCCTGCTTTCATGCGATGAGTTTCGCGGCGAAGTCCGACAGCTAACAAAGGACAAGAAAGAATTAATCGTCGAGGGGCGCGCCACTCTCGTGCGAAGGCCGGACGGCTCACCCTATTCTGTTCTAATTATCAATACCGATATTACCGAGCACAAAAAACTGGAGACCCAGTTGCTTCGCGCCCAGCGGCTCGAAAGCATCGGCACGCTGGCCAGCGGCGTCGCCCACGACCTGAACAATATTCTCGCCCCGATCGTGATGGGTTCCGCCATCTTGCGCCGGAAGGAGATCACATCGCAAGACGACGAGGTTCTTTCTTTGATCGAAAGCTGTGCCCAGCGCGGATCCGCCATCGTCCGCCAGGTCCTCACTTTCGCGCGCGGTGCCGACGGCGATCGTTTGAATCTTCCCGTTGGGCCTCTCATCAAGGATGTGGCCAAGATCGCTGGAGAAACTTTTCCGAAAAAGATCTCAGTCCGCACCCGCATTGCGGAACCGCTTTGGACCGTGATCGGCGACCCGACTCAACTGCATCAAGTGTTGCTCAATCTTTGTGTCAACGCGCGCGACGCGATGCAGGCCGGCGGCACGCTCACTTTGACGGCGGAAAATTTTCCCGTCGACGATCATTACGCGAGCATGACGCCGGGTGCGAAAGCCGGCCCGCATGTCCGCTTTGAAGTAACCGACACCGGCATGGGTATTCCCCCGCAGAATCTGGAGAAAATCTTCGATCCTTTCTTTACCACGAAAGAGCTCGGCCACGGCACCGGCCTTGGGCTCTCCAGCGTAATTGGCATCGTGAAGAGCCACGGCGGATTCATGAGCGTTTACAGCGAAGTCGGGCGCGGCACGACCTTCAAGGTTTTTCTACCCGCCACCACGGAGGCGGAAATGTTGCAGGAAACGTCCGACGCGGTTGTTCCACCGGCGCAAGGCGAGCTCCTTCTCCTGGTGGACGACGAAAGACCGATCCTCCAAATCGGCAAAGCCCTCCTGGAAGGACATGGTTATCAGATTCTCACGGCAGAAGACGCCGCCGAAGCGCTCGCCATTTTTGCGAAGCGAATGGACGAGATCGGCTTGGTGCTCACCGACCTGTCGATGCCGGTCATGGACGGAATCGCGTTGATTCGGACGCTGCGAAAAATGAAACCCGACATCCCGGTGATCGCATCGACGGGCCGCGGGGGCCAGGAACAGCATTCGCAGGAACTCGAAGAATTAAACATCCATGCGTGTCTTACCAAACCGTACAACAAAGAGACGTTGTTGAGTACGCTGCACGACGCGCTCCACGCCAGGACCTAACGAGTCATGACAACTCCCGCATCGCCGCTTCGCATTCTGATTGCCGACGACCATGACGTCATGCGGCAGGGCACTCAGGCGGTAATACAGCGCGAGCTAGGTTGGGAAGTTTGCGGCCTCGCCACGAACGGCCGGGAAGCGGTCGCCAAGGCGAGCGAACTCAAACCCGACATCGTCATTCTCGACATGACCATGCCGCAACTAAATGGGCTCGACGCCGCGATCCAGATCAAGCGAATACTCCCCGATACGGAAATCCTTATGTTTACGGCGCATGATAGCGATGAGCTGATCCGGCAGGCGTTCGACGCCGGCATCAAGAGTTTCATCGGCAAAACTGAAGCCCATCAATTTCTTATTGAAGCGGTCGAGGCGCTTTCGCGGCACAAGCCCTATTTCACGGCGAAAGTTTCGGAAATCCTGTTCTCGAACATCCTCCATCGCGCTGAAGGCCCGCGCGATGGCGCCGAATCGGGCCAGCGCCTGAGCGCGCGCGAGCGCGAAGTTGTCCAGCTCATTGCCGAAGGCAAAAGCAATAAGGAAATCGCCGACGCGCTTGGTATCAGTGTCCGCACGGCCGAAACCCATCGCGCCAACATCCTGCGTAAACTCAACCTCGATTCGGTCGCCGACCTGGTTCGTTACGCGATCCGCAACAACCTCATCGACGCGTAAGCTGCGCGCGGGAGCCCGCTACGCTGCGCCGTCCGACTTCGAGTTGCCCACGGGAATGAATGCGCGAAGGGACCGGCGTTTCGTCGCGATTCTTCAAATGTTTCTGGACGTGTAATCTGATTCTGCAGAGGCTCGTCGCACGTTCGCAGCTATGGCCGGCAAAACCGAACTGATCCTGATTTGTCTCGTTGCCGTGGCGTTGCTGGCGATTGTCGCGCGAAGGATTCGGGTTCCTTATCCGATCCTGTTAACCCTGGGAGGCATCGTCCTCGCGCTGGTTCCCGGGCTACCTGCGATTCAACTCGAGCCGCAGCTCGTCTTTAATTTGTTTCTTCCGCCGCTGATCTATCCCGCGGCCGTTTACACTTCCTGGCGGGATTTCAAGGCGAACCTTCGTTCGATTCTTCCCATGGCCATTGTCTTGGTCCTCCTCACCATGACGGCGACCGCGTTTCTGCTCCATGCTCTGACCGGGTTACCGTTGGCGGTCGGATTTGTTTTCGGCGCCATCATCTCGCCGCCGGATGCAGTGGCGGCACTTTCCGTGACTCAACATCTGCGCGTGCCGCGCAAGATCATTGTCATCCTCGAGGGCGAAAGCCTGGTCAACGACGCCACGTCCTTCATCTCTTTCCGGTTCGCGGTCGCCGCCGTGATGACCGGCAGCTTTTCGCTCGGAGAAGCGAGCTTGCGGTTTTTGGTCGTGGCCGCCGGCGGTATTGTTGTAGGGCTCGCGGTGGGCTGGCTGGCGGCACAATTGCAGAAGCGTCTCGATGATCCGCCAGTGCAAACGATGTTCTCTCTCCTAACTCCGTACGTCGCCTACTTCAGCGGCGAAATCCTGCACGTCTCCGGCATCCTCGCGGTGGTGATCGCCGGCATGTATTACGGATGGCGCGCGCCTCGAGTCTTGAGCAGCCGGATGCGGCTGCAAGCGGTCCCGGTTTGGGAAATGGTGGTCTTCATTTTGAATGGTGTGCTCTTCATGCTCATCGGTCTTCAACTGCCGCAAGTGATCCATGCGCTGGCTCCTGGTTCCGCAATGGAAGTGGCGAAGCTCACGGCCCTGGTTCTGGCGGCGCTGGTGCTAGTTCGTTTTGTCTGGATGTTCGGCGCGACCTATCTGCCGCGTTTGTTGAATCCAAATTTCCGCCGGAGAAGCCGCGCTCCCTGGCAACATACGGCTTTGATCGCATGGACTGGGTTGCGCGGCGCCGATTCGCTCGCCGGCGCACTGGCCATTCCATTTCTCCTTCCCAGCGGCGAACCGTTCCCCGGGCGCAATCTCATTCTCTTGCTCACCTTTTGCGTCATTTTCGGAACGCTCGTTCTTCAGGGACTCACAATCGCTCCTCTGACCCGCTGGTTAGGAATTGTGGACGATCACGTTACCGAAAAAGAGGAGCGACTCGCGCGCTTAAAAGCGAACGAAGCAGCCCTGGCTCACGTCGAGGCGATGGAATCGTTAAATCGGGCGCGGCCCAAAACCATCGAACGTCTTCGACTGGAGTACGTTGACCGGATCGAGCAATTGCGCGGCGAATCTTCGCACGAAAAAAAGATCGGCCGCTTGTTCTCGCGTGATTTCGAGGAAGTAGCCCGCGAAGCCCTGGAAACCGAACGCGAAACCGTGATCACCCTGCGCAACGAAGAAATCATCAACGACCAGGCCCTTCGCCGTATCCAGCGCGACATCGATCTCGCCGAGGCCCGCCTTCAGCGACCCGCGTAAACTTTCAACGGTGGAGCAAAGCGCAGCGAGAGGCTGCCCAGCCACTCTTTCACTGGGTAGAGAGAAACTTCTTGCTAATGCGTCATCGAAGCGACGGCCGCTTCGTCGCGCTCGAGCGGGATTGGTGGGACCGCCTCATCGAAAACTGCGCCAGCTTTCGAGCGGCATCGCGGCGACCGCGATCTCTTGGCAAATCGAGGTTCGCTTGTAATGATCTGGGGAATGAAACGGTTGCGCCCTCCTTCCGTGCTCCAGCGCCGATTCATGCTGACGGCATTTTTAACCTTAATGATCGCCGCGTCCGCGTGGGCGCAGGATTCATCCAACCAGACCGCGGCGGCGATAGAGAAGATTTTCAGCGAAGCGTTCCCCGCCGATGCGCCGGGCGCGGCGGTACTGGTAGTCCGTAACGATTCTGTCCTCCTCCGAAAGGGGTTCGGTCTCGCCAATCTTGAGCTGCGAGTGCCGGTTGCTCCGGAACACGTGTTCCGAATCGGCTCGATTACCAAACAGTTTACCGCAGTCGCGGTCCTTCAGTTGGCGGCAGCCGGCAGGATAAAGCTTGATGACGATATCTCTGCTTACGTCCCGGATTTTCCTGGCGCCGGCCGTAAAGTGACAATCGCGCAGTTGCTCAACCAGACTTCTGGGTTGGCGAGCTACACCGATGAAAAGAAGTGGCTAACGACTTGGCGACAGGATGTGACACCTGCCGATCTATTGGCGTTTACAGCCGGTAAGCCGCTCCTCTTCGATCCGGGAACTAATTGGGCCTACTCCAACACCAATTACGTCCTCCTTGGCGAAGTAATCGCGAAAGCTTCTGGAGAGACCTACGCCAGTTATCTTCAGACAAAGGTTCTTGGCCCAGCAGGGATGGAACACACCCAATACGATAATCCCGACGACGTAATTGCCGGACGTGTTCCGGGCTATGCCGCGCCTGGGCCTAAGAAATGGAAAAACGCAGCCTATCTTAGTATGACTCAGCCTTACTCTGCGGGCGCGCTGATCAGCACCGTGGATGACTTATGGAAATGGGACAAAGCGCTGTCCGCAGGAAAGCTGGTAAGCCCGAAATTATTGGCCGACGCGCACCGGAACACCGTTCTGCCTGATGGCCGATCTACCGGTTATGGATATGGCTGGAGCATTGGGACGGTCGGTCAACTACAGACGATTGAACACGGCGGAGGCATCAACGGTTTTAGCGCTTATGAAATGAAAGTGCCGGACGCTGGTTTGTACGTCGTCATCCTTTCCAATAATGAAGCGGCCGCACCACTTGTTGGGGCGGGCGCCCTGGCTTTCAAAGTCGCCCGCGCCGTTTTGGGGCAGGAGATTGAGCCGAAGTTGATTAGCATAGCGCCAGAGCGGCTCAGAGACTTCGTTGGCGTCTATCGCATCAAAGATGACGCGAAGCGCGAAGTTAGTATGAGCGACGGCAGATTAATTATTCAACGCACCGGCGGTCCGAAGTCCCCTGGGCTAACGGCCATCTCCGACAACGAATTCGTTCTGAGCGATTTCGGGATACGCTTCCGGTTCACGCGGGGACCTGATGGTGCCGTTAACGCATTGGTGGTAAAGCCACGGGTCGGACCGGATGAAGTTTGCCCAAAAGATCGATGAGCCCTTTGGACAGACGCGTTAGTTCAGGAAATTTCTCGCTGGGGCGCTTGCAGTCTGCCTGGGTCCAATTGCTTCGTCCTTCGCCGTGCCACTTTCGACCTTGATTGCGTCAGAGAACTTACTTCGATCCGCATGGATAACCTAGCACAGCGAAGAAATCCTTTACGGTTCGTCGCACTGGCATTTGTGATCACGCTTCCGTTCGATTTTTATAGCTACATCGGACAGCGGTTTTTGCTTTGGTTTGGCGTCGCCGTCATCATTAGCAAGCTAGTGTTTCTCGTTTTGTATGCGCGGAAGCTACGGACTGCTTGGTACCTTGGCTTTATCACGATGGCAGCGATCACCCCGGGCTCGCTATTGCTGATTCACTTTGGGAGCGAGGCCGGAAAACATCCCTACTCGCGACCCCTCTTCGAGAGTGCCGTAGTGTTAATTCTGCTTTTGTGTATGTGGAAGATTCGAGAGCGATACTTCCGCTACATTAAAAGAGAAACCTGATCGGCGTTGTCCCTTGGAATGCCGGCGGGGCACAGCTTGTAACTCGTTAGGCAAATATGAAGGTGTGTCCTAGTCAATCAATTTGACGAAGGTGATAGATAACTTGGATTTTGGGACGCCGCCGCGCCAGCCGCTGATTGCGTCTCTTCGAGATTACTCGCCGAACTAATTCGCGGGCGACGGGACGGGTGCTTCGTCGCGGCGGAGCGTTTTGCGGTCGGAAGCGATGGTGCCGCGGAAACTGCGCCAGCGTTCGAGGGGCATGGCGGCGACGGCCATGAGCGCGAGTTGGCTTGCGATGAAAGCGCAAAGCCAGGGGAATGCTTTCTCCATGAAACCGTAGGAGTGCAGGCCGACGCCGAGCATGTTGACGCCGAACCAGGAGAAGCTCGTCACGATGTTGCCGAAGATCGCCATGATCATGAGTCCGCGCTGGCGAATGAATCCGCCCCAGCGCGCATGGAGAGTGATCGCGCACCAAAGAACGATCAGGACCGCGCCATTTTCTTTCGGGTCCCAACCCCAGAACCGGCCCCAGGATTGGTCGGCCCAAATTCCGCCGAGCACCGTCCCGACGAAACTGAAGAGGGTGGCGAAACAGACGACGCCGTAGGTCATGCGCGCGAGCGAATCGGCGATCGGTTTCTTGAGGGAAGGCGTGAACACGCCGCGGATGATGTAAATCATGGCGAGCATGCCTGCGAGGAACATCGCGGCGTAACCAGTCGTGACCACGACCACATGTGTGGCCAGCCAAAGGTTCGTATCGAGCACCGCTTGCAACATCTCGAGAGTGTCGCCGCTGCCCGCGAGATGGTGGGCGATGATCAGAGTGGTGAAGCCAATCGCGCCGGCGCACGCGGCGCCGATGCCATCGCGAAAAATGCGTTCGAGAATCAGCGCCACGATGACGGCGCCCCAGCCGATGAAGATCGCGGATGAATACAGATTCGTGACCGGCGGGCGTTCCTGAAGATACATCCGCGAAATGAGGCCGAAGGTGTGAACGGCAAGCGTTAACAAGAGTAGATAAAACGCCGCGCGATTCAGCGGCCGGGTCCAAACGAGCCACGAACCGCAAGCGAGCAAGAACGCGAGAAGGTAGAGGTCCATGCTGTGGCTGAACGGATCGACATGATTAAAGAAAAACTCGAACGATGTCCGTTTCGTCGCGACTGGCTGATCTTTTGCGAACCAATCATGGAGCGTGCTGACCTGTTGATTGAAGGCGCGCGAATCACCCGCCTCATAGGCGTCGCCGAGCTCCGCGTAGGCACGAACAATCGGATGGATTTCGCCGGTGGAGAGCGCCTGGAGAAGAGCAGCGCCGATCGGCTGCCATTGCGGGCTGTTCGCCGGGACGGCAAACATATAAGCCATGTTCGCGATGTTTTGGTAGCGGCCGACGAAACCCACGACGGCTTCGAGTTTCGATTTGTCAAAGGTCTCCCCTTTCTCGCGATGGCCCGCGGCCTCGACGGCCGGAGGAATTGCGGCCGCGTAGGCGTCGAGTTCCTTCGAAAAGCCCTCCGCGTCGTCGGGCCGCAAACTGTTTTTCACGCGCTGGTAGAGCACCAACGCGTTCCGCAGGTTTAGAATTTCACTTTGGAAGGATGAGCGTTGGACGGACTCGAGTTTTTCCGATTGCTCACCCTGCTCGTCGATCTGTTTCCCGAAAGAGGCGAGCTCGTTGAAGCTAAAATATTTTCGATCACTCTGTTCCCAACCGAAGAGGCTCAGCACTTCCGGACTTCGAATGACGAAAAGTGGGGCTCCGTCCGCGAGCCTTGGATTGAAGAGGAGGTCTGCGAGCCATTGGATCGCGCTGAGTTCGCGTCCATCAGGCAGCAGAAGCGTTTGTTTTCCATGAACGATCAACAACGAATTGCGGGCGACGGTGTCGAGGGGTTTCACCCGGCCCCCGACGAGCACCGGAAGCTTCCCGAACGTTACCAGGTCCGGCCCGCCGGGCTTGGTCTTCGGCGGGAAGAAGCTCGCGATGACCCATCCGGCCGCGAGCATCAAAACGAGCCATGGAAAAAAGCGTTTCATGCGGGAACGGCGCGGCGTCGCCGGGAAAACCCGACGAGGTGATATCCAAATTGCACCAGCAAACCGGCGGCGACAACGATGCAGGCGACATAAGGCGCGATGAAGCTCGGGTTACGCACGACCTGCAGGATCGTGGTGCGATCATCCGGCTCGAAGCCCGCCTGGTAGTAGGTCTCGCCGCGATAACGCAGCGGATGATTCATGTAGATGAGAACGTTGCGGTTCACCGATCGCTCCGGGTCGATCAAGGTAACTTTGCTCGCGAAATTCTTCGGGATCTCGGTGCCTGCATATTTTTCATGAGTGAATTTCTGGAGCGTCACGCTGTACGGCTTGTAATAGCGGGCCGGCCGCATCGCGAGTTGCCAGGTTCGTCCGCCAGCGGAGAAAGTTTGCGGAGCGCCGAGAGCGTCTGAGACAAGCCACGTTCCGAGGGAACGTTCCGGCGTGATAATTTCCACCGCGGCGCTGACCAGGTCGCGGTCGTTCATCCCGGTCGCGCGCGGAACTGGTTCCACCACGACCTGCGCGCCGGGACCCTGGTTCGCGATCGGCTTCAACGAGCCGCCCGCTTCGCTCGCCATTTTCAAGCGCGAGTTCTGAAAGAAATTTCGCACTACGATCCGGAATGGAAGGCTGTTGTGCTCGATCGTGCCGCCGCGCCGCAAAAGCGCTTCGGGAATCGCGGTCACCTGGTCGAGCTCCGGGTCACTCGTGTCGATCACGGCCAGCTCGACCTTTCTCGGAGCTTCCGAAAAATTTTTCGTATCGCCGTTGCTCAACCGCATGTTGCTCTCGACCGCGAACAAATCGGTGAACAATCCGCCGGCGAGCATGATGATCAGTCCTGCATGGGTGAGATGAATGCCGAGCTTCCGCAAATTCCACTGAAAACGCTTCACGTGCGCTGCGATCAGGTTGACGAGCAAGACTGCGCCGATCAGGTGGCCGCCGGGAAAAATCGGAATCTGAAAGCCGCGACTTTCCGCGGGCCACCAGACGACCATGCTTTGGAAATAACGCTGCTGTGCTTCCCAAATTCCGAGATGAACCTGGGCCAGCGTGCCGGCGAAAATCAGAATCATTCCCGCAGCGAGACAGACAATCGTCAGCTTCAGCGAAGTGAGAAGATCGATAAATTTCCGGAGCATGATTTAGAAACGAATCGATTGGAGGAACGCCATGAACTTCGGCTTCTGCTCTTCAATCAGCTGCGGCGGCCCTGTCATTTTGAAAAACCAGGCGTGCCCGCCGTGTCGCGTCCACCCAGCGATCACGCGCGCGCTCGGTCCAGCCATGTCGATCGTGTCGATGTGAACATCGCCAGAGTGCACGGCTGCGATCATCGGCTTGAGCAACTCCGCGCCCACGATCGGCAATCCAATTTGCTGGCGCCAGCGATTGACGTTGTCCACGTCGCTCCCGCCATCGCCGGGAAACGTCACGACGGAGATGTCTGCTTTCGCGCCGTTCTCCTCCGCGGAAAAACTCGCATAGCGCATGACCGAAGGCGGCGTGGAAGACCAACCTGCCGGCACCTCCCATTTGATCTGCGGCGTTTCGGCGTCGGAGGGCGCGCCTGGAGTTGTCGTATCTGTCGTGACTGAAGTCGAAGTCCCGCCTCGCGACGCGCTCACCCATTTGAGGAAATTTTCTTTTTCCGCGCCGACGAGCTCCGCGTTCCCGCGCATTTTGTAAAAGGCTGTCCCATTTTCGTCCGACGCGATTGCGCCGATGATCCGGCCATCTTTCGCCGGATCGCCGTTTTCGGGCTGACCGGAAAGATCGACGACCGCGGAATCGCCCAACGGCTGGATCATCGAGCGCAGTTTTTCTTCGGTGACGGCCGGCTGCTTTAGCTGGCCGAGCCAGCGGTTCACGTTGTCGAGAATGTTTCCCGCCGCGGGTCCGAGTCTCACGAGAGAAATATCTGCCGTAGCGCCGTTCTCGCCCCGGACGATGAAACTGGCCTCGCGCATTTGCGATAGCGGTTGCGACTCCCAATTCTTCGGCGCTTCGGCGGTCGCGGTGGTGGTCAGGCCCGGCCCGTTCGAGGACAACACCGAAGGCGAAGATGCATTCGTAGGCATCGCCGCTTCCGGTGCTGGGGTGGTCTCGAGCGGCGCCTTCGCGACCTTGTAAACCTTGATTTGTTGATCGTCGCGATTGCAGCCGCAAAGCAGCGCCAAAGCGGCGACGACAACGACGGACACTCCTTTCATTCCGCAATCTCGCATCAAACCCGGCACAATTAGAAGCGGAATTGCAGGTTCGGAAACTTGAGCCGAAAACGGTCAGGCCGGAACGCTTTCGCGGTTTACCGCGCCGGCGTGGTGGATCGGGAGCAACAGGCGAAACTCTGTCCATTCGCGATCCGAACGAATGAGGTCGAGCCCCCCGCCATGGGCAGTTGCCAGTTCGGAGGCGACGGCCAGGCCGAGGCCTTGGCCGGGAATGCGCGCATCTTTTCGGGCGCGATAGAATCGCTCGAAAATGTGCGGAGCCCGGTCAGGCGGGATCGGTTCGCCGTTATTTTTCACGATCACCTCCGTTTCGCCGTCGATGGCGCGCGCGTAAATGCAGATGCAGCCATCCGGTTGGTTATACTTGATCGCGTTCTCGAGGAGGTTCTGCACCATTAATGAAATCGCGCTGCGATCTCCCACGACGGGAAGCTCCGGCGGAAGTTTCGCTTCAACTTCCAGGCCTTCGGCTTCGGCCATGACGCTGGCGTCCTCGCACATGCCGCGGAGCACCTCGCTCAAATCGAATGCTTCGCGATGCAGCTCAAGCCGGCCGGCGTCGGCGCGCGCGAGGAGGAGAAGATTCTCAGCGACGGAAGTAAGCTGGTGGATCTGATGGAGCAAGGCATCGGCGCGGGTTTGTTGTTTCGCGGGCGTCTCGGGATCGGTGAGGATTTCTTCAATGCCGGCGCGCAAGACTGAGATCGGGGTTTTGAGATGATGGGAAGCCTCCGCCGAAAACCGGATGGATTGCTCGAAGCTGCGTTGAAGCCGGTCGATGGTAGCGTTCAAGACGGTGACCAGTTCTGCGATCTCATCGGCGGTTTGGGGAACAGGTAACCGCTGATCGAGATTGTGGACGGAAACGCGCGAGGCCGCATGAGTGATCGCTTCGACGGGAGCCAGTGCTTGTTTTGCTACCCAACGCCCTCCGACGGCGATCACGACGAGCACAGTCGGGATGGCGCCGAGCATTCCCCACAAGATGTCGCGTCCGACTCCGTTAACTTGCCGCATCTCAGGATCAGTCGAGAGAATGATGAGCCAAGTCGTGCCAGCGCCGGCCATCGTCGCGATCACGGCGAGAGTGGCGGCGTAAAGCGCCAGCTTCCAGCGCAACGGCCAGCGTTTCATTCCGGGTCCGCTTCGCGGATCGTGTAACCGACGTGCCGGACAGTATGGATCAGGGGAGGGTTGCCGATTTTCTTCCGGAGCCGTCCAATGAAGACCTCGACCAGCTTCATGTCGTATTCATGTTCGCGTTCCCAGACCCGCTCGCACAATTCCGTGCGAGTGAAGACGCGCCCGGGCTCGCGCATGAGGACTTTTAACAAGGTGAGCTCGCGAGTGGAAAGCTCGATATGCCGGTCGCCCCGGTGCACTTCCTGGTTCGCGAGATGCAACGTTAGATCGCCCACGCGGAGGACGAGCTCGGGTTCTTCGGCGTAACGCCGGCCCAGCGCGCGCACCCGGGCCACGAGCTCCTGCATCGCAAACGGCTTCGCCAGATAATCGTCCGCGCCAAGCTGAAGGCCGGTCACGCGATCATTGAGTTCACCGCGGGCAGTCAGCATTAGGACGCGATGCGACATATTTTTCGCGCGCATCCGTTTCAAAACTTCGAAGCCGTCCATCCCGGGCAAGCCCACGTCCAGCACGACAAGATCGAAAGGCGTCTGTTCAGCTTCGCCCAGCGCCGTCTCGCCATCGTGGATAACGACGGGATCGTGACCCGCCTCGGTCAGGGCCGAAGCCACATGACGGGCAAGCCGAACTTCATCATCAATTACGAGAATGCGCATGGTATTGGAAAACGGGAGCAGGTCGTGCGCGATCGGCAATGCATTGCCGTGCGGATGGCGGCGTCTTGTCCCGTCTTAATTTAGCGTATGAAAGTGGTTGTTACCCGCGAGCAGCCAAAAGTAACGGCCCTGTTACTTATGTTGCAGGCGGGTTGAGCCTTTATTCTAAGCTGAAGACTTCGATAAGCCCAACGCCGGTGCTGTTGTCCTTTCCGTTCACCACGGCGGTGTAAGCGCCGGCCGGCAATGTTTCGATGATCGCCGACTCGAGCTCGTTCGCGGGTGCCATGCCGCTGTTCCGAATCTCCGTTTCCTGGCGGTCCCGCCAATTGTCGTTGCTCTGAAGAAGCGCGCCATTTTCGTCGTGAAGTTCCAACGCCGGATCGGCGAGGACGTTTCGGATTCCGGCCTGTCCAAGCGATGGACCCAGCGCCCGGATCAACACTTTCGTGCCGTCGTTGCCGCCGCCGAGAATAAAGCCCCCAATCATTACGTTTTCCGCCGAGAGAACCAGACCGCGCGTGCTGAGGTTGGCCAGTTTCGAATCAGCGGCCTGATCCAAGTCGTAAACTTCCACCAGACCTGTGCCGGTGCCCCCGTTCTGTCCGTTGACCACCGCGGTGTAAGCCCCGGGGGCGAGCGACGCGATGATCGCCGATTCGCGATCGTCCTGGAGCGGAATGCCATTTTTCCGGCAATCGTCTTCCGTTTCGCGGCGCTCCCGCCAATTGTCGTTGCGCGCAATTAATTCGCCGCTTGAGCTATGCAGTTCGAGAACCGGATCGCTCAATGCACCCGCGATGCCGGCTTGGGCGAGCGACGGTCCTACCGCCCGGACGGCGACTTTCTTGGGCGCCGTTCCGGTAATGATGAATCCGCCAATCATCACGTTGTCACCGTTTTCCACGCGCAGGCGCGTTGAAATGTTCACCGGTTTTGAGCGCGAAGAGTTAGGAGTCGCGCTCGCGGTTGCGGATGGGTTTACCGTCGCGCTCGGGCTGCCCGTGGCGCCCGGGCTAACCGTTGGAGACGGAGAGGCGGTCGTGCCGGGACTTGGGCTGGGGGATGGCCTCGGCGTTTCGTTCGGCGATGGCACGGTCGCCATGACGGTATTTCGATCGAGCGAATTCATGTAGGCGATCAGCGCGTCCAAGTCCTCGGCAGAAAGTTGTGAGGTTTTGCCGTGCGTGTCCTTAATGACCTGGATGTTGTTCGCCGCCAGCGCGGGGTTGATCTGGCCGCCGCTCAGGAGAGGAGCAACGTTGCTTGTACCCAACCGATCAATTTGCGATGAACCGTCGGGATTCGTCACGAACGGACTATCGAGGCTCACATAGACTGCGCCCTTGGCGTCACCAGCGAGCGAACCGTTTTGATCGGCGACGGTAATTGGAACCTGGGTCGGCAATACCGGGGCCGGTTTGCCATTCAGGCCGGCGCCCGTCGCGCGGCTGTGGTCGGTGCGAACGGTGCGGAAATTAAAGCCGCGCTCGCCGGGGCGGAGCAAGGGTGAATCCGGCGGAAGCAGCACCTCGCGGAGCGAATGCGCGGCGCCGTGATGGAGATAGCGCGGGGTTGCGTCCCAAATCGCGCGAAGATGCTTGGTGTTACGGCTGCTGAAATTCTGGGGCGTGCCGACATCTTGCGGCGGCGCGAACGGCTCAAAGAAATAATCGTTTTCCGGCCGATAGAACGGTCCCTTGCCGTCCACCGTCGTTTCGCTGATCACGCCCGGTTCGTGGATGTTGTAATCCTGAAAGCTGTCGTCGAGCACGCCGTTGGTCATCTTGTTTCCGTTGTGATGGCAATCGGCGCAGCCCGCGCCGCCCGCCGACACTTTCGTCGTGAAGATCTGCCGCCCGCGCTCGATGTTTTGCGCTTCGGTTTGGGTTGGGGCCTGGCCCAGCGGGTTCGGGAAAAGCCGCGTCTCGTTTTGCGACCAGAGGATCTGGAGATAGGCCATGTCGTTATAGCCGACCTTGAACGCTTTTCCGTTCAGCTCCGGCCGGCCGATCGCGCGCGAGTTTTGCTCGGTCTTGTCGAGAACCCATTGTTCCCGCGCCTTCATCCGATCAACCTGATTTTGCTGTGGAAAAATCGCCATCGGGGCGCGCTCGCCGCCAAGGAGTTCGCCATTGCAGGCCGACGCGTAGGCCATGAAATCGTTGTTCATACCTTCGTACCATTCCGGCCAGTTATCCGAAATATCCTTGTTCTGCGGGCAGACTTTCACGCCGCCGAGCGCGTTCGCGGCGACGTTCCACTGGCAGCCGTCCTGTCGTCCATCCCAATGGCAGAACCCGCAAGACTTTTGGGCGTCAAAACCCGCGGACGTCTTGCCGATGATCGGCGCATCGTCCGCGTAGGCGGAGGAGAAAAACCAACGGAGCCCGACTTCTTCGTCCGTCGCAAAAAGGTTCGACCCGTTCCCGCCTTTCACAGGGTCCGGTGTGCTCGGAGTAACGCCGACCGGGACATACCCCTGGCGCGTCAGGTTGCCGTTTTGGTCGACGCCGAGGAATGAGATGTCTTCGGTTTGCATGTTCGCCACGTAGGCGGTTTGTCCATCCGGCGAAACTTCTACGCCCTCCGGCGTGATCCCCCCGGTGAACTCGAAGCCGAGCGGCGACAGAATTCCGGAAACATCGGCCGGGGTCTGGTTCACTCGAAACACTTCAATCTTGTCTGAGTGGAGCATGCTGACGAAAAGCATCCCGTTCTTCACCACCATTTGTTCCGGACCGCTCCCGCGAATCAGCCGCTGTGCTTCTGCGTGATCGTGCAGGTCGACCACATCGCCCGGGATCACGAGCTGCGAAAAATCGCGCCCTTTGTCGACATAGCGATAAACGAAAAGATTCGTCTGGGTATCGAAAACATTTAGTTCGCTCCCGATGTCGTCAAACGTCGTCGCCTTCGTCGCGTCGGTCATAACCGGTGTGTAGCCCAGTGGCTGGCCGTTGTTTTTGATCGCAACCCCGTTCGCGTCCAGCGCGGGCAACCCGTGTCCGGTTTCTTTCCCGTTTAGCTTCGTGTTTGTCTCCTGCCCGGAAACGATTCCCCAGCGTCCGCTGATCTTCACGTCGGTCGCCAAACCGCCGACCGGAAGATTTCCGATGAGCGTGTTGGCGTCATTCGCGACACTGATGGCTGCGATCGTGTGTCCGAGCGTGTTCGCGACGTAGAGCGTGCGACCGTCTGCGCTCAAGTCGAGGTCGCGTGGATTCGCGCGCTCGAGTTGCGTCGTACCCGTCGGGATCTCGGCTATTTGGGTGAACCTTGGGCCGGGGTCGATGCGATACGCGCGCACTTCGTCTTTGAAACGGTCGGTGATGTAAAGACGGGTCCCGGTGGCGTTGAAGATTGCCTTTTCACCATACGTGCCGGTTCCGAAATCGCCGATTACCGCGTCCGTCTCCGTGTCGATAACAGAAGCGAAATTCCCATATTGGTTGAGAACAACGGCGTAGGGCCGTGGATATATTGAAGAGTTCGCTGGCGAGATTCTGACGCCGATGGGTCGCAAGCCGGTCTTTACGCCATCCGGACGCAGGTCTATCCATTTCGCGACTCGTCGCGTTTGCGTGTCCACCACTGCAACTCGCCAATCGGGATAACCTTCACGGCCCGGCAGGGTGACGTAGAGTTTCCGACCATCAGGTGTAAGCGCGAGCGCGCGCGGCTCGCTCCGAAACGGCTGCGGCCGGTTCGGCCAAACCTGACTCCCACTTTTTACCGCGGGATTATTTGGGTCGATCCTCGTTCCAGGATCTGGCCGGCCGTTAATGTAATCAGCGCCAAACATGATTTTCGTGTAGCGCTCCAGGCCGCCGCGTTCTCCCGCGGTTTCTGGGCCGACGATGTTCTTGACCGGATCACTTTGCGTCCCGGTGATAATTTCACCGCGTGAATCGGTCTTCACCGCCGTCGTGAACATACGCAAGGGGAGCGGCGCCTCCGCCGAAGTCGCGAGGACACGATAACTGAACGGGGCCGACAACTGCGGCCGCGTAATGCTATCCGCGCGCAACAGACCTATTGATTGAAGAATGAGGGCGGCGCCAGGCGCGGCCATGGCGGCGACGAGTGCGATCCGACGGGCTTTCATGCCCCGACCGTATGAATTCGGTCGAGAGCGGCGAGTCGACAAAGGTAACGCGGTCGTTACCTGCAGCGCTCTTTAAGAAAATCAGGCTGCCAGGAGATGGACTGAATCGAGCGCCGCGATGAGCTCGCAGCCGATGACGATTTTTTCCAGATCGTCGCAATCGTGCAATGCTTCATCATTGAGCAGGCGAAGCCAGAAATCGACATGCGCATTTTTCGTGTCGAGCGAATCGAGGAGGGCGGGATTGAGCATGGACGCTCCTTAAGCAACGCATGTGCCACCGCGGATTCGCCGCGGAACTTCCAACATTCAAATCCCAGGCTCCAAAAAGATAGACCGCGACTCCAAATTTGGAGTTTGAATATTGGAATTTGGATTTTCCCGGCGCGATCGCGCCGGGTGACCGACGGGACTCGAACCCGCAACAGCCAGAATCACAATCTGGAGCTCTACCATTGAGCTACGGTCACCAACAGAGGGTCAGCATTCTAGTTTTTCGAGCCCGCTTTGCAAACGGGAAACCGGCTCGCGATTGGCACGCCGTCCGCTCTATTATGAGGCGCGGCGCTCTCGGGGCGTTGCCACTCAACCACACACATGAGTAATCTCGGGCTTCTCCAAGTCAGGAAAATTATCGGGCTGATTTTGCTCGCCGGTTTTTGTCTCACGCTCACGCCGGTCGCGCGCTCCGCGCAAGCCGACGATCCCAGCGAAGTTTTCCTCAAGGCTTACATGACGTCGCAGCAGGGCGAGAAGCTCGAGCACGATAATCAGCTCCAGGCTGCTCTCGCGAAATTCCGGTTCGCCGGCAGTTTGCTGGAGGAATTGAAGAAGACCCACGGCGATTGGCAATCCGCCATCGTTGACTACCGAAGTCGCAAAATTAGCGAAAACATCCTGCGGGTGCAGAGCAAACTCGGGAATCAAGCGGATCTCGCAGCTACTTCGAATCCGCCGCCGCCCACCGCGTCGAATCCACCTTCGTTGCCGACTAAACCGGGGCCGCCGGATTCGACGGCGCCTGTCACCAAACCAACAATTGTTCAGACCCAACCCGCGCCGTCAGCACCTGCGCCGGCCGTGCCGCCCCCTGCGAGCGAGCCGAGCGCTTCGGTCGCCAGCGACGCCGTGATCAAAGAAGCGACGAAAAGGTTGCAGGACAAAGTCGATCAGCTTCAGGCCGAGCTCGAGAAGTCGCGCAGCCAATACGACACGGTCGCTAAAGAGAAGGAGACGTTGAACGGCAAGCTGCAGGAAACGAACACAAAACTCGAGCAGGCCCAGAACGAGATCGAAAAAACCAAGGGCGCCGAGCAGGAAGCTCGCACGCAGCTCGCTCAGGCTGAGGATTCACTGAAGAAAATCGCCGGGAGCGACAAACAGGATTCGAAAAAACAGGAAGCGTTGCGCGGCGAGATTGCGCAGTTGAAGAAAGCGTTGGCCTCGGCGGAAAAAGGTCGCGTCGCCGCCGAAAAGGAGAAGCAGGCCGAGAGCGCGAAGGTCACCGCGGTAACGAAAGAGCGCAATCAATTGCTGGCGGAACTGAAGACTTCGAAGCAGGCCCAGGAACGCGTCCAGGTCCTGGTCACCGAGAACACCGATTTGAAGACCAAGCTGGCGCTCGCGGAAAAGACGGTCCACGAGATCAGCGCCGACAAGCCGAAAAAGGAACAGGAAGTCGCGGAGGTGAAGCGGCAGGTCGAACAGTTGCGTCAACAGTTGGCCGCGAGCCAAAAACAGAACAAGGAATACGAAGTCACGGTCGCGGATTTGCGCTCGCAGTTGTCGGAAGCGAGCAGCGAACTGGAGAAAGCGAAGCTGACCGGTGCGAACCCGGAAGAAACGTCGCGGCTGGTGAAGGAGAACGACATGCTTCGCAAGATCGTCCTCCGCGAGCGGCAGGAGGAAGCACGGCGCGAGCAAGCGAAGAAGTTGATGCTGGCTGAGTTCGATAAACTTCAGATCAAATCCGATACGTTGAATCAGCAGATCGAGTTATTGGCGCAGCCCGTAACCAAACTAACGGACGCGGAGCTCGCGCTCTTGCGGCAGCCAGTCGTCGCGGTCTCGGATGTGAATCCAGCGTCATCCTCCGGTACTTTTGCGATGGCTAAGAACGGACCGAACAAGCAGCCGACCGGACCCACAGTTCAGACGACCGCGCCTGCCGTCCCCGACGAGCTCGCACCGCTCGCGCGAGACGCGAAGGACAATTTCGAGAAAGGAAAATATCGCGCCGCGGAAAAACAATATCAGGAACTGCTCACCAAAGTTCCAAACAACCTTTACTCGCTCTGCAATCTCGGAGTCGTCTATTTCCGCACCGGCAAATGGAAAGCGGCGGAGTTGACCTTGAAGAAAGCGGTGGCGCTTTCGCCGAAGGATGAATTCGCGCACACCACACTCGGCATCGTTTTTTATCGCCAAAGTAAATTTGACGAAGCGATCACCGAACTGACGACTGCGCTCGGGATCAATCCGAAGAGCGCGACGGCGCATAATTATCTCGGCATCACCGCGAGCCAGAAAGGCTGGCAGGAAGCGGCCGAGAAAGAGATGCTCGACGCGATCGCGGTTAATCCCGATTACGCCGACGCACATTTCAATCTCGCTGTCGTCTACGCGACGGGGCAGCCGCCCGCGAAAGAGCAGGCGAAGCTCCATTATGTGAAGGCGACCTCGCTGGGCGCAGAGCCGGATCCGGCGCTGGAAAAACTTTTGCGCTAATATTGTGACCGGGATCGGTGATCCCGGCTGCTCTTTGTCATTGCACGGCGGACCGGAATCACCGATCCCGGCTACAACCATGCGACCTTTCCTAACGGCGAACTGGCGTCACCTGGCGATGCTGAATTTTGCCATCGATCCGAAGATTCTTCAGCCGCTCGTTCCCCTCGAAACCGAACTCGATTTTCATGAGGGTCGGACGTTTGTCAGTGTCGTCGGCTTTCTTTTTCTCGACACCCGCGTCATCGGCCTGCCGATCCCGCTCCATCGCGACTTCGAGGAAGTGAACCTCCGGTTTTATGTTCGGCGGAAAAGCGCGAGCGAATGGCGGCGCGGAGTCGTCTTTGTTCGCGAGCTGGTGCCGCGACGCGCCATCGCGCTCGTTGCCCGCATGTTTTACGGCGAACCGTATCTGGCCCTGCCGATGCGGCACGCGCTCGCGCACGAGGACGGCCGCGTGTTTGTGGAATATCAATGGCGCCGCGGCCGCCGCTGGGAAACGCTCTCAATGACTGCGACCGGCGAGCCCGAATCTGCTGGTCACGGTTCGCACGAGGAATTCATCACGGAACATTACTGGGGTTACACGGCGCGGCGCGGCGGTTGCAGCGAATATCGCGTCGAGCATCCACGCTGGCGTTTGTGGACCGCGGAGACGACGAAATTCGAGGCCGATGTCGCAACCCTTTACGGCCCAAAGTTCGTCGAAACGCTGGCCGCGCCTCCAGTGTCCGGCTTCATCGCCGACGGATCCGGCATTGAAGTGCACAAACGGAATCGCGAACTGCTGTAGCGGCGGTCTATGACCGCCGATCGCGCCAGAGAAGTTTTCGGCGGTCATAGACCGCCGCTACAGAAAGAAGATCAGTTCCGCGCCATCAACTCGCGCAACACAAACGGCAGAATGCCGCCGTGCCGGTAGTAATCGATCTCGATCGGAGTATCGATCCGCAACTTCACCGGGACCGATTCGCGCTTGCCATCCTTGCGCGCGATTTCGAGCGTCACGGTTTCCCCGGGCTCAATCGCGTCGGACAAGCCGGTCAGCGAATAGGTCTCCGATCCGTCGAGTCCGAGCGTTTGTGCGCTCGTTCCTTCCGCGAATTGCAGCGGCAGCACGCCCATCCCGACGAGATTCGAGCGATGAATTCGCTCAAAACTCGCGGCAACGACCGCCTTTACGCCCAGCAGCCGCGTGCCCTTTGCCGCCCAATCGCGACTCGAACCGGTGCCGTATTCGTGACCCGCGAGAATAACCAGCGGAATTCCGTCCGCCTGATACTTCACCGCCGCGTCATAGATCGACATTTGTTCTCCATCTGGTTGATGAATCGTCACGCCGCCTTCGGTCCCCGGCGCCATGAGGTTCTTGATCCGCACGTTCGCAAACGTCCCGCGTGTCATCACCAGATCGTTCCCGCGCCGCGAGCCATAACTGTTGAAATCAGCCGGCTCGATTCCACGGCTCTTCAAGTATTGACCCGCCGGCGAGCTCGGCTTGATCGCGCCCGCCGGCGAAATGTGATCCGTCGTGACCGAGTCACCAAAAATCCCCAGCGGTCGCGCGTCTCGAATTTCGCCAATTGTTCCAACCGACATCGAGAAGTTTTCGAAGAACGGCGGCTGATGAATGTAATCGCTCTTCTCATCCCACTCGTAAATCTCGCCAGTGCTCGACGGGATCTCGTTCCACTTCGGATTTTGCGCGGCGAAATCGCGATAGAGCCGGCGAAACACTTCCGGCGTGAGCGCGGACTGCATTGTGTCGCGGATTTCGGATAGGGTCGGCCAGAGATCGCGCAGGTAAATTTCCTTGCCGTCGGAACCGCGCGCCAACGGTTCCTTGGAAAGGTCAACGTCGACGCGACCCGCGAGCGCGAATGCGACCACGAGCGGCGGCGACATGAGGAAGTTCGCCTTAATATTTTGGTGGACGCGAGCCTCGAAGTTCCGGTTTCCCGAAAGGACCGATGCAGCGACGAGATCGAATTCGCTGATTGCCTTTTCGATCTTCGGATGGAGCGGACCGGAGTTTCCGATGCAGGTCGTGCAGCCATAGCCCACGACGTTGAACCCGAGCTGATCGAGATATTTTTGTAACCCGGTTTTCTGGAGATAATCGGAAACAACGCGCGATCCCGGCGCGAGCGAAGTCTTGACGGCTGGATCAATCGTTAGGCCGCGCTCAACCGCCTTCTTGGCCAGGAGACCGGCGGCGAGCATCACGCTCGGATTACTCGTGTTCGTGCAACTGGTGATGGCCGCGATCAACACACTGCCGTGTCCGATTTTGCTTTGACCATGCGCGAACGTATCGCTGGATTCCGCCTCGATCTCCGCGACCGAATCCGGCGTCGGCCGGTTCGCGGTCATCTCGACTTTGTTCCGCTCGTCGCCCGGCTCGATTCCTTGATCTTGTTTGTCAGTCGAGGCCATGTCGCCCTGATTTGGCGGCGTCCCGTTGAGGTTGATCGGATGACGTTTGCCGAGATCGCCATCCGTCTTTCCGTACCCACCATCCGTCAGCGGCTTTTGGAGAAGCGAGCGAAACACACTGCCGAGCTCTGGCAGGTTTACACGGTCTTGCGGGCGCTTCGGCCCGGCAACGCTCGGCTGCACGTCCGCGAGATTCAGTTCCAAGTCGACGCTGTAGTCCACTTCGCCTTTGCGCGGCATCCCGAACATTTTCTGGGCGCGGAAATAATTCTCGAACGCGGCGCATTGCTCGTCGGTGCGGCCAGTCGCGCGCAAATAATTCACCGATTCGCCATCGACTGGGAAATATCCCATCGTCGCGCCGTATTCGGGCGCCATGTTCCCGACCGTTGCGCGATCGGGCAGGGGAAGAGACGCCGCCCCCTCGCCGTAAAACTCAACAAATTTCCCAACCACTTTTTGCGCCCGCAGCATTTGGGTGATGTGGAGCGCAAGATCGGTCGCGGTGACGCCTTCCCGCAACGCGCCGCTCATGTGGACGCCCACCACTTCCGGCGTGAGAAAATAAACCGGTTGTCCCAGCATTCCCGCTTCCGCTTCGATCCCGCCTACTCCCCAGCCGACGACGCCAAGCCCGTTGATCATCGTCGTGTGTGAGTCCGTGCCCACCAGCGTGTCCGGGAAGAAAACTCCATCGCGCTCGAGCACGCCTTTCGCGAGGTACTCGAGGTTCACTTGGTGTACGATTCCGATTCCGGGCGGGACGAGGCCGAACGTTTTGAACGCCTGTTGTCCCCATTTCAGGAATTGGTAGCGCTCGCGGTTGCGCTTGAACTCCATCTCCATGTTTAAACGAAGCGCTTCGGCCGAGCCCGCGAAATCTACCTGGACTGAATGATCGACGACCAAATCCACCGGCACGAGCGGCTCGATGATCTTCGGATCCCCGCCGAGGTCCTTCACGGCGCTGCGCATCGCGGCCAGATCGACCACCAGCGGCACACCGGTAAAATCCTGGAGAACAATTCGCGCAACTACGAACGGGATCTCTTCGTTCGCCGGCGATTTGGCGTTCCACTTGGCAAGAGTCTCGACGTCCTTCCGTCGCACTTTTTTTCCGTCGCAATTCCTGAGGACCGATTCCAGAACGATCCGGATGCTTACCGGCAGCCGCGAGATCGATCCAAGGCCCTGTTCTTCCAGCGCGGGAAGTGAAAAGAGCGACCCTTCGCGGCCGCTTCCCGCGTCAAACTGCGTTAGGGTTTTAAATTCGTCGTTCATATGCCTCTCACAAAGGACACGAAGGAACACAAAGGGACAATCCTTTGTGACCTTTGTGGACTTTGTGTGAGATCATTTCAGCTCGGCCAACTTCGCTTTGATCTGGTCGAAATTCGGCAGCGCTTTCGCGTCGTCGTTGCTCTCGGCGTATTGGATCACGCCATCGCGATCGACAATGAAGGCGGAGCGCTTCGGCACGCCGCCCATCCCGAGATTGATCTGCGGCAGGAACGAGTCGTAGATCACGTCGTATTGTTTTGCGACCTTGTGTTCGTAATCGCTTAGCAGCGTGACCGAAATATTTTCCTTCTTGGCCCACGCTTCCTGCGCAAAAGGATTGTCACCGCTGATCCCGTAAACGGCCGCATTCATCCCGCTGTAGTTCGGGAGTTCCGGGCTCAAACTGCACATTTCCTGGGTGCAGGTGCCCGTGAAGGCCATCGGGAAAAACAGCAGGAGAGTGTTTTGTTTACCGAAATTATCGCTCAGTTTGATCTGTTTTGGGCCGTCAGCCGTTTTGGTTGCGAGTGAAAAATCGGGGGCCTTGGTGCCAACTGCGAGTGCCATAAAAATCTCTCCGGTTCAGGTTGATCGGGGGAATTCACTATAGAAACGCCTCACCGATGGTCAAAAGAAGAAACCAATCAGGAAAACAGGAAAGTAGGAAAATTATTGAAGTGGCAGAATTCCGATCCTGAAGTCTTTTCCTTATTTCCTGCTTTCCTGATTCATCTTTTCTGGGAGCTACCTTGTGGTAAACTCCGCGCGATGGCAGATGATCGCTCCGGAGCAATTCGGAGAGGAAAGTCCGAACACCATACGGCAGCATGCCGCGTAAAACACGCGGGCGACTTCGACGCAAGTCGGGGTTGACGGAGAGTGTCACAGAAAAGACACCGCCGGTTCTTTGGCAACGAAGTGCAGGCAAGGTTGAAAAGGCGAGGTAAGAGCTCACCGCTCGCGGAGTAATTCGCGAGGCATGAAAAACCCCATGCGGTGCAAGACAAAACAGAGGGAGGACAGCCGGTCCGTTGATCCTCGGGTATCGTCGCATCATGCGTTCTGTATCAGCGGTCTATGACCGCCGGAATGGTTCGCGGGCGTTGCGAGTAATTGCAGCGAGATAAATGATCATCGCGTCCCGCGTAAGCGGAACGACAGAATTCGGCTTATCGCCATCGAAATGAAGGGCGCTTTCGGAAACGAAGGCGCCCTTCGCTTTTTTAGGCGACAGACGCGACTGTCCACGAATGCGTCGCAGGCTTCTTACGGTCGCTGGCTGCCTCATCGGATTGGTAATCGTGGGTCTTGCGCTCTGCTTTCTTGGAATCTGGATCCCGAACGCGCCGTTGCGATCTCAATATCCGGTCCGCGGAATCGACGTCTCTCACCACCAGGGCCGGATCGACTGGAGCGCTGTGAAGGCGTCGGGAATTCAATTTGCATATATCAAGGCGACCGAAGGCGCGGATTTCACCGACGCGACGTTCGGCGAAAATTGGAACAACAGTAAGGCCGCCGGAATTGTTCGCGGTCCTTATCATTTTTTCACACTCAGTAGTTCCGGCCAATCTCAAGCGGCGCATTTTATCGCGACCGTGCCGGCGGATGACGATGCCCTTCCGCCGGCGATCGACCTCCAGTTCTCCGGGGCCAACAAAGACCGACGGCCCCCCTCCGACGAATTTCAACGCGAGCTCGCGACTTTTTGGGACGCGCTTGTCGCGCATTACCGAAAAGTGCCCGTCGTTTACACCGCGACGGATTTTCAGAAACAATATCTTCGCTTCATGCCGATCGAGCGCCTTTGGATCCGCGACGTTGCGCTACGGCCCGACTCTGGATGGACGTTCTGGCAGTTCAGCGCTCGCGGTCGCGTTCAGGGCGTCCCGACGTTCGTCGATTTGAACGCGTTTCATTCCAGCCCGCAGGAATTCGTAAAGCTGGCTCAAGTTCGCAACGATTGATCTGCGACGGACGACCGGAACGTCTTCAGATATTTCATTCCGGAATCGCACAATACCGTAATGACGGTGGCGTCGGGTCCAAGTTCTTCTGCGAGATGCAGAGCGGCGACCACATTGCCGCCGGTCGAAGTTCCCGCGAACAAACCTTCTTCGCGCGCCAGGCGCAGCGCCATGGCAGTCGCTTCCTCCGTGGAAACCTGGTCGATCTGGTCCGCGATCCCAT
This sequence comes from Chthoniobacterales bacterium, assembly GCA_036270255.1. Lineage (GTDB taxonomy): Bacteria > Verrucomicrobiota > Verrucomicrobiia > Chthoniobacterales > UBA10450 > AV80. Next base: position 35,165 of record DATBCW010000004.1, read on the forward strand.
CACGCCAAAGTGGGACGACAAATCCGGCGCCCACGCCGTCGATCTTGTGCGAACCGGGTTTGCCGCCGGAAAGGACCGCGGACTCCGCGGGTTCGATCGCTACGATTTTGATTTTCTGGTTGTGCCCCCGTAATCGCTCACCGATTCCGCGGAGCGACGCTGCCGTGCCGACCATTTGAACGAAGCCGTCAATCTTTCCATGCGTTTGCGCCCAAATCTCGTCCGCCATTTTGTGATAAGCGGCGAGTTGATCTGTGTTCTTGAGTTGGTTTGTCCAGAACCCGCCTGTCTCATCGGTGATCACGCGCGCCGCCTCCACCATGTCGCGGGTTAGCTTTTCCGTCATCCCGCCGCTTTCACTTTTCACGATCTGAAGCTGGGCGCCGAGAATTCGCATATGATCGAGCTTCTCCTGCGCGAACGCATCCGAGCTGACGATTTGCAGCGGATAACCCTTCACCGCGCAGACGAGCGCCAACGAAACGCCCGTGCTCCCGCCCGTGTATTCGACCACCGAACCGCCAGCCTTCAGTCGTCCATCTCTCTCCGCGGCGTCGATCATAGCGAGCGCCATCCGGTCTTTCATGCTTCCGGTCGGATTTTCACTTTCGATCTTCAGGAAAATTTTGGCGCCGTTCCTCGGCACGATCTTCCGAAGGGGAAGCAACGACGTATCCCCGATACAGGAAAGAATATCGTTCACCATTTCCGCAGAGCGTCGTCGAGACAGGCGAGTAAGTGCCCGACAGTCTCTTCGGTTTCGTCGCCCATGTTCGAAAGGCGGAAGGTCTTGCCTTTGATCTTGCCGTAACCGGGGTCGATGACGAGGTGATGTTTCTCGCGGAGGTCGCGCGCGAGTTTGGGGACATCGATGCCGAGAGTGTTCTTCACGCAGGTGAGGGTCTTGGAGCGGTAGCCGTGCTCGGCGAAAAAATCGAAGCCGCGGCGGCGCACCCAATCGTGGACGAGAGCGTTGGTGCGGGCGTGACGCTCGTAACGATTCGTTAGGCCTTCGGTGAAAATATCGTCGAGCTTTGATTCCAAGGCGTGGATGTGCGCGATGCTCGGCGTGGTCGGCGTCATGTCGTCTTCCTGATTCTTTTTGAATTCCAGGAAGTCGAAGTAGTAACCGCGATCTCTTTGTTGCGAGGCGCGCGAGAAGCCTTTCTCGGAAACAGAGAAGACGGAAAAGCCGGGAGGTAAGGCGAGGGCTTTCTGGCTGCCGGTGAGAAGAACATCGATCCCGAGATCGTCCATTGGAATGGGCACGGCGGAGAAGGACGAAACGCTGTCGACGATCAGAGCGACGTCCGGATATTTCCGGGCGACGGCGCATATTTCTTCGAGCGGGTTCATAACCCCAGTCGAAGTTTCGTTGTGGATTAGGGTGACGGTATCGAAATCGCCGGTGGCAAGTTTTTCGTCGAGAGCGGCAGGCTCGATGGGTTTGCCCCAATCGACCTGAAGCGGCTCAGCTTCCTTCCCGCAACGGCGGCTGACGTCGAGCCATTTGTCGGAGAACGCGCCGCACATGCAGTTGAGGACGCGGCGTGAGACGAGGTTGCGGATCGAAGCCTCCATTACGCCCCAAGCCGACGAGGTGGAGAGAAAAACGGGCTGGTTTGTTCCGAACAACGTTTGGAGTCGTGGATGAACCGAGCGGTAAAGCGCGCGGAAAGCCTCGCTGCGGTGGCCGATCATCGGACGGCAGAAAGCCGCCCAGGTTTTCGGCGAGACCTCGACCGGGCCAGGGATGAAGAGCTTGTCGTGGGACATTGGAGCAAACGTCCAACGCCGAACCCTCCTCCGCAAGGCTACGGCGGGGCAGGCGTCCAATGTCGAATGCAGGCGGGACAGAAACTACTGCTGCTTTTTCTTGATAAAGCTGATGTCGCCGCTGCGTTCGAGGCGGGCGAGACCGATCGAAGCGACATCGTCGGTCTGCGCGTCGAGGCGGAGGTCTTCTTCGAAATCATGTTTGGAAACCAAGGCGCTATGGAGCTGCTTCCAATCGACTTCCCCATTGCGGACGACGGTAAGCGGCTGGCCCTTGATGAGTTTGCCAAACCAGTGGGCCTTGCAGGCCCCAAATGCGAAGAGGCGATGGACAATCATGAGCGCGATACCGCCAGCGATCGTCACGAAAAAAGGCCCACTGCCGTTGATCGCACGAGACAACATCGACCCCATCAGGACAATGAAGACCGCGTCGAACGCAGTTTTTTGCGCAAGCGACCGGCGATCGCCGATCCGGACGAGGGCGAGGCCGACGATAAAGATGATCAAGCCGCGGAGCGAAATATTCAGGAGCGTTAGCTCGGTTGGCTTGCCGTCAGGGCCAAGAACGATGAGGAAAAAATCCTGGAGCGCATTCATGAAAACGTTTCGCCGCGCCGTCGCAATTCGCGCGTATCAAATCGAGCTGGCCCGGCGATAAATCCGTCGCGCGGCGCAGATTCGTTTTCTTATTGAGCCAGAAACTTAATCAGGAGGGATCCATGGCACGAGGAAGCAAGAAGAAATACACGTCAAAACAAAAACGGAAAGCAGAGCACATCGAAGAAGGCTACGAGAAGCGCGGCGTCTCGAAGAAGGAATCGGAGGCGCGCGCCTGGGCGACGGTCAACAAATCCGATAAGGGCGGCAAGAAGAGCGGCTCCGGCCGCGGGAAAAAGAGCAGCAAGGCCTCGTCGCGGAAAGGCGGGAAGAAGGGCGGCAAGAAATCGGGCGGGAAAAAGAAGCGTTGAGGGAGTTGTTGGGTTGAAGATTGGGGCGGCACGGGAGCCGCCCCATTCGTTATTATGCCGGCCAAGAACGCAGACCTTCACGGGAGCGCGCCCGACAAATCCGAAGTGGCGTTGCTCCTGATAGACGTCATCAACGACCTCGATTTTCCGGAGGCGAACCAGCTCCTGCGTTACGCGCGGCCGATGGCGCGAAAAATCCTGCGGTTGAAAGAGCGCGCGAAGAAAGCGGGCGTTCCGGTGATTTATGTGAACGATAATTTCGGCCGGTGGCGGTCCGATTTTCGGCGGCAAGTCGTGCATTGCCTTCGCGAAAGATCGCGCGGCCGCGAGATCGCCTCACTCCTTCAGCCGCAAGAGGATGACTATTTCGTTCTTAAGCCAAAACATTCCGGCTTCTTCTCGACGACGCTCGACACGCTTCTGCGTTATCTCGGTTCGAAGAAGCTCATCCTGACCGGCATCGCCGGAAATTTCTGCGTCCTTTTCACCGCGAACGACGCCTACATGCGCGACTACGATTTGATTGTGCCTTCCGACTGCACGGTCTCCAATACCCCTGAAGAAAATCGGCAGGCGCTCACGTTGATGCGGAAATTCCTGAAGGCGGATACACGTCCTTCGGCGAGGCTACGGCTGGCCCGCGCGAAAAGGCGGCGCCGCGGCTAGGCTATTTTTCGGCGGCAGCCGTTGGCGCGCCGGTCGGACTTACCTCCAGCCCTTGCGCGGCAAACTATCGCGTGGCATAAGAGCAAGCCTCGCGCGCCGTTCGCGGCGGGCGACCTTTCCATTCCCATACAAAAATGCCGACGCTTACCTCGACCGATACCGCGCCCGAACGCGAAGTTTTTTGGGACCGCTACAAAAAAGAAGTCATGGCGGTGCTCATTCTGGCGCTTCTGGGCGTGGCAGCGTACGGCGGCTACCACCTTTATACTGATCGGCAGGCCAATTCCGCGGCCGAGATGCTGGCGAGCGCTAAGACCGCCGCCGATTTCCAAAAGGTCATGGCGGACTACCCCCGCACTGCGGCCGGGGCTTCAGCCTACCTGTTGCTGGCCGATGCGCAGCGGAACGAAAAGAAATTCGCCGAAGCCAACACCACCCTCCACACGTTCCTCGATAAGTTTCCGAAGAACGAGTTGGTCGGCACGGCGCGTTTGGCCATCGCGGGAAATCTGGAGGCGCTGGGAAAGAATGACGAAGCGCTTGCCGCTTATCAACGCGTTGTCACGGCGGACCCGACAGGATTCGCAGCTCCGATGGCGTTGTATTCCCAAATCCATCTCTTGAAAGATAAGAAACAGATCGACGAAGCGCGCCGCGTCTGTGAGACCATCATGACGCAGTATCGCGAAAGCCGTCTCGCGCCGGATGCCGCATACCAGCTTCGTTTGCTCAAGCCGGAGACTCCGCCGGCTGCTCCTGCGACCCAGACGATCACTCCGCCTCCGCCGGCCGCGGCGCCGTCAGCTCCGCCCGCTGCCCAATCAGTTGCGCCAGCTGCTCCGCCGGCGCCTCCGAAAAATACTTCGGCGCCGAAGAAGCCGTAGACTTTCGCGCGCGATCACCAGCACGCGAGGCGCGTGCGCTCTCCAGCGAAGAATTCGATTACCGCTTCGAGAACTGGAAGCGTTTGCGCGCGCCGGGCTGCCCGGATTTCTTGCGCTCTTTCATCCGCGGATCGCGGCGAAGCAGACCTTCAGCCTTGAGCGTTCCGCGAAGATTGCCATCGACGAGCAACAGAGCTCGCGCGATTGCCAGCCGAGCCGCACCCGCCTGACCTGTGGCGCCGCCACCGGTCGTGTTGATGGACAGATCGTAAGAGTTCGCCAGCTTCACCACCTGCAACGGCTGAAGCACCGTGTTCTGAAGCGGGATCGTCGGAAAATAATCCTCAAAGCTTTTGCCGTTGATATCGATCTTCCCGCTGCCGGGCGTCATCCGAATGCGAGCGACCGACGTCTTGCGGCGGCCGGTGGCGATGAATTCCTGGGTCTCTGCCATACGAAAATCCTAGAATGAAACTGCGGCCGGCTGTTGGGCCGCGTGCGGATGAAGATCGCCGCGATAAACTTTTAACTTCCGGTAAACCGAACGACCGAGCTTGGTGTGCGGAATCATTCCGCGGATGGCGCGTTCGACGAGCAGCTCGGGATGACGCGCCCGACGAGCCTTCGCGTTCTCCGTCTTGTGGCCGCCGACGAAACCGGAAAAGCTCATGAAAGATTTCTGATCTTCTTTCTTGCCCGTGAGCCGCACTTTCTCGGCGTTGATGACGACCACGAAATCGCCGGTGTCGACGTGGGGCGTATAGATCGCCTTTTCTTTGCCACGCAAAAGATTGGCGGCTTTCACAGCGACGCGGCCGAGGACCTGGTCCTTGGCGTCAATGATCCACCACTTGCGCGGAACTTCGTTGGCTTTAGCGGAAAACGTTTTCATCGGGAGCGGGAGGGCACGGAAAGTATGAGCGAAGCCGGGGAGTGTCAACTGGATGTTGGCCCGCATTTTGGGCGTGGAAAGGGGCGATTGCGAGGGGCCGGCGTGGCACCGCGGCTGCTTATAATTACCATAAATGCGCCTCTCAATTTCTTCCGCTGTCGCCCTGGCAATTTTCGCTGCTCTACCGGCTTTAGCCGCCGAGAAAAATGAGGATGCGGCCTCCGGCCGCGCCGTTATCCGGGAACTTAATCTCGCCCGGCAAAATCCCGCCCTCTACGCGACTTTCGTCCAGGAATTGCGAGGCCGAATGAACGGCAATGTGCTGATTCTTCCCGGACACACTCGCATTCGGACCAAAGAGGGGACGGCCGCCGTCGATGAAGCGATCCGGTTCCTGCAAAGTGCCCAGCCGTTGCCGCCGCTGACCCTCTCGCGGGGAATGAGCCGCGCCGCGGCCGATCATTGCGCCGACCAGGCTGACGGTGCTTTTGGCCACGAAGGAAAAGATCGCAGCCACGCTGGTCAACGGATCGCGCGCTACGGAACGTTCATGGGAGGCTGGGGGGAAAACATTTCCTACGGCAAGTCCACCGCACGCGACGTCGTGCTGGCGCTAATCATTGACGACGGTTTGCCGGCGCGGAAGCATCGCAAGAATATTTTCAATCCCAACTACAACGTGGCGGGCGCGGCTTTTGGCAGGCACGCGCGCTTCGGCACCATGTGCAGCATGGATTTCGCCGGCGGTTACGCCGAGCGCGGTGAAGATCCGGCAGATACGCTCGTCGCGCGGAATTTCTAACGCGCCTTACTGCCGATCGGTTTTCTCCTGTCGCTCCGCTCGCAATTTTTCCAGGATTGGTTGAACCGACGGGTCGGCTTTCAGCAACGCCGGGCGCATAACCTCGCGAAATTCCCGCCGCGCTTGTTTCATCTTATCACGCGCCGTTTGCACGGCCGGATCTTGCAGCGCCTTCTGATAGGCGGCCCGGAGACGGCCGCGTTCGTCATCGGTCAGGTTCGCCAAACGAGCGGCGCGACGCTCAGTTAAGAACTGGCGGAAAGGACGCTCCGGACGATCGGGCGGGGATTGGGCGAAAACGCTCGGCGCGAGTTGCACCGCACCCATCAGCGCGGGAAGGAGGAAGAAAGTCGGTTTCAGTTTCATCTGTTCGGATTGTAACCCGGACCCGCCCCAAAGTTGCGAGGCCGTCGAGAAATGGTCGCTGGTCATTTCATTTCGCCAAGCTTAATTTTGCCGCTTTCTCATGGCCCAACCAACTCCAGCCGCCGCTAAAACCGCGATCACGCCCCGGCGCGAGGAAGATTTTCCCGAATGGTACCAACAGGTCATTCGCGCCGCGGAGATGGCGGAAGCCTCAGACGTGCGCGGCAGCATGGTCATCCGGCCGTGGGGCTACGGAATTTGGGAGAACATGCAACGGCAGCTCGACGCGAAGTTTAAGGCGACCGGCCATCGCAATGCCTATTTCCCGCTCTTCATTCCGCTCAGCTATTTCGCGAAAGAAGCGGAGCATGTTGAAGGTTTCGCCAAGGAGTGCGCGGTGGTCACGCACACTCGCCTCGAAGTAAATGCCGAGGGAAAAATGGTGCCGGGTAGTCCGCTCACCGAGCCCCTGGTCGTTAGGCCGACGTCCGAAACGATCATTGGGGCCAGTTACGCAAAGTGGGTCCAGAGCTATCGCGATCTTCCGATTCTTTTGAACCAGTGGTGCAACATCGTCCGCTGGGAAATGCGGCCCCGGATTTTTTTGCGCACGACTGAATTCCTCTGGCAGGAAGGGCACACCGTTCACGAGACGGAAGCGGAAGCGCGCGAAGAAACGAGGCGGATGCTCGACGTTTACGAGGAATTCGCGCGAGATCACGTCGCGCTCCCGGTTTTTCACGGGGAGAAATCGGAGAGCGAACGTTTCCCCGGCGCGGTCCAGACGCTTTGCATCGAAGCGATGGTCCAGGATCGGAAAGCGATTCAGGCCGGCACGTCGCATTTTCTCGGGCAAAACTTTTCGCGGGCCAGCGGCATTCAGTTTCAGACGCGCGACGGGAAACAGGAATTTGGCTGGACCACAAGCTGGGGGATGACCACGCGCATGATCGGCACGCTTATCATGATGCACGCCGATGACGACGGACTCGTCCTGCCGCCGCGAATTGCGCCCACTCATGTTGTGATCATTCCGATCACGCCGAAGGAAGAAACGCGCGCGGCGGTTTTGGAAGTGGCCGACAAGCTCGCGGCGCAACTGCGCGCGATGAATTACGCCGGCGCGCCGGTTGAAGTGGAGGTCGATAATCGCGACCTCGGCGGCGGCGTGAAGAGCTGGGAATGGGTCAAGAAAGGCGTGCCGTTACGGGTTGAGCTCGGCCCGCGCGATTTGGAATCAGGCAATGTCGCAGTCAGCCGGCGCGATCAAGCCGTGAAAGCCAAGGAGTTCCTGAAAGCGGAAGAGTTCGTCCAGCAGGCGCCTGACCTTCTTGTCTCGATCCAGCAGAATCTGCTGAAGCGGGCCACGGAATTTCGCGACGCGAACACTCGCTTGATCGATTCCAAGGATGACTTCTACGCCTTCTTCACGCCGAAAAATTCCGGCAAACCGGAGATTCACGGTGGGTTCGCGCTGACGCATTGGGACGGTTCGCGCGGCGTCGAAGAACAAATCAAGAACGACCTGAAGGTCACGATCCGCTGCATCCCGTTCGACGATCCGGCAAATCCGCCGGAAGCCGGAATCTGTCCCTTCACCGGGAACCCGAGCCCGCGCCGGGTTATTTGGGCAAAGGCATATTGATCCACTGGCTACGGTTGACGCGGAGAAATGGGTCAGGTTTATTCCGATGCCGTGACCGACATTACTCTTTATAGCCGCGCGTGGTGTTCCTGGTGCATCGATGCGAAGGAATATCTGACCGAACGTGGCTATCAATTCACTGAGATCGATGTCGGCCGGGACCGGGAGGCCTACGAAGAGATGCGCGAGCTCTCCGACCAGACCTATGTGCCGACGCTCGTTGCGGGCGATGAAGTGCTTGCCAATTTCGATACCGACCAGCTGGAAGCGTTTCTGAACAAGCACCGGATCGAGCCTTAATGCTGTTTGGCCTTTTTCTTACGCTCGGCGTCGCGGTGCTCAGCGTCGCCCTGCGCAGCTACCAAACGGCGTTCGCGCAAAAGGCCGGCGCGGTCGGAATCCTCGTTTCCACTTTTCTCGCGGTCTATTTCGTTTCGGGAAATTGGATCGCCGGTTTGGCTGCGGCCCTCGCCTGGTTCTTTTTGCCGTGGCTGGAAATTCTCACCCGGATTCGCGCGTTGCGGTTGCCCAGGGAAAAAGCCCTTCGGCCGAAGAGCCCGCCGTCGCCGGATGTTTTCCCGACGCTCGATGAAATCAGCGCCGAGATTCACAACGAAGGGTTCGTCCACGTCACCGATGCCGGCTGGGACTGGGAAGATTACCGGCAATTCTTCCGGCTTTTCTACAAGGAAGAAGATCGCGCCCAGGCGACGATCTGCCTGAACGAGCAGAATGATCTTTCGTTTTATTACCTGCGCATTTCTTCGCGGGCGAACAACGGCACGATTTGGACAACGTGGAATTACCCGCTCTCCTACGGCCTCAAGTTAACGCCGCAATTCCGGATCAATCGGCAGCGGCCGGATCAATCGTTCTGGCAGCTTTACCAAAGCCACAAGGAATTCCTCCGGCAAAACCAGGTCGAGACCAGCGTGATCGACCCGATGGATGAAGACCGCATCCAGCTCGAAGTGGAAAACGATTTGCGCGACCAGATCGCGCACAACATCAAGAAAGGCGTGTTAAAGCCTACGCCGGAGGGCGAGGTGAAGTATTCCTGGCGCGGGATGGTTTATCTCTGGTGCCAGTTTTTGCTGGATCTGGTGCGTCTGTAGCAGGGACAACGGTCATCCCGAGGCTGGCGAAGCGCGCTGAGGGATCTCTCAACTGAAACTGGCCGCTTCCGCGAAACATTTGGCTTTCAATGACAGAGTCTGCGTTTCGTTTAGCGGGAGCGGTTGAGCGTTTGCGAGGTCCCTCGCCGTCTGCGCGGCTCGGGATGACAACCGTTGTTGAGTGCAATCAAATCTTCATCACTTCGGCTTCTTTGCGCTCGAGATGATCGTCGACTGATTTCACGAAGCGATCGGTCAACTTCTGGACGTCGGCTTCGAGATCATGCAGGCCGTCTTCGGTGAGTTCACCGGACGCTTTCAATTTCTTCGCGTCGTCCAGCGCTGTCCGGCGATTGCCGCGAACTCGGACCCGCGCTTCCTCCGCCATCTGGCGCAACGACTTCACCAGATCCTTCCGGCGTTCCTCCGACAACTCGGGAATCGGAAGCCGGATTATTTTCCCGTCGACCATCGGTGTGATTCCAATCTTTGAATCCTTCAACGCCTTCTCGATGTCGCGAACCGTAGCCGCATCAAACGGCTGAACGACGAGCAGGCGCGGCTCGGGCGTGGTGATCAACGCGAGCTGCTTTAATTTCATGGCGGAGCCGTACGCTTCCACGTCGACATTCTCCACCAGCGTCGGCGACGCCTTCCCGGTGCGGACCGCCGAAAATTCGTGGATCATGTAGTCAACGCTTTTCTCCATCGACATCTCAGCTTCGAACACGATTTCTTCAGCAGTCATAAATTACTCCGATACCATCGTGCCGATTGTTTTGCCGAGCACGATATCGGTAAAATTACTCGGCGTATTCATGTCGAACACAATGATCGGGATCCGGTTGTCCATGCAGAGACTGAACGCGGTCGAGTCCATGACCTGCAAGCGCTTGGTCAGCGCTTCGGAAAAGGTCAGCTTGTCGAAGCGCACCGCGGCGGAATCGATCGCAGGGTCGCGATCGTAAACGCCGTCGACTTTTGTCGCCTTCAGAATCACGTCCGCGCGAATCTCGCTGGCGCGCAACGCCGCGGTTGTGTCCGTGGAAAAATAAGGGTTCCCGGTGCCGGCGACGAAAATAACGACGCGGCCCAATTCAAGGTGCCGGATCGCGCGGCCGAGAATGAACGGCTCGGCCACGTTCTTCATTTCGATCGCGGTCTGGACTCGCGTCTCGATACCGATCTGGACCAGGGCGCTTTGCAAGGCTAGACCGTTGATGACCGTTGCCAGCATCCCCATGTAATCGGCGGTGGTCCGATCCATCCCGCGATGATGCGCTGCTAGTCCGCGCCAGATATTGCCGCCGCCGATCACGACAGAAGTCTGGACCCCGAGCGCCCTCACTTCCTTAATGCGCTCCGCAATTTCCCGAACGATTTGCGGCGAAATATTTTCCTTCGCCCCGCGTTCGCGCAGAGCTTCGCCGCTCAACTTGAGGACGATCCGTTTGTACGTAGGCGTTGGAGCGTCGTTGGACATGGGCCGGTAATCTTCAACAGAACCCGGAACCGTTGGGAAGCAAAGAATGACCCAATGTGGGAGGGGCCTTTGCGCCCCGACAATCTTTGGGTAGGCGAGACTCCTCGAACCGCGGGACGTTATGAGCGCATCCGCGCAGGCTCGACAGCGTCTCGCCCTACCAAAGCGGAGATCGGGGCGCAAAGGCTCCTCCCACATTAGGCAAACTGGACCGGTGCGTGATAGCCACGCAGAAATTCCTCAGCGCTCATCCGGCGTTTTCCCTCGAGTTGAACCTCGTCAAGAACGAGAGCCTCATCCTTTGCCGGAACTGACAGCGGCTCGCCGGAAGATTTGCCCGCGACATGGGCCTGAAAAATCTTCAGCTTCCGTTCGCGGCTGGCGTCATCGCGCAGAATTGCGAACGCCCCCGGCCACGGATTGAAGGCGCGAATCTTCCGTTCGATCAAGGCAGCGGACTCGTGCCAATCGATCCGGCCATGCTCGCGTTCGAGCTTCGGTGCGTAAGTTGCGGCCGACGAATCCTGCGGCGTCCGGACAGCGGTTCCGCGTTGAAGTTGGATCAGCGCCTCGTTCAGCGCCGCCGGCGCAATCTCCGCCAGACGATCGTGGAGCGAGCCGCCCGTTTCGTCTGGTGCGATCTCAATGCGCTTCTGCAACAACACATGGCCCGTATCGAGACCTTCATCCATGAACATGACGCTGATTCCGGTCTCACGATCGCCTGCTACGATCGCGGCTTGGATCGGCGCGGCGCCGCGGTGCCGCGGAAGGAGCGAGGCGTGGAGATTCAGGCAGGCAATTAGAGGAATTTCCAAAACCGTTCGCGGCAAGATTTGTCCGTAAGCCATCACGACGATCAGGTCGGGTTTGAGCGCCTGAATTTCTGCAACCGAGTTTTTGATTCGTTTCGGTTGGAGAATCGGAAGAGCGGTTCCAGCGGCCTCGATTTTGATCGGCGGTGCTTCTATCCGTTGTTCGCGCCCCACCGGCTTATCCGGTTGGGTAACAATCCCAACGAGTTCGTGTTCCTTGGATTCAATCAGCCACCGCAAAACCGGCACGCCGATTTCGCCCGTTCCGATGAAGAGCACGCGCATCGCGCGTTAAAGGTGGATGCGTTG
>DATBCW010000005.1:0-7102 GCA_036270255.1 Chthoniobacterales bacterium
CTCGTCGGTGAGGAGATCTCTCGTCCGCAGCCTGGTAATTCGCTCTGGCCGCACGGCCCATCGTTCACCCTGGGTGAACGCCTGCTTGAGGAAAGGGAAATCGGAAAACGGCGCCATCGTCTTGATATGGGCTGCGGCGAGCTGCCCGCGGAGGCGCTCGTAATCAAAGCGGCACTCCAGGTGATGCATTCCCGCATCGAGAAAACTTTCGCCATGCAGCCCAACCCAAAGCCCCACCGTGCCCAGCTTTTTCTCCTCCGGTGACAGCGGTTCTCTGGAGAAATCGATTTGGGTTTCGTCGGGGTAAAGATCAACGTCGTTGAAGATCGTGATTCCTTCGATCGGCTGTTCGACGATCTGCGCGCCCCAGCCCGCCTGCGACCCGGCGTAGTAACGTTCGCGACGATGAAAGCCGAGCATCTCCCAGGCTTTCATGAGATCGACGAAATGTTTGCGCGACGAACGAAAAGTATGGTGATCGTGATTCGCCCAACCCAAGCCTAACGAATCCTGCCGGCGCTTCTGCGCGATCGCGGCGCGATTGCGCTTCTGCCAGAAGGCGCGCTCTTCTTCGAAGACGAGATGACAAGCGAGATCGGGGCCGACGAGATCCACCACGTCCTGGAGCCGCTCGAGTGAGTAGGCGTAACCCTTCACATCGCGGTCCCAGCGGCGGCGGCGCGTCTGCCAAATCTCGCGCGCGGCCAGGAATTTCTTCAAGTCGACCGGTTGCGGGATGTACCCGCGATAACCGCGCCGCTCGATCGCGTAAAAGCCCGCGTCGTTTTCCTCGAACGCGAGCATCTTGCGGAAGCGCGAAAACGGTTCGCCTTCGATCTCGTTCGTAATCCCATGCGCGGCGGCAAACTCCGCGACAAACTCCGGCCGGATCGCCAGCGCGCTCGGATGTTTCGTCTCCTTCACGGAGAGCAACACCCGCGGCAAGATCGCTTCCGGATGCCAGAGCGCCTTGAGGCCGTCTTTGTTTTCGCCTAACGGATCCTCGGTAAAACCGGCTTCGCGAAAGGCCGCTTCGTCGTTAGGCGAAACCACCAGGTGATCGACCCAATCGAGAAAGAGCGTGCCCGTTTCGTTGCGCATCCGCCCGGAAAGAATCTGCGCGAAACTATTCTGCGCGAGGAAAGCATCGATGCGCTCAAGAAGAAGATTTTCGGCCTCGTAACAAAGCGGCCAGTTGAATTGATTTTCCGCGGCGGCCGGCGCCTGTTTTTCGTTAAACGTCGCTGTCGTCATAGTGTTGATTCTTGTCTAAGCGATGTCATCTCGAGCCGCGCAGACGGCGAGAGACCTCTCAGTCGCAGATTCGGCTTTCGCCAAACCTGAGGCGCAATCTAACGACCATGTGATTTGGTTCGCGGAAGCGATCGAGCGCTTGCGGGGTCCCTCGCCGTCTTTGACAAATGAGGTTCCGAAAAATCATACGGTCGCGCTCCCCTCGCCGGCGCCGAACTGGATGCCCTGGGCGAGCGGAAGTTCCCGGGAAAAGTTGATCGTGTTCGTCTGGCGCCGCATGTAATTTTTCCAGGCATCACTTCCGCTTTCTCGCCCGCCGCCGGTATTTTTCTCGCCGCCGAACGCGCCGCCGATTTCCGCGCCGCTCGTGCCGGTATTCACGTTCGCGATGCCACAATCGCTCCCGGCCGCGCTCAAAAATTTCTCCGCCTCGCGCATGTCGTTAGTGAAAATCGACGAGCTCAACCCCTGGGTGACGCCGTTGTGGATCGCGAGGGCTTCGTCAAAATCACGGTAGGTCATGAAGTAAGCCAGCGGCCCGAATGTTTCTTCCTGGACGATTTCAAAATCGGGCCGTGCGGTAGCGAGACACGGTTTCATATAGCAACCGCCCGGAAATTTTTCGCCGTCCAGTTTCTCGCCGCCGTAAAGGACCTCACCGCCCTCGCTTTTCACGCGCTGAATGGAACGCTGCACATTCTCGAGCGACGCGGGGTCGATGAGAGGGCCCATGAGCGTCTGGCGATCGAGCGGGTTGCCGATGTTGACGGACTTGTATGCGGCCAGGAGCCGGGTCCGCACTTCGTCCGCGATCGATTCGTGAGCAATGATCCGGCGCGTCGAAGTGCAACGTTGCCCGGCCGTCCCGACCGCGCCGAAGAAAATGGAGTTCGTTGCCATGTCGAGATCGGCCGTCGGCGCGACAATCAATGCGTTGTTACCGCCGAGTTCCATCACGGTGCGCCCGAGCCGGCCGTGCACTTCTTTCGCGACATCGAAGCCCATCCGCGTCGAGCCGGTCGCGGAGACGAGGGGAATACGCCGGTCTGCCGCAAGCTTCCGGCCGATCGACGGACCATCGCCGATCAACAATGAAAATAGAGCGGGATCGGCGCCCGTCTGCCGGCAAACGCGCTCAGCGATCTTTATTACGGCGACCGCAGTCAGCGGCGTTTTTTCGGACGGCTTCCAGATCGTGGCGTCGCCACAGATCGCCGCGAGGGCCGCATTCCATGACCAAACCGCGACCGGAAAATTGAAAGCCGAAATGATCGCGACGAGTCCGAGCGGATGCCATTGCTCCATAAGGCGATGGTTCGGACGCTCGGATTGAATCGTCAGGCCGTAGAGCATCCGCGATTGGCCGACAGCGAAGTCGCAGATGTCGATCATCTCCTGCACCTCGCCTTCGCCTTCCGCAATAATTTTGCCGGACTCGAGGGTAACAAGCTGCCCGAGCTCCGACTTTAGCTCCCTCAGTGCATTCCCGAGCTGACGGACCGTTTCACCCCGGACTGGCCCCGGCGTGACGCGCCACTTTTCAAAAGCCTCCTGCGCGCGCGCAATCGTCTGGTCGTATTCGGCCTCAGTCGCGGTGCGAACACGAGCGAGCAGCTTCCCGTCGATCGGCGAAAATTTTTCAATGACCGGCCCGCTCCCGGACCAATCGCCATTGAAGACGCCGGGGTTTTCCGCGCCGATCCCGAGTTTATTGAGAAGCGATTGCATTCGGCATCGCCTCACATTGGGCACGCAGCAAATCCATCGCTTCGTCGACGACTTCAGTAGTGATGTCGAGGGCCGGGCGGAAGCGGAGCGAGCGGTCGCCCGATTTCAGAACGAGCAGGCCGCGATCGAACAGGCCTTTCCAGAATTCGTCGCGGGTTTTGGGGTCCGGCAAATCGAAAGCGATAAAGAGGCCAAGGCCGCGCACCGCGGTCATGATGGGTTGTTCGCTTTGCAATTGCAGAAGCGCTTTCAGGAAATACTCGCCAACCACACGCGCGTTTTCGACCAGGTTTTCCTTTTCGATGATTCGCAGGAAATGGGTCGAACGAACCATGTCCGTGTAATTGCCGCCCCAGGTCGAGTTCAACCGGCTCGGCAGGCGGAAACAATTATCAGGCACTTCGTCCAGCCGCGGCCCGGCCATAACTCCGCAGACCTGGACCTTCTTCCCAAACGCCAGCAGATCGGGAACGACGCCGAAATGCTGGGCGCACCAGGTGCGGCCGGTTGTTCCCAAACCGGTCTGGACTTCGTCGAAAATCAGGAGCAGCTCGTTCTCGTCGCAGATTTCGCGGAGCCGTTGCAAAAACTCGCGGCGGAAATGATTGTCGCCGCCTTCCCCTTGGATCGGCTCGATGATGATCGCCGCGATATCGATGCCGCGTTCCGCAATGAAATGCCGAATCTCTTCCTCGGATCTCTTTTCGCGCGGGATGACATCCGCTTCGCGCTCGTTTTCCGGCAGCGAAAAATCGATCGCCGGATTCGAGACCCGCGGCCATTTGAATTTCGCGAACAAATCCGTCTTGCGCGGATCGGTATTCGTGAGGCTCATCGTGTAGCCGCTGCGGCCGTGAAAGGCGTGTTGGAAATGGAGAATCTCCGTGCCGCGCTCGCCGTGGCCGGCCGCGATATTTTTCCGCACCTTCCAATCCATCGCCGCCTTCAGTGTGTTTTCGACAGCCAAAGCGCCGCCTTCAATGAAAAGATAACGTTCGAGCGGGGGAAAACCGGCCACCCGCACCAAGGTTTCCACAAATTCCGAATAGCCCCGTGAATAAATATCTGAGTTGGCGACCTTGATTCTCGCGGCGCGTGCCAGCTCTTTCACTACCGCCGGGTCGTTGAAATACGGATGGTTGTAGCCGACCGGCATCGAACCAAAAAAGCCATACAGATCGATCAGGCGAGAATCGGTCGCGGCATTGTGTAAGTACGACCCGCGACTGCGTTCGTCGTCGAGCACAATGCGGAACCCGTCGAGCAAGACATGCTGCTCGAGGATTTCCAGGGCGCGCGACGCGGCCGCTTTATCTTGGGTTCGGGTTTTGGCTTTGCTCTCTTCGGGCCGGCGCGATGGTCGGGCCGTCTCCGTGAGCACGGGCGGCATACTCATCCGCTGAGGGTAGCTGGGCCGGTCAGCCGGGTCAAACCGTTGGCGTTACGCGAGATGATTTTGTTATTGCTAGCGGGCGGTCCAAGCGAGTAAGACCATTTCATGGCCCTCCAAGTCCCTGACGCAGCCCTCGGCCTCATCCTCAACGCCGAAGGTCTCGACCAGCCCAGCAAGTGGCCGGGCGGTAGTAGCGGCATAACAATCGGGGTCGGCTACGATCTCGGTTTCGTCACCGAGGCCCAATTTGAAGAAGATTGGAACCCCTTCCTGAGCGAAGACCAGATCGACCGCCTCAAAGACGTGATCGGCCTCTCGGGCGACGACGCAAGCGCGCGGGCGAGCGAGTTTAGCGACATCAAAATCAAGCGCCCGGACGCGGAACAGGTTTTCAAGGAACGGACGCTGCCGCTCTATAGTCAGCGTACCGAAAAGGCGTTCCCCGGCCTCGACCAGCTTCCCGCCGCCGTTCAGGGCGCGCTCGTCTCGCTGGTGTTCAACCGCGGCCCGGGCATGAACGGCGATAGCCGCCGGGAAATGCGCGCCGTCCGAGATGCCGTCGCGGCTGGTGACCTCCAGGAAATCGCCGACCAAATTCGCGCCATGAAACGGCTCTGGGAAGGCAAAGGCCTCGACGGGTTGCTCAAACGTCGCGACGCCGAAGCTGACCTCGTGGAATCGGCTATCGAAAACTAAGACAACCCCGCTCGCCCGTTATGAAGAGATTCCATTCCGTCGTCCTCATTATCTGCGCCGCACTTTTCCTTGGCGCCTGTGCCAGCACCAAGGACGCCGCGAGCCGGGACGCGATTGCAAACCTGAAGACCGCGCATCTGGCTTACATCGACGAATTCACTGAAGGCGCCGGCAAAACCTGGGACGATCAAAAACTCGCTACCAGCACTGCCTCGCTGGAAAAACAGTTCGCCGATGCCGAGCAGGCTGCAGCCACAAAGAAAGACGCGCGGCGCAGTGCAGCGATCTCGAATCTGCATTCCCGCTTCAAGAAACACTCCTCAACCCTGGAGCGCCGCAAAGCCTTTTTTAAGCCGGCCTACGCCGCGGACTTAAAGGAAGTGCTTTCCAAGAACTACGACCTTGCTCTGAAGGGCGAAGATATTCGCTCTTAGCAAAAAGAAGAAGTTATGGCGGCAGTCGATGACGTTTTGAATGGGATCAAAGACGATTCCGTTCAGGCCGCGAAGGCACAGCTCCAGAGTCTGCTTCAGCAAGCCAGGACGGATTCGCGGGAGTTCGCTCGGGAGAACGCCGCTTTGCTCGAGAAGTGGCTTGTCCAGCTGCAGCAAGGCGAGCTCAGTCAGGAGGAGTTCAACGATTTAATCGACGAACAGCGTGCCGAGGCCGAGCAGTGGGCCAACACCCAGGCGATAGGAGGCCAGGCACGAGCCCGCGACCTCACCCTCGACGTGCTCGAGATCGCCGTGCAAAAGATCGCGCCGGCCGTAATCGCTGCGATCTAATCAGACGATCCCGCGCCGCAGCTCTTCATGTTTGCCGGCGAGCAACTCCTGGGTCAGCGCGTAGCCGCTCTTGTCCGCGTTCTCGCTCGTCCCGGCAAAATGATGGTCGATCCGCATCTTGGCGGAGCGGCAGAAATAGCCCGCTAGCGAAAGGATTTCCGCCGCGGGTTCGCCAGCATCGATCTTCGATTGCGCGAACGCGCAGGTCGCGTTCATCGCGAACAGCTCCGTCGCGATCCCGACGAAGCGCGAGAGCAGCAGTTGTTCGCGATCGAGCTTCGGGCCGAACCGCATCATCGCGTGAAAGAGACCACGCGCGAGTTTCCTACTCGTCGCCGCGCCGTAGCGGACGTGCTCGCGCAAATCGGCGTGCAATTTATCGAGGTCCCCGGCGCTGCCGCCGAACCATTGTTTCGGATACCAGCGGGTGTAAAACGAGCCCGAGCTGAACATCGATTTCACCCGCGTCGTCATCGGCAACTGGGTGTTGAAGATCGCTCCGCCGACTTTCAAATGCGGATCGAGCGCCTCGCGCGCAATGAAGAGCCGCATGATTTCGCTCGAACCCTCGAAGATCAGATTGATCCGGCAATCCCGCAGGAAACGCTCGACCGCGATCGGTTCCTCGCCACGGCCGGCGAGCGATTGCGCAGTTTCGTAACCCCGCCCGCCGCGCACCTGCATCGCGTCGTCGGCGATTTTCCAGGTCATTTCCGTGCACCACATTTTGCACATGGCCGTTTCGATTCGCAGGTCGCCCGCTTTGCGATCCACCAGCGCGGAAGTCAGAAACGTGATCGCTTCCATCGCGAATGTGTTCGCCGCCATCTCCGCCACTTTCCCGGCGATGGCCGAATGCTGGCCGATCGGAGCGCCCCATTGGACGCGTTCGCTCGACCATTTCCGGCAAATCTCCACGAGCCGTTTCGATAACCCGACGCACGCCGCTGGAATCGTGAGCCGTCCGGTGTTCAACGTCGTCAGCGCGACCTTCAATCCCTGGCCCTCCTTCGCGATCAGGTTTTCGCGCGGGACGCGGACGTTGGTGAACTTCACGATGCCGTTATAGAGCGCGCGCAGCCCCATGAAGTGACAGCGATACGTGATCTCCAAACCCGGCGAATCAACGTCGACAATAAAAGCGCTGATTTGCTTGCGCTCCTTGCCGTTCACGATCTTTGGAGGCGTCTTCGCCATCACCACGAGCACCCCGGCCTTGATCAAATTCGTGCACCAAAGTTTTTCG
>DATBCW010000006.1:0-22777 GCA_036270255.1 Chthoniobacterales bacterium
GGAGCAGGTCGCCGGGCCAGGTGAGCCGCACTCGATCGAAGAGAAGCGTTCCGCGCGAGATGCAAAGGCCGGGGAGAAAAGTTTCTTCGGGAATTTTATCTTCCCGGACCGGGAGGCCGATCTCGGTCAGGAACGTGACGATGGAATCGAGGCGGCTCAAAACGCCGCCAAGTATGAATTAAAAATGAAAAATTAAGAAGGAAGAATGGGGGGCAGTGACGTGTGGCGTGAAGGGAGAAGCGGCAAGAGTGGACAAGGGGGGTTCGCGGGCGGACGGTTCAGGCCAACCAGGCTTTCCCGAATGGAGATTCATCAGCTCCGTTATTTCGTTGCTGTCGCTGAAGATCCGCCTTCGCCAAGGCTACGGCGCGACAGGAGGGGCACTAACCGGTAAGGCAATGGAAATTCACCAACTCAGGTACTTCGTCGCTGTTGCCGAGGAAGGGAGTTTCTCGCGCGCGGCCGATCGCGAACATGTCGCGCAGCCTTCGCTCAGTCAGCAGATCCAAAAGCTGGAAGCGGAAGTAGGGCATCGGCTGTTCGATCGCCTGTCGCGCGCGGTGGTCGTCACGGAAGCCGGCAAATGCCTGCTCGAGTACGCCCGGAAAATTCTGGTCGAAATCGCGGAGGCGCGCCGTTGCCTGGACGACTTGCAACAGGACGTATCGGGCCGGCTCACGGTCGGCGCGATTCTAACAATGGCGCCGTATGTTTTGCCGAAGCTGATCGGGAAATTTCAAGCGCGCTACCCGAAGGTCGTCCTCGAAATCCTGGAGGACACAACGGAACATCTCGCTCTCCGACTGGAGGACGGAACGCTCGACCTCGCCATTATGTCGACCTGCCAGCAAAGCCCGGCTCTGAAGCTTCAGCTCCTGGGCAAAGAGGAGCTTCTCGTTTTGCTGCCCGCTCAACATCAGCTCGCGAAAAAGAAAAAGATCAACTGGAGCGATCTGAAGTCCGAAAAGTTCCTGCTCTTACACGAAGTGCATTGTCTGTCGGCCCAGGTTTGCCAGCTATTGGCGAGTCACAATCTTCGACCGGAATTGGCGCTAAGAGGCGCCCAGCTTTCCACGATCGCGCATATGGTTGCGACCGGCACGGGAGTCTCGGTGGTGCCGCAAATGATGGTGGAACATCAGCTCCCGAGTGGTTGTGTAGCCTTGCCGTTTACGCCGCCCGCCCCCACTCGCGACATCAATCTCCTGCGCAATCCGCTGCGGCTCGAGACGAGGGCGGCCGCAGCGTTTTATCAAGAGGCGGCGGCTGCGTTTGAAAGCTAGACTTTATCGATCAGCCGCAACACCAGGTAATAGACGATCATTACGAAACTCACATTGCCCCCTTCAGGTTCTGTTCGTTCTCATTTCAACATCATCATGGCGTGGGCTACCGCTGAGAGTGGCCAGGTCGAGACGATGATAATAAGGGTCCAGAGGAAGAGGTCCGCGAAGTAGCACGGACGTTCCCGTTGTTGGTAGCGCTCGCTCAGAAAGCGGGCAGCCCGGCGGCGCATTGCACGAGGGTCGATCATTTAGAGCACCCCTTTCTCGGCAAACGAACGCGCCGCATGCAGGAGAAATGACGCGACTCCGAACAAGCCGACGATGAGCCCGGCGTAAAACCCGAATTGGTCGATGCAGACGAGCGCGCTTTGGAATTGAGCAAACACGCGATCGATCGAGAGTTGTTTGCAGGCTTGCCTGAGGCGCCCGACCACTTGCTTAACAGTTGCTGTCTTCATGCGAACAACCGACGACGCGCCGTCAAGGGGTTTGAAATATTTTGTGCGTCTGGGTCGAATAGGCGTTGTCTATCGCCTGTTTTCCGGCAACGCCGGCGACATGAAAGTGCAGGCCGGTCTGCTCGAACTGCGGATGGCCGTCAGGGCGATTTCTCGAGGGAGAAATGACTTCGGAGGACGTCCAGGAGACACGGAGTTCGTCCTGTGGCGGACGCGCGGCGCGATCGTTAAGGGCCTTGGAAGGTAACAGTTGTGTTACCTAATCGCGGCCAGGCGGTGGCACCTAAACGAACGAAGCAGAGCTTCGAAGACAATTTGCGTTCCCCCGGAACTCAGCCCGAAAGAGTGAGGCCGGGCTTTCCAACAGAGGTTGGGGACGAGGGACGCGTCGACCATCCTATGCCCAGAGGCTACGGCTCGGCCGGCAGAGCGACGCGCCTACAGGAAAGGCAGGACAGACTACGGCACGCGGCCGAGGCTGTAGATTTCGACGATGCCGACGCCGCGGAGGTCGATGAATGATTCGATCTTAGCCGAGAGGAGCGCGGTATAAGTGCCGGGGCCGACGGTGATGGCAACGGCGGCCTCGGTAGGGTAGCCTGGCGCGAGGCCGGCCGCGATGACATCACCGTTTTCGGGATCCTGCTGCCAGTAGTCGTTCATGGCCAGCGCCGCGCCGTTGGCATTTCGCACCTCTAGGACGGTATCTCTTACCGACGGAAATATGCCGAACCTCTCGAGACTTGGGCCGAGGCCGCGAATAACAATGTGATCGACGCTATCAGTATTTCCAACAGCGAAGCCCGCAATGAGACTTTCGTCACCGTTGCCAACAAAGCCGCGCGTCGAAATATTACCGAGTTTCGAATCCACCGCGACATCCAGGTCGTAGATTTCAAGAATGCCAGTCCCAGTGCCCTCGTTTACCCCGCTGAGAATAGCCGTGTAAGTCCCCGGTTCGAGCGTCACCAGGATGGCCGATTCGTGATCGTCGCCGGGAGCGAGCGTGGTGGCGCGGATCGCAGCCTCCTGGGTCGATCGCCAGTTATCGTTTGTAATCGGGCTGAAACCAGCCGGCCCCTGAAGGGTAATAGTTGGGTCGGCGAGGAGATTCGATAACCCGAACTTGGCGAGCGAAGGACCAAGGGCCCGAACGAGGACGCGTTTTGGAGCGGTGCCGGCGATAATAAATCCCCCGATGCCGACCTTGTCCTCGGTCAGGACTTTCAGCCTGGTGGAGAGGTTCACAGTTTGCGATGGCGGCGGAGTGGTGTCGATGACGGTGATCGTTCCATCAGGGCGAAATGGGTCCGAGTATTTCGGGTCGGTATAAACGGCCGAGCCCGACAAGGTCCGAAGGAAGGCTTCGAGATCGACGCGATCCTGCTGGGTAAGGTTCAGAATGATGGGGACGCCGTTTCGCTTTAATTGCGCAGAGAGGGTCGGGTTGTCCGGGGGCGCGTTATAGTGTTCGAGGACCTGCGCGATACTGGTGAACGAGCCGTCATGCATGAGCGGGCCGTTCAACTGTCTGGATGGGTTAAACATCTCGCGCAAGGTAGGCGAATTGACCACGGTGCGGTCAGTTCCGCCGCCGATGGCGGTAATAACGCCGTTATTTTGGAAGCCAATGGCGTTTGAGTTAGAAAAGGTCGACGGGGAATGGCACAGGAAGCAATTTGCTCCGCGGTTCGGCGACGTGTCCGTATTGAAAAAGAGGGCCTGTCCCCTCTTCTCGCTGTCGGTGAAATTCTGAAACGCGCCACCGGTCGAAGGCATGCTCCCCGCGTCGAACTTGGAATCGAACGACTGAATGCTGCGGACAAATTGACTCAGCGCTTTTTGAATTCTCGACTCGTCAATTCCAGGGGAGCCGAACGCCAAGTTGAAAAGCAGCTGGTATTCGGGCAGCGCCGAGAGCTTCACAATAAGCTGTGCAAAATCGGGATCGCCATTGGTCCCGCTAAATCCCAACTCAATCGAGTTATGGATGGGCTGGGTCACGACGTCTTCCAAGGTCCGCGCCCGGCTGTCGAAAAAGTAAGCGGGCTCCGGTCTGAAACGCAAATTGATGAGACGCATCGGGTGCCGAGGGGTCGTGCCGGCGACGCCGGTTCCGGCAATATCCGGGGTGCTAAAACCATGGGCCTGTTGATGGCAGGAACTGCAACTTACGGTGTTGTTCCGCGAGAGTCGTTTGTCATAAAAAAGAAGACGGCCGAGGGTTGCTCCCGTGTTCGTCGTTGGGTTGAACGATGTGTACGCGGATGCCACCGGCGTATTATCGAAGAAGATGTAGCTGGGGATAACCTGCCTCGCGTAGTTCGGCAACGCAGCGAGATCGATCACGCCGTCCTCAGCGCGAAGCAGCGATGGGATTCCCAAAGCAAGCAATACCGTGAACGCGAAGGCGACGCATTTCATAGATAGTCTGAGGGGTAATTCGGCATGTCGGCGCGGTTATTACCTGAAAAGCGGAGCCACGTCTAGGCGGAAAAAATTAAATGAGGCGCCTCAGCTAGTTCGTCCGAAGGCGATCGTATATTCAGGTGGGCCTTTCGATTTGCGATTAGGGATTGAGGTGAACGACCAAGTGGGCCTCTTCGTGCGATTTACATGCGTTGAGGCGATCAATGCCCGGCGTGAAACGGCCGAACATTGAATAGATCGCTTCCGCCAACCGACCAAAACTGAGCACCATGAAAAAAATCACCATATTATTAGTAGTCGCTTCGCTGGCGATGGCTGGAGCCGTCATGGCTCAAGAGCCAACGCCGGAAGCATCGCAGCCAAGCAAGAGACAGGGGCCTCCGGAAAAAAAGCCGCGGACGGAAAAGCCAACAACGACGAGGGCGCCCAAGACCGACACGCTAAAGCAGTCGAATGCGAGCGAATCGCCCGCGATGACCCCGGCCACGACACCGTCGACCAAGAAGACGGACAGAAAGTCGAGCAAGACGAAGACGCCGGACTCCGCGACGAACGAAGAAAAACCGGCGATGACGCCCGCAACCAGTTCAACGCCGGACGCGACTAAGAATCAGTCGCGACGGAACAACAAGAATTCGAAGGCGCCCGCGAGCGCATCGCCGAGCGCGAGCGTTGCTTCAACACCGAAGACAAACGCGACTACCAGCCCGGCAGCCAAGACGACGGCAAGCCCGGCCGCAGCGGCGAGTATGACTCCCGCGCCAGCCGCGAGCACAACTCCCGCGGCAGTGGCCAGCACTACACCGGCGACCGGTGCGACGATTAACCCGGTGACAACGCCGGGCGTAAGCGCGGCTCCGTCGGTTTCGCAAAGCGCGACAACGAATGTGGCGGCGGCGAGGAAGCCGGATGTGCAAAAGGTTCAACAGATCAGGCAGCAGCACACGAACTTCCGGGCCGAGGCCAGACCCGACCGGGTCCCGGCGGTGACCTTCAGCGCGAACTTCCGGCTCCCGGGCAGCGAACGCTGGCAGGGACCGCAGTATGAAGTGTATCGCTCGTATCATCCGGAGCGGCACGATCGGGGTTGGTATACGTCGCATCATCCGCGGGTGGAGTTGATCGCTGGCGGTTACTACTACTTCGACAATGGCTACTGGTATCCGGCGTGGGGCTACGACTCGGGCCACGAGTATTATGCTTACGATGCGCCGATCTATGTCGGTAAGCGGTCGGAGCCGCCGGACAGAGTGATCGCGGATGTGCAGGCGGCGCTCCAGGAGATGGGTTACTACAAGGGTGACGTGGATGGATTAATCGGACCGTTAACCCGGGACGCGCTCACCAAATATCAGACCGATAACGGTATGACGGTGACGGCAGTCATCGACGAGCCGACCTTAGACTCGTTGAATATGGGCTAGCCACCTCTGGGGCGGCGGAAATCCCAAATCCCAAGCTCCAAGTTCCAAAATTAGAAAAGCCGCCGGGGATTCCTCGGCGGCTTTTTCTTTTCTACTGTAGCCGCGGCGCTATGTCGCCGCGAAGAGAAGACGCGTCGACACAAGAACGCGCTTACCGTGCGTCTGGGAAACTGGCGCGGAGATCCTGAATCGTTTTCAGATGGTGGTCGTCGTGCTCGGCGACGAAGTAGCAGAGATCGACAACGGTCATGGGTTGTTGCAGACGGGGATGGAGCGCGGTGCGGGAAAGTTCGGCGCGAGTCATCCGGTCTATCTTTTCGACGATGGCGTGACGGGCGTTGCGGAAGTTTTCTAGAATCTCGGAGATCGGATGATCGTTGTGCGCGGCCTCGTGGGTCTTGCGGTTCTCGAGGTCGGCGGGATGAAGCGTTTTCGCGCCGCGAGCATAGTCGTCGAGGCGTTGGTCCCAGAGAGATTCCAGATCGAAGAGGTGGCCGGCATTTTCCTGGATCGACCATTTGTCGCCGTGGCGTTTGGTGAGGATCTCGGGCGACAATCCTTCTACGGCGGCAGAGAGGCGATCGGGCGCGCTGCGAAGGCGATCGAGAATTTCCGGAGCGGCTTCGGGAGGAAGACCGAGCTCGAAGGTGCGAGAGAACCAGCGTGTTTGCGTGCTCATCACGCAAACATGCTAATGGAAAAATTAAGAATCAAAAACTAAGAAGGAAGAAGCGCCAATCGGAAGCGCACTTTTTAATTCTTCCTTACTTTTATTCGGCGCGCCGGATAGCATCGGCGCATGAGCACACTATCGGGTTTTGTCAGTCTGCATCCGTATTTCAAAGTGCACCCGGGGAAACTGGCGGCGTTCAAGGCGGGGTTTTCGAAATTCGTCGAGAAGACGAAAACAGAACCGAAGAATCTGTTCTACGGATTCAGCGTCAGCGGCGACGAGGTTTTTTGCCGGGAAGGGTACGTCGATGCCGATGGATTGCTCGCGCATCTCGAGAACGTCGGTGCTCTCCTCGCGGAAGCGCTCAAGATTGCTGACTTGGTCCGGCTGGAAGTGCACGGGACGGCGGAACAGCTCGCGAAATTGAAAGAGCCGATGGCCCATCTCAAACCAAGCTGTTTCGAGGTCGTCGCGGAAGCGACGAAGGGTGAAAAATAAGAATCAAGAATTAAGAAACGAACGGGATCCGGGATGTAGCCACGGCGCTATGTCGCCGTGCGAACGAAACGGTCGACAGAGCGACGCGGCTACAGGTCGCTGACGTCCGAGAGGGCGATGGAGGCGACGGCGATTCCGAGCGCTATCTCGGCGGCGTAAATGGAGCGGGCGGTGTTTGGGTGTTCGGCCAATTCTTCGGTGACGGCTTTCGCGAGTTGCGGGCCGATATGCCAAAGAAGGGAGTGGCGCCGGGGACGGAGCAGGCCCATGAGGCCGTCACCAATGAGGATGAGGCCGGCGAGTTCGAGAAGACGAGATTTCATAAAGTAAAAATTAAGAATTAAAAATTAAAAAAGACGGCAGCGGAAACGCGGACGGCCTAAGAGACGATACGAAGGCTTCCCCTATTTGGAAAGGGCAGCTAAAATTCAGAGAGTGACCCCCCGGCACGATCTGAGAGAACGGACGAAAGATTTCGGGCTTCGAACAATTCAGATGTTTGTGAGGCTGCCGAAGACAAGCGAGGCGCAGGTGTTGGGCAAACAGGTGTTGCGTTCGGGAACGTCGATCGGAGCGAACTACCGGGAGGCGTATCGAGGCAGAAGCAAGCCGGAATTCATTTCCAAATGCGGAGATTGCCTAAAAGAGATCGAAGAGACGGCTTACTGCTGGAGTTGCTGGTCGATGCGCGCATCGTTTCGGCGGACAAACTCGCGGCATTACGCCAGGAGATCACCGAGCTGACCGCAATTTTCGTGACGATTATCAAACGATCGAAAGAGTGATTCCCTTTCCTTTTTAATTCTTAATTTTTAATTCTTAATTTCCCTTCATCTTGCTAGGCTTGAGCTATGAAAAACGCGCTGTTCGCGGCGGTTTTGATTCTGAGCGTAAGAATGGGTGCGAGCACCAGCCGCGGGGCGCCGGGCGATCTGTGGGTATCGACCGGGAATGGTCCAGTGGCGAAGTTCAGTCCGGATAATACCCGGATTAATTTTATAAACGCGTCAGGTCCGGAAGCGATTGCGTTCGACGCGAAGGGGGACTTGTTCGTGGCGGACTTCAACTTCAACCAGATCACAAAATTTGCGCTGGGCCGGATATCGGGAACGTCTTTCGCGGGGACGCTCAACCAGCCAACCGGTCTCGCGTTTGACGGTTCGGGCACGCTCTACGAAACGGATTTTGGGAGCGGAACCATTTTCCAATTCACCTCATCCGGAACGAAGACCACGTTCAACGGCGGGCTCAACAAACCAACGGGGATCGCGGTGGGGCCGGACGGACGCGTCTACGTGGCGGAATCAGGGACGGGCACGATATTTCGGTACAGCGTCGGGCTCCATATCCGGAGCGTATTTGCGTCGGGGCTGACGACTCCGCAGGAAATGGCGTTCGATCCTTCGGGGAATCTGTTCATCGCGGACTCGGGCGCGAACACGGTAGTGAAGGTGCTCCCGGATGGGACGAAGAGTAATTTCGCCACGGGAATTTCGACGGCGACGGGCCTGTCCATCGATCCGGCGGGGAACATATTCGTGTCGGAGTTTGTCAGTGGCGGCTCGATCCTCCAATTCACACCGGCCGGGGGGAAGAGCACGTTCACAACTTTTGGCACTAACGGGTTCCCGGGCTGGCTCGCTTTTGAACCGACGTTGCATGCGCTGCTCAACGTCAGCAGCCGGGCGTTTGTCCAGACGGGGAACAATGTGTTCATCGCCGGTTTTATCGTGGGCGGCAACGGAGCGGTGAACGGGACGGTGGTGGCGCGTGCGCTTGGGCCGTCGCTCGCGGGATTAGGAGTGACCGACACGTTGCAGGATCCCGTGCTGGAACTGCACAACGGGAACGGGACGATCGCGACGAACGATAATTGGAAGGATGGCGGCCAGCAGGCCGAGATCCAGGCGCTAGGCCTCGCGCCGGCAGACGACCGAGAGTCAGCAATTTTGGCGACGTTGGCAGCCGGGACTTATACCGCGGTGGTAAGCGGCGTGAACGGGACGACGGGGAACGCGCTGGTCGACGTGTATAATATTCAGTGACGTCTAAAGAAAATTAAGAAGGGCAAAGCGGAGACTCGGAGAAACGTTCTCCCCTTTTTTAATTCTTAATTTTTCCTTCTTACTTGTTCGCTAGCCCAGGCCTAACGAAGACAAGGTCGGTTGATCAAGCGCGGCGGTGGTAATGAGGCCGTGGTCGCGTTGGAAGGAAGCGAGGGCTTCGCGAGTGAGCGGACCCATCAGGCCGTCGACGTCGCCTTTGTAGTAGCCTTGCTCTTGTAAAGTCGCCTGGCAATCGGCCACGACTTGATCGAACGGAACGCGGTTGTCGCCTACGTAGATCGGGCCGTCGTACGGGTAATAGGAGTAAGCCGTGTCGTAGCCCCAGGCGGGATACCAATACCCGGAGTTCCAGTAATACCAGCCGCCGCCGATGAGGAGAAGATTGTCGGCGTAACGCGATTGCCACCAGCCCTGGTCGTGCCACTGCGGCCGATACGAGGAGAACGCCTGATATTGCGGGCCGCTCCAATTCTGGGCCCCCGCAATCTGGTAGTTCTGATTGAACTGAGCGCTGGCAATCGCCGGGTTCGGTTTCGCCTTGAAGTTATTGTACTTCGCCTTGATGGCCTGGATGTTCGTCGCGTTTTTTTTGTTCGCGAGGACCGCGGTCTTCGAATTGTTTTGGACCGCCGGCAGCTGGTTCACCTGTTTGACGGATTTCGTGGACTTCAAGTTGGTCGAAGTGCTTTGCGACTGAAGATTGTTCGTTTTCCGAAACTGGTGCTTCGAGATGTTGTCGTGATGAATTTTCGCGCTGTCCAAAGTTTGCAGGTGCTGCGTGCGGACCGACTGCACGTGCGTCTTCGACATGGAGCGCGGACCGGCGTTGATATGCTGCTGCTGGACGACCGGTCTGGATTTCGGCGCGGCCTTTATTTTTGCGTCGTCCTGTTTCGCGTTAACGCCGGCAGCGCATCCGAGAGTGCAGCTTAGTAAAATGGTGATGAGTTTTTTCATGTCGATTTTCCCCATTTTAGGAATCGTATGTGGAGAATTGGACGGTTGTAGTCCCCGCCACCAGCGCGGGATCGCGCCGCGTATCCAAGAGGACGCCTCGACAGAGCGAGGCGGCTACAGCGGAGAATCTTATTCAGGTCGAGAAGCGTTCGCGAACTTCGGGAGGGACGCGGATGGGCTTGGCGGTTTCGGGGTTGATGGGGACCCAGAGAGTGCGGGCGGACGCCATTAGTTTGCGGTCGGGCTGGCGAAGGATCTCCACGAAACGCTCGAAAGTGACGCGGGTAGCTTTGCCGACCCAGGTCCGCAGGACAATCTGATCGCCGAGACCGAGCGGCGATTTGTAATCGATCTCGTGTCGAAGCACGACCCAGCCGATCTCGTCGCGCGCAGGAACGGGAGCAGTCGCGTTCCAATGCGCGGTGGCGATTTCCTGGATCCAGCGAACGTAAACGGTGTTGTTGACGTGGTTCTGCCGGTCGATGTCCGCCGGCTGAACGTCGATCGGCATTTCGAAAGGCGGTGCGGTCACGGACACGCACCATTGTAGGGCAACCGCTCCGGTTGCCGAAATGAAAAGGCAGGCGACGGGCCCGCCCTACAATTCTTACCTAAGGCACCCGGTACGCTTCGACGAGGGCGACGCCGGTGGTGTTATTCGCACCGCGAACGACGGCGGTGTAATTGCCAGGACTGAGGAAAGCGTTGACGATCGCGGACTCGCGATCATTGGTCGGCGCCAGATTGACGGCGCGCATGGCCTGCACCTGCGGCGTTTGCCAATCGTTGTTGAAACCGATGCTGGTGCCGTTGCTATCGAAGAGTTCCAGGGTCGGATCGAGCAACGGATTCACGATGCCGAAGCCGGCGAGCGACGGACCGAGGGCGCGGAACACCATGATCGGGCTATCGCCGTTGCCGATCGCGACACCAGCGATCAGGACGTCGTCGTTGATGCCGACGTATCCGCGCGTACTCAGGTTCGCAAAGGTCGCGGTAGCGCTACCCGACACATCGTAAATCTCGATAATGCCATTTCCGGTGCCGTTGTCCTTGCCGGCCAGTTGAGTGGTGTACTGACCGGGATTGAGCGTGACGAGAATTGCCGATTCTTTGTCGTCCGTAGGCGCGAGGCCGCTGTTCATGATGTCACTGGCGTTGGCCGATTGTCTCCAATCATCGTTGGACGCCTGACTGTTGCCCGATACGTCAAATAAAGTCAGTGTCGGATCGGCGAGGACGGAGGGTACGCTGCTGGCGGTGAGCGACGGACCGAGACCGCGAATCAGAACTTTCTTGGGCACATCGCCCGTGACTACGAAGCCGGCAATCGCAACGCGTTCGCCGGTGTCGACAAACATGCGGCTGGAAATATTCAGCGCCTTGGCCGGCGACGGCGACGGACCGACGATGGCGTTGAAAGCGGTCAGGGCGAGCCGGTAGTGGCCGGCGGTGGTGGGATGGATGTCGTCCCAAAAAAGATAGTGGTCGGGATCCGCGCTCGAATTGTCCTGGGACGGGCTGGTGATGTTGGTGAATCCAAATCGCGGACCGTTGCTGAAAATGCGGACAACGTCGGCCCACTCATCAACTCGATAAATCGTCGGTGTAAATCCTTGCGTGGCGAGAGTGCTCTGGAGCGCATCCAAACTGGCGGCCAGTTCGGTGCGGTATTCGGCCGCGGCTTGATTCTCCGTGGCGCCTTTTGCCGTACCGGCATCCTGCGGAATATCGCCGATGGGGACGACGTTCGGCACCATGATGTACTTTGCTCCGGCGGTCGCGAGCCGGCTGATCAGCCCGTCAACTCGCCCGACGGTTGCCGTCACGCTCGACGAGCTGCGGTCGTCGCGAATGTCATTGCTACCGCCCCAAACGATGTAGAGCGCCGCCGCATCGACCGTGTGCTGGGCCAGATAGTCGTCCACCTGTTTGCCCATGTCGTCGATGGTGATCGTGATATCGGCGACCGGAGTCGATATCACTTCTTCATGCGTGCCGTCGTTCGTGGTCGCACTGCCAAACGCGTAGTTGAGGCCGGTGCTGCCGCCAAGACTATTGGTCGCGGCGGGCAACCCAAGAAAAGTGCGGGCCAGCTGTTCGTGCCAGACTCCGATGTAGGTGTTCGACGACGGATCGGTGTCGGTGTCGTTCGTGAACCGGCCGTTATCGTAGTTAAAAGTGTGGCTCGGGTAATCGATTGCGCCGCTGCTCTTGGCGCTCGTGCGCGCGCGAACGTTCCCGGTGTCCGACAAGCTATCGCCGAAAACCACGAGCCGGGTGAATGCCGGAGTTGATTGCGCGAACGATGCGACTGCGAAACTGCATACGCACGTGAGTGCGATTCCAAATTTTTTAAAACTCATAATCATTCCCTAGATTTTCTTCCCTGCTCCTGATTCGTCCGCGGTCAGACAACTGCGTCTGTCGAATTTCCGCTATCGCTAAAAAAAGAAAGGCCCGGCAGCGCTCAAGCCACCGGGCCCACTCCTATTTCTCAGTCGCGACTCTAGTTAGCGACGCTCTTCGACGCGCACGTCCTCACGAACACGGTCATCATGGTGATGGTGGCGGTGTTCGCCACGCTGATAATGGCCGTGGACCCAATGGTGACCATGTTCCGACCAATGGCCGGGGACCCAAACCATTTCCCAATCGCCATTCCAGTAACGTGCGCCATGGCTGTAATATGGCTTGTCACCGATTTCGATGCGTAATCCCTCCGCCTTGAGAGCGGCCCCGAAAGTGAAGCTCGCCGCGATAGCCACGAGCAGCAGTAGTTTCTTAATCATATTAACTAATTCGGATCGGAATGAGTTACGGTTCTGTTTGCCGAAAGATTTAATGGCGAATTCGCGGCGTGACATCCGGCGACCGTTCCGCTTAATCTCGTTTTCAGCAGGATGAAAACTCTGCTCCTCGCTCTTGCCCCGGGCGCCATTGCCGGCGTGGTTTCCATTTTCACGAGCTGGCTTTGGATGGGCATGATCTTTCATCCGTTCCAGCGCCGGACGCCGAACACGTGGCGCCCGGAGAACAGCCGTAGCTACGCGCTTTCGTCTACCATCACATTCTTGAGCTGCATCGCGATCGCGACGGTCTTTCTGCTCGTCGCACGGATGGGCGGCGTCTTCGCCGGCGGATTGCCGGGGGCGTTGCGGTTCGCGGCGGTTTGCTGGATGGCCTTGTCCGCGCCGCTGATCGTGAACGCGGCCGTGTTCATCAACCTCCATCCTTGGTTTGTGGTCGGACAGGTCGTGAATGCGCTGACGACATCCGTGCTCGCGTGCGGCATCACGGCCTGCTGGCGAGGAACATGATTCTTCTGGAGCCGTCGCCCTGTGGGCGACGCCGGGGCGCATAGAGCAATTCAATCACGCTTCGCACAGCAAAACGGCTACAGAAAACGGGCTGCTGCCGCATCAAACTGAGCGTTGCCATTCAGCGGCGCGTCGTGCTTGGATGAAGCATGAATAGACGTCGCTTTGTGCAATCAAGCGTGGCCGGCGGACTCACGTTGGCGGTAACGCCGCGCGCGCTTTTAGGGCAGGCGCCCACGGTTACGAGCTCGAAATCGGCGAGGCCGGCCGTGATCGCCTCGGCGAACGGGAACAAGTTCAAGAACGGCGGCGACGTGACCTGCGTCCAGAAAGCGTTCACGATGATGACGAGCGGCAACGCTGACGTGCTCGATGCGTTGATCGCGGGCGTGAACATCGTGGAGCTGGACCCCCTCGACGACAGCGTGGGTTACGGCGGATTGCCGAACGCGGAAGGCGTCGTGCAACTCGATTCATGTTGCATGCACGGGCCGAAGAAACGCGCCGGTGGCGTGGCGTGCATTGAAGGTGTGCGGACGCCGTCGCTCGTGGCGAAGGCGGTCATGGAACAGACGGATCATCATCTAATTGTCGGGAAAGGAGCGCAGGATTTCGCGCGCGGCCTCGGGTTCAAAATCGAGGACGACCTGAACACAGAACATTCGCGGGAGCTGTGGCTGGAATGGAAACGGCGAATCGATCCGAAGCATTACCTGGATCCGCAAAAGCGCGCCGAAGCCGGCCGGCGCGCCTTGCGCGCAATGGTCGCGGAAGGGTTGATCGACCCGCAGCACATTTACGGCACGATCAACTGCGATGGGATCAATTCGAAAGGCGAGATTTGCGGAGTCACTACGACGAGCGGGTTGTCGTGGAAAATTCCGGGACGCGTCGGGGATTCACCGATTTTTGGCGCGGGTTTGTATGTGGATGGGGAAGTCGGCGCCACCGGCTCGACCGGTCGAGGCGAAGCGAATCTTTACGGTCTTTGTTCGTTCCTCATCGTCGAGAACATGCGCAAGGGCATGGGTCCGAAAGACGCCGGGATGGATGCGTTGCGCCGGATAAAAGCGAACACCGTGGAAAAGCGCCTGCTCAACAGCAAAGGCAATCCGAATTTCGGGATCAGCTTTTACATCCTGAATGCGAAGGGCGAGTACGCCGGGCTCTCGATGTATCCCGGGCATCTTAAGGAGAGCACTAAAGAGATCGTGAAATCGACCTATGCGGTTTGTACTGAAAAAGGGGCGGAGACGTTGTTATGCGAAGCGCTCTTGGAAGGGATGCCGGAAGATTGATTCTTCTGTAGCCGTCGCCCTGTGGGCGACGAGAGAGTTCTAGGGCGGATCAAGTCAATTTCGCGTCGCCCACATGGCGAGGGCTACAGAAGCCTATTTGGCGGCTTTCACTGCTACACGCAGGTCG
The DNA here is from genome assembly GCA_036270255.1 of Chthoniobacterales bacterium. GTDB lineage: Bacteria > Verrucomicrobiota > Verrucomicrobiia > Chthoniobacterales > UBA10450 > AV80. Next base: position 14,538 of record DATBCW010000006.1, read on the forward strand.
GCGACGAAAAGTTTGTATTCGCGTTCGCGCGATTCTTCGTCGGGCTGACGGAGCAGCGATGATGGGTGGACGGTCGCGACGACTTTGGACGCGACTTCCGACTCGATAACTTTGCCGCGCTCGCGGGTAACACGAAACGAGGGACCGAAGACGGCCTGCGCTGCTGTCGCGCCCATGCAGACGAGCAGGTGTGGCCTAATGATTCGAAGCTCGGCTTCGAGCCACGGCCGGCAGGCAGCAATCTCGCGGGAGTTCGGTTTCTTGTGGATCCGGCGTTTGCCGCGGGGCTCCCATTTAAAGTGCTTCACCGTATTCGTGACGTAAACCTTGGTGCGGTCGATCCCCGCTTCTTCCAAAGCACGATCGAGAATTTTCCCGGCCGGACCGACGAATGGCTTGCCCGCGAGATCTTCCTGGTCACCCGGTTGTTCGCCGAGCAGCATTAACGTCGCGCCCTTCGGTCCTTCGCCGAAGACGGTTTGCGTCGCGTGTTTGTAGAGATGGCAGGCGGTGCACGCTTTCGCGGCGGCCTTGAGCGTCGTCAGACTCGAAGTGTCCGGAGCAGGCGCGGGCTGCCAGTCCTCCTCGTCTTTCGCTACAAATTTTGCCGCGCTCCTTTTCATCATCTCGTCCACTCGCCCCGGCGCCTCCTGGAGGAGCGTCGGGATCAGCGCCGTCTCGGGCAGGTTCCGCCAATACTTCTTCGGCATCTCCGCCTGCATCGCGTGCACTTTTACGCGGGCCGGATTGAAAATATTTCCGTAGTAGGTCAGCCAAAGCTTCTCCATTTGGTCTTCCGACGGAGCATGAGATTTGTCGACGCCATCCGTAAATGTCAGCTCGACCCTGTCCCAGTGCGCGCAACGATCGGGCGTGAGGATCGACCACGACATCGACGCGAACCGGTCCACGAAGAACGCGGCGTTGTGCTCGACTATGTGATGCTGCGGTTCGAACCACGCCACGAACCACGGGCCGCTCTCGCGTTTGATTTCGCGAAAGCGAACAAAGGCCCGCATCTTGTGAATGTCGTGGCGCACCGACTTGTGCCAGTCGAAGGCGCGGGCAACATCGCGATCGATCGAGATCTCGAGAAGCTTCGGTTCGCCGTGCGTGATTCGCCAGAGCAACCGGTAAAGAAGCGCCCAGCGGCGTTCGTCAGAATGCAGCGCCAGCAAGTGCGCGAGTTCCAGAAACTTCTTCGGCACTCGGAAACGGCCCGCGTGATTAGCGGCTGACGTTTCCGATTCGTCGAATAAATCGAGGGCCGGCGCATCGTGACCCAATTCCTGCCAGGCAACTGCTTCCGGCGGAACTTCGCGTTGAAGCGCGGAGCGGGCCGCTTTTTGCCAGGCGGAAAAATTCGGTGCGAAAGAAATTTGTTCCACGGTTACAACTGGCCCGTCACGGCCGAAGTCGAAGCGTCGAACAAATCGAGCTGGCGATTCGCGGGCTTGAAGCGTTCTGCGAGCCGTTCGCCATCGAGCGCCAGCGCCGCCGGGTTGTGGTCCGCGACAATCACGAACGGCAAAACTTTTTCCATGCTCAAATGCAAACGCGGCAGGTCTGCCATCCGGATTTTGTGCCAGCGTCGCACCTTCAATATTCGCTCGACCGATTTCGTTCCGATGCCCGGAATGCGCAGGAGCAATTGGTGCGGGGCCTTGTTGAGATCGACTGGGAACACGTGACGATTGCGCAAGGCCCAGGCGAGCTTCGGATCGATCGACAGATCGAGGTTGGGCGCGCCGTCCGTGGTCAGCTCGCGCACTTCGAATCCGTAGAAGCGCATCAGCCAATCGGCCTGGTAAAGCCGATGCTCGCGGACGAGCGGAGGCGCGATCGCTGGCAGCTTGCTCGAAGCATCAGGAATCGGGCTATACGCGGAATAATAAACCCGCCGCAATTTGTGTTCGGAATACAGCGAAGCGGCCTGCTCCAAAATCGTGGCGTCTGAAGTCGCGGTCGCTCCGACGATCATCTGCGTGCTTTGACCGGCGGGCGCAAACGCCGGCGCCTTGCGGCTCTCCCGGCGTTCCGATTTCGCGTGATCGATCCGCTGTTTGATCGCGCCCATCGCGGCACGCGTACGCGGGAGATTTTTCTCGGGCGCCAACTGAGCGAGCGACGCCACGGTGGGCAGTTCAATATTGATGCTAATCCGATCCGCCCAACGACCGGCTTCCTCGATCAATGCCGGCGACGCTTCCGGAATCGTCTTCAAATGAATATATCCACGAAACTGATGTTCGAGGCGCAGCGTCCGCGCGACCGCGACCACCTGTTCCATCGTATAATCGGGATTCCGAATAATCCCCGAGCTCAAGAACAAACCTTCGATGTAATTGCGCCGGTAGAAATCGAGAGTGAGCCCGACGACTTCTTCGATAGTGAACCTCGCGCGCGGCACGTCGCTCGAAATCCGATTGATGCAGTAAAGACAATCGTAGATGCAATAATTCGTCAGAAGGATTTTCAGAAGCGAAACGCAGCGACCATCGGGCGTGTAGCTGTGGCAGATCCCAGTTCCGGTGGTGGAACCGATTCCCTTTGAAGCCCGTGAATTTCGCTTTGAAGTCCCGCTGCTCGCGCAGGAAGCGTCGTATTTCGCCGCGTCCGCCAGAATCGCGAGCTTCCTTGCCAGTTCCATCGAAAACTCTACACGCGGAAAACGCGGCGTGCTCGAAAAATGTTCGACTGAACGTAGAAGGTCCGCTAGCCGGACGCGACGATGTTTGCTATCAACGGTGAATGCATCGGCTCGATTATTGGCTCGTCGCGGGGGGCGGCGCGCTCGGAAGCGTCGCACGCTACTGGTTGTCGGGCGTGATCGGACGGCGCTTCGGCGAGACGTTTCCTTACGGCACGCTGTTGGTGAACGCGAGCGGCTGTCTCGTGATTGGATTTTTCGCCACTTACACCGGGACCGAAGGTCGACTGCTCGTTAGGCCGGAATGGCGGCTCGCGTTCATGGCCGGCGTTTGCGGCGGTTACACCACGTTTTCTTCCTTCAGCCTCCAGACTTTGAACCTGACCATGGAAGGCGATTGGTTCCGCGCCGCGGCCAACGTCATTCTCTCGGTCATTCTGTGTCTTGGCGCGGTTTGGGCGGGCCATCTCTGCGCCGCCACTCTCAGCCGGTAACGCGCATGGAAATCCCACACGAAGCCACTCTGCTACGGATCTTCATTGGCGAGAGCGATCGTTACGAGCATCGGCCGCTTTACGAAGCGATCATCTTGAAAGCGCGCGAAATGCATCTGGCCGGCGCCACCGCCCTGCGCGGCCCGATCGGGTTCGGCAAATCGAGCCGAATGCACACTTCAAAAATCCTCCGCCTTTCCATGGACCTGCCAATGATCATCGAGATCGTCGACAGCGAAGAAAAAATTCAGAGCTTCCTTCCGGTCCTGGATGGCATGATCACCGGCGGTCTGGTGACGATGGAAAAAATTCGCGCGATCCACTATCGGGGCGCGGTCAGCGGTGACGCTGAATAAACTCTTTCGCGAGGGCGCGATAGGCCCGGGCGCCGGCGCCGCTCGAATCATGTTCCAGAATTGATTTGCCGAAGCTGGGGGCTTCGCTCAGACGGACCGTGCGCGGGATCACCGTTTCGTAAACGCGCTCACCGAAATGAGCCCGCACGTCGGCGACGACTTGGGTGCTCAGGTTCGTCCGGCTGTCGAACATCGTCATGACGATGCCTCCGATCTCGAGGCGATCGTTTGCGCCGGAATCGCGCACCTGCTCGATGATGCGAACGATCTTCACCAGCCCTTCGAGCGCGAAAAACTCGCACTGAATCGGCGTCAGCAGCTCGTCCGCGGCGGCGAGGGCGTTCGTCATGAGAATGCCGAGCGAAGGCGGGCAATCGAGCAGAACGAAATCAAAAGTGTTGTCGGCCCGCAGGGGCACGAGCGTTTCGGCGAGACGGGTGAGATGATTGTCTAGCCGTGCAATTTCCACTTCCGCGCCGGCGAGATCGAGATCCGCCGGAACGATGAAGACGCCCTCGACCCGAGTGGGAGCAATCTTGTCAGCGATCGCGGCTGTGCCGAGGAGCGGCTCGTACAAGCTTTCGCCTTCCAGTTCCTGCAACCCGAATGAGCTCGTCGCGTTACCCTGCGGATCGAGGTCAATAATCAGGACGCGCAAACCTTCTTCCGCCAGCGCGCAACCGAGATTGACTGCCGTAGTCGTTTTTCCAACGCCACCTTTCTGATTCGCGATCGCGACAATCTTCATTCGGTTGGAACCATTTGGGTCCGAAGCTCGAAGGTGCGACGCCCATCCTTTTCCTGCCAGAGCAAATGATCGGGATCCGGCAACATTTCGATGACTTCGAGTTCGCCAGCTTTGGTGAGCCAACCGTGGAAAATTTCGAGAAAGAGGTAGCTCTCAAGATCGATGAAGACCGGCTTCGTGTCCTTGTCGCGTCCTTCCGCCCCACTGCGGCGAAGCGCCTGTTCGCTCGGGCGGATGTAAATGTAGCGGGGCCAGCCTTTCGCGACGCGTAATCGCTCAATCGCCGCGACAACGTTGCGCGAAATGCCCGTGTAATTGCCCGGCGGCAATTCTTCGAGCGAAACAGTCCACGAACGGCGTTGCACGATCACCTTCCCGCAACGGAGCCGCGGCATGTGCGGCGTGCGTCCAAAAAGAAAGGGATGAAAGCCGAGCGGAATCACCCAGGCGCGCGCGAACGAACCGAGATATTCGCCCGTGCCGCGCTTGCGCAAACCGACGTCGCCGGTTGTTTCATCGGCGAAAACGTCGATCTCGGCGGGAGAGACAGTTCGCCAGCCCGGATTCCCGCGTTGGGGCGCGACGAAGTAAGTCAGGTCGGGCATCGCATCGAAGACCCGGACCGCGGTTGTGGCTGTGAAATCGATCGCGAAAAATCCAAAGTGAAAAGTCGGCTTGCCTTTCGTCGTGCTGGCGAGCGCGCGACCGAGCGCTTCCTTGTCCGGACATCCCCAGTAAAAGCCGTGATGAAGAAGCGCGACGGGCGGATGAAGCTCGGCCAGGATCCATTCGTATTCGCCGCGCGCCACCGCCTCGATCGACTTCGCGGAAATCTGCATGTCCGCTGACGGATAGGTGTATTCGTCGAAATGGGGATACTGAAAATTCTTGCGAACGAAATGGCAATCGTCCGCGGTCAGTTGCACTTCTGCTGCATCCCCGCGCGCGCCCAGCTGCTGGCGCAACGCAGCTTTCACTTCCTGGAAAGCCATGTGCGCGAGTCCCACGAGGGCTGGACCGGTGAGCGGCATTCGCATTTGATCGCAGACGCGGAGGAACGCGGGCAATGGCAACGCTCCGTTTTGGGTCGGCGCTTTTTCCAGTATCCCGCGCAACCCGGCGGAGACGCGGCTCGCGATGAACGCATAAGAATCGCGCCAGAGATCGATCCACGGCTCGGCATCGCGCGCGACTTCGTTCACCAAGTTCTCGCCGATCGTGAAACCGCATTCGCGAAAACATTCTTCGCCGATCGGGTTCGCGGCGGAATAGAGAAAGCGCGTTCCCGTTTTAGGCAGAGCCCCAAGTCGTTGCAAACGCTCGTCTGCCTCGTCGATAATTTGAATGCGCGCCGCGGTGTCTTCGGTCTCGGCAAATTTGCGCGGAAGCTCGGCGATTGGTTGAAGCTTTTCGAGCCAACGCGCGCGGACCGGCGTGTCTCGCCACCCGGCGACGTCCGCAAGAGCGACGTCGAAGGCGTGAGGCTCCAGCGCCGGCACTTCCAATTCCCACCGGATGACATTCTGCTCCGCCAGTTTTTCGAGGATCGACAAATCGACGCCTAACGAGTGAGCCGGCGTTTTCGAATCGATTCGTTGCAGCAATGACAGCGTCGGATCGTCGAGCTCCATCGATTCACCGGTGTCGGTGAACAGGAAGCGGTGGCCGTGAATCAGGCCGTTTGGATTGAGGCGCGGTGAAAGCTCCGCTCGAGTTTCCGGGTCTGCGTTGACAGCGGCGGCCACGCCATGCGCCGTCCAACGCTCGAGAAAAGTTTCGCGCGCCGCGACGCCGGAGCGCGGCGCCAGGGTTAGGCCGCCTGGATTACCGTCGACAGTCCCCCACCCTTCGGGCCCGAACGCGCTGAGCGAATCATTTTTCGCCGCGATCCGTTGCAAATAGAGGAGCAGATGCCGCTCGTGCGCCCGCGACGATTTATTTCGCGGCGGCAAAACGCCTGAGTCCGCGGATTGCTTCGCGAGCCGCTCCCGTAATCCTTCCGCAGTGAAAACGAGATAAGGAGGCAAGACGGTTCGTGCTGATTCAAGAAGATTCGTCCGCGCATTGCCCAACTCGGTTTGCAACGTTGCTTCCAGCCTGGCCTCGATGTCCGCGAGCTGGGAGGCGCATTCCCAGCAGTGCGCGAAGGCGCGCGAGGCCCCGTCGCCCGCGGCCGGAGGCATCGTGCCGGAACGGATCGCTTTTCTCCAGGCACGAAATAATTCCTCGGAAAGTCCGTGGCCGCGATGGCGAAGCAGCTCTTCCACCTCCGCTTTCGCGGTTGCGAATTCATCCTGCCTAACGACCAATTCCCGCCCGAGCCTCGCCGTTTCCACCGTCGCTAGTCGCTCGAGGACATCGAACGGCACACCGGCCATTCGGATCAAGAAAATGGGGGCAACGCGATAGTCAGACACCTGTCCAACAGAACGGAAGCCGCTGGCAGTGACAAGCGAAAGTCGCTTGCTAATTATTCAGCAGCGGAAGTCGAATCGTGAAGCTGGTGCCGACCTGCGGCGTGCTGTCGACCTTGATCGAGCCGCTGTGATCCTCGACGACTTTCTTCGTGATGTAGAGGCCGAGACCGGTACCGCTCTTACCCTGCTTGGTCGTGAAATAAGGATCGAATATTTTCGCCATTTGGGCCGGCGTAATCCCGGCGCCAGTGTCTTCCACGCGGACGTCGACGTAGAAATCTTTTCGCAGGCAGCTCACCGTGACGGTCCCCTTTTTTTCCGTCGCCGCCTGGAGCGCGTTGATGATCACGTTCTGGATGGCGCGCGTCATCTGGGTGGAGTCGCCGAGCAGGGTGCAGCCGTCTTCGCACAGATTCGATTTTAACTCGACCCCGTTCTGGGTGGCCATTCCGGTCACGCCTTTCACCACTTCACGAACGATGGCCGACACGGAAATCGGCTTATGCGGCGCGGCTTCGACGCTCCCATAACTCTGCCACATCGTGAGCAGCTCACGGCAGAGCCGGACATTCTGTTCGATGATCTGGAGCTCCTTCGCGGAATTCGGCGTCTTCGTGCCGTTCTCCTTTTCGGATTGCTCGAGCTTCTTGGCGAGCAATTGCACGTAACCCCAGACGATGGTGAGCGGATTGCCGAGATCGTGGACGAATTCGGCGGAAGCCTGGCCTAACGAGGCGAGCCGTTCTTTCTGCGCGAGCTCTTTCAAGAGTCGATTGTTGAGTTCCTTGATTTCCTCGGAGGCGTTCAAGCCGGTCCGATGCATTCGCGTTCGCTCGACGTTCCGGCCGATCACTTCCCTCATTTCACGAGCGTCAAATGGCTTGGCGATGTAATCGTTCGCGCCGAGGCGGAGCGCTTCCTGCGCCGTTTCGAGAGCGCCGAATCCGGTTAACATGATGACGGCAACGTGCGGATCGATCTCCCGAATCCGCCGCAACCCATCGATCCCACTCGCGCCCGGCATCCGGATATCCGTGATGATCGCGTCCGGCTGCTTCTCTTTCAAAAGCTTGATCCCTGCATCGACGCAATCGGCCGTGTAAACCTGGTAATTGGGCTTGAGCAGCATGCGCAAACTTTCGCGCGGGCCCAATTCGTCATCGATGACGAGGACCTGGGGGAGATCGGAGGCAACAGCAGCAGCAGCACTCATGGTGGTGCGAGAAAGAAAGCTAAGGCTGTACCGCGCACAAGGTGTATAATGTGGTGCCCCTCGCCACAGTTGGCGTCTTCGGAGTGTGAAAGTTTTTTTACCGGGCACAAGAACCAACTTGTGAATAAGTCAAAAATTTGGTGAATAAGGTGGACATCCGACCCAATAAAAATGTAATGACTGGAATTTGCGTAATGGCTAGAATGGCCGCCCGTTCCTCGAAATCCGATTCTTAAATGAAGGCCATGCGCAAACATAATCGTGTCGTTGTCACCGGGATGGGCATTCTTGCTCCGAACGGAATTGGGCTCGATGCGTTTTGGGATTCGCTCGTCGCGGGACGCAGTGGCGTGGGACCGATC
>DATBCW010000007.1:0-7957 GCA_036270255.1 Chthoniobacterales bacterium
GCAGCGGCTCGACAGCGTCTCGCCCTACCGAAGAGGGCTCCCCTCCCTATAATCTTGACCTGCGCCCCCCGACCTATTACATAAAGCGCGTGCTTCGCCCAATCTGTGCCGTGGCGCTGTGTCTCGCAGCGCTGACTCCCGTTTTTGGGCAACCAAAACCGACCAGCGCGCCGCCGTTGAGTCCGCGACCTTTGCCGAGCGCTCCGCAGGCCGGACCTTCCGTTCCACCCACCACATCGGCCGCGGCTCCCGCGGTTGTGCCGCCGGCCCAAACTAGTCCGGCGCCGCCGCCGTCGATCCCCGGGTTGACTCCGCAGCCGGACAGAATGGTCACGCTCCAGTTTCCCAACAGCGACGTCGTCGACGTTCTCCGCTATTACGAGAACCTCACCGGCAAGAAGCTGATCATGGACAACTTCGTCCAGGGCAAGGTGAACATCGCCCTCAGCCGCCCCGTTCCGCGCGATGAAGCCATCAAAATCATCGAGATGAACCTGCTCATGAACGGATATTCGCTCGTGCCGGCCGGCGAGGAAATCGTGAAAGTCATCGGCACTGGCCGGAGCCCGCGCAACGCCGGCGTGCCGCTGGTTTCCGATGAAGCCGATATTCCCGAAGGCGAACACGTCGTCACCTTTTTGTTCAAGCTGAAGTACGCCGACCCGGTCGAGCTTCAGCAGGTGCTCGGGCAATATCTGCAGCCGCCCCAGGCTTACACGTCGTTCCTGGCGTTGCCGAAAGCGGGCGCCATTCTGATCACGGAAAATTCCGCGGTCATTCGCAGCCTGATCCGGATCGTCGACCAGATCGATGTGCCGCCGGCGGCGGTCGTGAGCGAATTCATCAAGCTCGAGCTCGCCGACGCCAGCAAGGTGGTCGACATGTTAAAGGACGTTTTCGACAAGGGCGGCGCCACGACGACCACGACCACTACGGTTGCGCCCGGCGTGCGGCCGGTTCGTCCGGGCGGAAATGTGCCACCGCCGCCGCAACCGACTACTCAGGTTTCTATCGAAGGCGATCTGAGCGGGTTCACCGCGCTGACCGAAGAAAATATTGTTGTCGGCAAGATCAAGATTGCAGCGGACGTCCGGACAAACCGGATTCACGTCATCACCCGGCCGGTGAACATGCCGTTCATTAAGAAGCTCATCTCCGAGTTCGACGCGAACGTCGAGTTCGCGAAGCCGGTGACACGAGCGTTGCGTTACATTAGCGCGGCTGAAGTACTGCCGGTGATCGTGCAGATCCTGACTGAGCCTGGCGCGAACCAAAACGCCGGCGGAGAGACAACCAATCCAGCCGCGCCGCAACAGCAAGCCAACCAGAACCAGCGACGCACGAACGCGAGCAATTATTCCAACACGAGCGATTCGAGCTCGAGCAGCACGAGTGGCAGCCAGAATTTCTCAGAGGAGCTTTCGACGCAGGCCGTCGATACGGCGCCTAGAGCCGTCACGATCGGCAACGCCAAGATCATCGCGGACCAGCGCGATAATGCGATCATCATTCTGGGTAACCAAGAGGTAGTCGTAAAAGTCGAGAAGCTTCTTGATGAGATGGACATCAAAGCCCCTCAGGTGGCGTTGAGCACGGTCATCGGGGAGTTGACGCTGAAGAACGATCAAACCTTCGGAATCGATTGGTTCAAGAACGGGGGGACAGCGCACACCGACGCGAACGGCGTGGCGTTACCGAGGACCCAGGGAAACAGCACCTTCGCTGGCTTTTCGCGAAACTCGGGCGCTCCCTTAGTTGATCCGGCCGGTCTGATAAACCTTGGTAGCCTCTTGAGCGTCGTTCCGACGGCGGGTGCGGGTGGAACAAGCCTTTTTCTAAGCAGCCAACGAGATGGCCTAGCTGCACTAGTGAATCTCCTCGATTCGACCGGGCGGTTCAGAGTGCTCAATCGGCCGGTCGTTTTTACGACTAATAACAAGAAGGCAATCATTGCGTCAGGTCAGGAAATTCCAGTTCCGGTGAGCACGCTGTCCTCCTTCATTCCGACAACGACTGCGGCCACGACGCCGATTAATAATTTTGGGACTCAGTCGAGCATTCAATACAAGAAGGTCGCGCTCCAGCTCGAAGTCGTGCCGTTGATCAATTCGGAAAAGGAGGTATCGCTGGATATTTTGCAGAAACTCGACAGTCTCGGTACTCCTGCACTAGTCGATGGGAATTCAATCCCGACAATCGTAACGCGCTACATCAAGACGACCGTCTCGGCTCCGAACTGCTCTACCATTGTGCTCGGCGGATTGATCACGGATAACAAGCAACTAAGTAAAGATGGTATTCCGCTTCTCAGTCGCATCCCAGTTATTGGTGGTCTTTTCCGGAACACCGTCAAAAACCATGATCGAACCGAGCTCATCGTTCTCATGCGTCCCGAGGTCGCACTGACGAAGCTCGATCTCTATCGGCTTCGACAGAAGACGGAAGAAAAGACACACATCGGCCCGGAAATGGACACAGACGATTGTCCCGATTGTCCGAAGATGGCGCCCGACGACAAACAGATTGTTCTTCCGGGTCCTGACATGCCGGGAATGAAATAATACCGGGCGAGCGCGTGTCTTTTCTGCCTTGCGCGCGGCGGAGCAAACGCGTATACCCGGTTGAATGTTCCCCGCCCGGAGTCGATTCGGTTCCCTCACGAGTGTCCTCTTACTGACATGCGCAGTTTTCTCAATGATGTCACGCGACGCGCTCGGCGAAGCCACCGTTACTGCCACGGACACTCCTAGTCCGAGTCCCAGTCCTACTCCCACCGCTACTGCCACTGCAACCGCTACTCCAACGCCTTCGACAAGGCTCGGCAATATCGCCACGCGGTCGCTGATCGACTACGGGGATAATGTTCTGATCGCTGGGTTCATCATAACAGGGACGCAGCCGAAGAAGGTGATCGTTCGCGGGATTGGCCCTTCCCTCGACGTGCGGCTCGGGCATCTCGTTGATCCCACGCTGGAGCTGCGAGACGCAAGTGGCGCCTTGATCAAATCGAATGACAACTGGTGGGATAGCCCGGACAAACAGGCGATCTTCAACACCGGGATACAGCCGAAGAACGACTTGGAATCGGCGATTGTCGCAACGCTCCCGGCGAAGGGAGGTACTTATACCGCCATCCTTCGCGGTGTGAATGGAGGTACCGGCATAGGCGTTGTCGAGGTTTACGATCTCGATTCGGACACGGCGGACTCGAAGCTCGCGAACATTTCCACGCGAGGATTGGTTTTGACCGGCGACAACGTGATGATCGCTGGAACAATCGTTACAGGTCCGGAGAAGCAGGACCTCATCATCCGCGCGCTAGGTCCATCTCTTCAGGTGGTCAACAAGCTGCTCGATCCCAGACTGGAGCTGCATGGCGCAAACGGAGAATTGATCGCGGAGAACGACAATTGGGTCGAGAGCCCGGACTCCGACGCGATTTTCGCTACCGGTCTGGCGCCGACCAATCCGTACGAATCGGCGATCAAGTGGACGTCGCCGCTGAAGGGCCCCAACTATACCGCCATCGTGCGCGACGCACGTCCGCCTAGCAACGATACGCCTTCTCCGACCGTCACCCGAAGTCACTATGGCACCGGTAACACCGTCGAAGTTCAGTCGGTCCAATTCGCCCGGCCTCCGGTCGGCGGTGTGTTACGGCTGACTATCAAACGCCCGCCCGTTATCGTCGCCGGCCAGCCGGGCGATAAGGCTGCGCTCGACGACACGATCACCATCGCTTGGGACGCCACCTCCGACGACATCAAGGCCGCCATCTTGGCGTCGTCAAAGTTCTACCAGTACGACCAGAACAATAATCTCACTGCGGGCCCGAAAAAGTTCCACGAATTGTTTGATAGCGGTGGCGGGCTTGGCATAGAGGGAAACGAAGGCTCTCGCCGCGAACCCGTCGTTACTCGTGGCACCACCGATTTCAGCGATTTCACTATTCAATTCGGCACGCTTACGAGTGGCGCCGTCGGAATCAGAAATCCGTGGATATCCGGGCTCCCGCTTGTTCAGGTTGATGACAGTTCGATCATTTATAACGGTGGCACCGCGCTAGTAGAAATCTACGCGGTGGATTAGCTGATCATCCAACCCTAGCGCATGACAATTTGCCAGGGTTCGAGTAAGATCAGCGAGTGAATCCGGCGATCAGTAATTCGCTCATCGATCTTTTGCTCGCGAGCGGCGTGCCGTCGCGGGAGGAAGCGACGGAGCTTTCTACGAACCTCAACGGCGGCTCCTGGACGACGCAGGTGCTCGATTCGGGAAAGGTGGACGAGCAGCGGTTCCTCGAAGCGATTGGAAATTATTTCCGGGTGCCGGTTATCTCAATCGACACGAAACGGATCGAGCGCTCGACGCTTTCGTTGCTCCCGAGCCGGTTCGTTTTCCAACATCACATCCTGCCGATCGAGACGCGGGACAAGACGGTGGTCCTGGCGACGTACGATTTGTTTAACTCGGTCGGGCGCCAGCTGGCGTCGCAATTATTGAAGCGGCCGACGGAATGGGTGCTGGTGCCGCGCGCTCAAATTCTTCGCGCGATGAAGACCGTTTACGGCGTGGGCGCGGAGACGTTCGACGAAATCCTGAAGACGAACCGATCGTTCGAAGGCGCGGAAGATATCGAGGCGGCGACGGATCTCGACGCGAATGATCCGGACGCGTCGGTGGTGAAATTCGTGAACCAGATTATTCGCGAGGCGATCCTGGAGCGGGCGACCGATATTCACGTCGAGCCGCTCGAAGGCGATCTGCGGATTCGTTATCGGATCGACGGAATTCTGCACGAGGTCGCGGTGCCGCCGCAATTGCGGCTGTTGCAATCGGCGATCATTTCGCGTCTGAAAGTCATGGCGCACATGGACATCGCGGAGCGCCGCCTGCCGCAGGATGGCCGAATCAATTTGCAGGCGCACGACCAAACCATCGACGTCCGGGTTTCGACGATCCCGACGGTGAACGGGGAGTCCATCAGCTTGCGTTTGCTCAGCCGGGATCAACAACAATCGTTCGGTTTTGAACGGCTTGATTTGAGCTCGGAGCAGAGTGCGATCATGAAGTGGCTGCTCGCCCAGCCGAACGGGATCATCCTCGTGACCGGCCCCACCGGTTCGGGGAAATCAACTTCGCTTTATTGTTTCCTCAGCAGCATCAACTCGGTCGAGCGCCGGATCATTACGATTGAAGAGCCGGTGGAATATCGATTGCCCGGCGTCTCGCAGATCGACGTGAAACCGGAGATCGATCTCACTTTCGCGAAAGGTCTGCGGCATATTCTTCGTCAGGACCCAAACGTTGTGATGGTGGGAGAAATCCGCGACGTGGAAACCGCTGACATTGCGATTCGAGCGGCGATGACCGGCCACTTGGTTTTCAGCACCCTCCACACGAATGACGCGGTGGGCGGTATCACGCGTCTTCTCGATATGGACGTGGAGCCGTTTCTTCTCGCGTCGGTCGTGAAAGCCTTTCTCGCCCAGCGCCTGGTCCGGACGATTTGTCCGGACTGCAAACAGGAGGCTGTCTATCCGCCGGAATATCTGAGCGAAATCGGCGCGACGTTTCCGCCGGGCGCCAGGTTTTATCGCGGCGCGGGCTGCGAAAACTGCCGCCATACCGGGTATCGCGGGCGGATGGCCATCTACGAAATTTGCGTCGTCACCGAGCCACTCAAGCGTCTGATCATGCAAAAGGTCGACGGCGGAGAACTCAAGCAGTGCGCGATTCGGGAAGGAATGGTCACGTTGCGCCAGGATGGGTTGCGCCGCGTCGAGGAAGGCAAAACGACGATCGAAGAGGTCGTGCGCGTCACCCAGACCGACGAATCGATGGCGGAGACCGAGTTGCAAAGCACGCCCGCGACGTTCGGCGAAGCGCCGGTGGTGCTGAGCTGAGGCGCGAAATCCCCTTAGAACGATGGCTAGCTAAAGGCGCCGTCATCCCGAGGCTGGCGCAGCGCGCCGAGGGATCCCCCAGTCGCAGGTGAAGACCTTCTACGTTTATATGGTCAGCAATCGCACTAGAACGGTTTTGTACACTGGCGTGACCAAGAGTTTAGAGCGCCGACTTTGGTTTCACGCGTATGCGAAGCCAAACAGTTTCGTGAGACGATATCGCTGCGATCGGCTTGTGTATTACGAATGTTTTAACACGGCTCGCGATGCGATCTCGCGGGAAAAAGAAATCAAAGGTTGGCGACGCGAGAAGAAGAACGAGCTGGTGCGAACGTTGAATCCTTCGTGGAGAGATTTACGGCAAGAGATCCTCGGGACGCTTTAGAAAGCGTGTCATCCCGAGGCTGGCGCAGCGCGCCGAGGGATCGCCCGAGCGCTCAATCGCTGCCGCGAAATCCCCGGGCACCTACGTCAGAGCGGCGGCGATTGTTCGCTTGCGTACCGGATTTTGCAGTTGAGAGGTCCCTCGCCGTCTGCGCGGCTCGGGATGACAGGCGTTTTCGGACCGCTACTCGCCGCGCAAATTCCGAATCGCTTCGGCGTAATCCGGCGCGCGGAAGATCGATGTGCCGGCGACGAGAATGTTCGCCCCATTCTCAATCGAAGTGCGTGCGGTCTCGGGCTTGATCCCGCCATCCACTTCGATGTTCAGTTTGCAACCGTGGGCGTCGCGCCACTCTCTTGCGCGTCGCACTTTCTCCATCATCTCGGGGCGAAAGGCCTGGCCGCCGAAACCGGGATGGACGGTCATGATGAGAAGTAAGTCGATATTCTCGAGATAAGGCTCGACCGCTCCGAACGGCGTCGCGGGATTCAAAGTCAGGCCGACTCCGCATCCGGCGGCGCGAATCGTTGCGAGAGTTTGGGGCACTTCGTGTCGCGACTCCGATTCCACATGAACGGTGATCGAATTCGCGCCGGCCTCGAGGAATCGCGGCAAATAATGATCGGGCCGCTCGATCATGAGATGCACATCGAGCGGAAGCGCGCTGTGTTTGCGCACCATCGCGACGACTGCGGGCCCGAAGGAAATGTTATCGACGAAATGTCCATCCATGATGTCGAGATGAAGCCAATCGGCGCCCGCTTCTTCGACGCGATGAATTTCCTCTTCGAGCTGCGCGAAGTCAGCGGCGAGGATGGACGGTGCGACGAGGATTTTGGAGCGCGTCATACAATCGAAGCGAAGGAAGAAAACGTCGAATGCCCAACGCCGAACGTCCAATCCTGAATTGAAGAACCTGGCTCCACGCCTTCTAAAACCCGCGCCTAACGAACTGCTCCGTCATTCGACATTGGGCGTTGGGGGTTGGGCGTCTGGCGTTTTCCCCTTTTCTCCGCCAGCTTTCCCTTGACGATGAGGGGCCGCGTTTCATGTTATCGCGCTCGCAGGCCAGCAGACTCGCCTGGAACGCTCGACCAATTTAGATTTCATGTTTAACGGACTTTTCGGCTGGTTATCCAGCGACATCGGCATCGACCTCGGCACGGCGAACACGCTCGTTTATGTCAAAGACCAGGGCATTGTCCTGCGGGAACCGTCCGTCGTGGCGGTCCAGGCGGGGACAAACAAAGTGCTCGCAGTCGGCGACGAAGCGAAGCGAATGCTCGGCCGCACGCCTTCCAATATAGTCGCGGTCCGGCCGTTGAAAGACGGCGTCATCGCGGATTTCGAAGTCACTGAAGCGATGCTCCGGCATTTCATCACGAAAGTGCACGGACGCCGGGTCCGCGCGAAACCCCGGGTCGTCATCGCGGTTCCGTCCGGAATCACTGAAGTCGAGAAACGTGCGGTGCGGGAATCGGCTACGCATGCGGGCGCGCGGGAAGTTTATTTGATCGAAGAACCAATGGCGGCGGCGATCGGCGTCGGACTTCCGGTGCAGGATCCGGCCGGCAACATGATCATCGACATCGGCGGCGGCACAACCGAGGTGGCGCTGATTTCGCTTTCCGGAATCGTGTTCAGTCGCAGCGTCCGAGTCGCGGGT
>DATBCW010000008.1:0-39698 GCA_036270255.1 Chthoniobacterales bacterium
GCCAAAACGCAAGAGCGAACGGCAAGGCCATGGCTGCGAACACGGGTCGAAACAGCACTGCTACGGCTACGAGCAAACCTGCGAAGAAATCACGCCGTGCAGACGGCGGGCTATCGAGAAGGTGCAGGTAGAGCAAACAGGCGCCGAGCATCAGTGCAATCGACGGCACGTCGGACATGACTTCGCTCGCCCAAAGACTGTAGGTCGGCACTGCGAGCAAGGCCAGTCCGGCGAAGATTCCGCCTAATGAAGAGCGAGTGATTCGCCGGCCGATGGACCACGCGAAAAACACGCCGAGCACAGCAGTCAGCGTGATGGGAAGAATCGCGTTTCCCGGATCATGACCGAATAACAAATAGGCCGGCGCGATTACTATCACCGAAAACCACGGCGGATAACGCGGCGGGAGCGGGCGACCTTCGAGCATAATCGCGTAGTGACCGGTTTCGAGCAGTTGGAGCGGCGCGAGCGCGTATTCGACGGTATCGGGTGGTATCTCCAGCCCCGATGCTTTGTAAGGCACCCGATATAACCATACGGCGGCGATTGCCAGGAGAGTCACCACTAATGCCGATTGAATAAGCGGATTGCTCCGGTGGGATTTCTCACTGGCCGTGCTGTTCAAGTTCCTTCTCCAAGTTGCGGTATTCGGGCCTCTCAGGCTCCATCTCCAGCGCGCGAGCCAGGGTGGCCTTAGCGTCCTCGAAATTTCCCAGTGCTAACTCTGCCTTTGCTAAAAGATAATAGGTTTTTGCGCTTGTAGGCGGCTGCTCAAGGGCTTTCCTGAAATACGCTGCGGCCTCGGCAAATTTTCCGTCGTCCAAAGTCATGACGCCAATGTTGGTCAGCGCCCCGTTGTGCGCAGGGTCCATTCGCAAGACGGTGCTGTAAAAGGAAAACGCTGCCGGCCGGCTTCCTTGAGCCAAGCGCAGATTTCCAAGGACGAAATTAACTTCCGCACTGTCTGGAGCATAAGCCTGAGCATCAGAGAGCAGCTCTTGCGCGCGGACCAGATCGCCCGCGTCCAATGCGGCGCGGCCCGCGTTATAAAAACGGACGGCCCAGAGACCGGGGTCCGTTCGCGGCATCGTGACGATCCAGAGCCCAACTAAAAGGGTAATAAAATAGACGATCACTCGACGGATCCGGCCTAACGACCAATCCGTCCACAATTCTGACAACCCAATTGCTGCAAACACCAAGAGACCGGGCACG
Source organism: Chthoniobacterales bacterium (assembly GCA_036270255.1). Lineage (GTDB taxonomy): Bacteria > Verrucomicrobiota > Verrucomicrobiia > Chthoniobacterales > UBA10450 > AV80. The sequence continues at coordinate 1,216 of DATBCW010000008.1, forward strand.
ACGCCAATCCGGTAACGTTCGGTGACGAATGTGGGCAGCACCGCCGCGAAATGAAGAAGGATGGCTACCGCCACTGGACGAGAGTTGGCAAAAATCCAAAGTCCAAACAGGAGACCAGGCAACGCGAGCGCAGCAACTACCGCAAACTCAAGACCTGGGAAAACGATCCGACGTTCACGGAGCGCCGCGATCACGCCGATATCGTCATACTCAAAGGCATTCCAGAAATTGGCGACCTTCCGGGTCATGAGCTTCAGCCAGGGGATTGGGTTGTCGGCAATATAGGAACGCGCCTTGGCGCTCCAATACTGCGAGACCTCAGAGCGCTTCAATGTTCGGCCGGCGGCGGCCTCGGCGATAGTGATTGAATCGCGCAACATTTGCGACTGCGCGGCGTGCAAGCCCGGGAATCGCGGATAGCCTGTCGCATCCGGATTGTTGCCGAGCCACAAATTGATTCCCCCGTGCGCTGACAAAAAGACACGATCGTGAGCCACGAAATAGTTGTGAAGCCAGCACGGCGCAGTGCCCGCGACGATGCCGACCATAAATAGGAAAGCAGCCGTCGTTCGTAAACGAAACGGCGACAGATTCGGCCGGGACAGCGGCCGGGCGAAAATCGCCCAAAGGAATAATGGGACAATGACGAGAATCGTCGCGATGCCCATGGCCATAATGCCGATAAGGAGACCAAAGATAAGCGATCTGGAAAACGACGGCGTCACGTTCGTCCGGACTAATTGCCAGATCAGTAGCCAGAGAACGAACACCGCCAATGAGGTCGGCATGAGAATGATGGAATAGGCTTGGGCAGAGACGAAAAAACACCAGCCGAGTCCGGCGCCGACCGCAGTCACAGTTGCGACCTTGGATCGATTTCCAGTGCGGAGAATTTGCCAGGCAATCCTGTAAATCAGAACAGACGTCCCGGCGTCTAAACCGGCCTGGAAAAACCCGGGAACAAACGGGCTATAGCCGAAGATCCTGTAAAAGAACGCGAGCAGAAAAGGGTAAAGCGGCAAGCCATAGAACGCGTGGTGGTCCGTCCATTGCCCATGCAGAATCTGCCTCGCCCAGTCATCGTAAAAATGCATGTCGCTTCCGCTGGGCAGGAGAAAAGGCGACGAAGCCAGGCGCGTCAGTGCGATTAACCGAACAAGAAAGACGAACGCAAAAAGATAGTGGCCTACCCCGGGGGAAATGCGTGCCAGGCGTTGGCTGAGCGGAGGAGGGAAGATAGCGGGTGGCATATCAATTTCCGGCGCGATCAACCGAGGCGACTTTGAGTTCCCCGAGGGGAACGCGGATTGAATTTATGGGCGCGTCGCTATTCTTCGCGCCGGCCTTTTCGCCCCAAAGAAACTTCGAGTTATCCAGAAAGATGGCTTCAGCTTTATAGTCTCCTGCAGGAATACGCGACGTGGAAACAATACGCCATGTTTCCTCATAGGATCCGGTCGCCCTTTCGGGAGCGCACAATCCTTTTTGGATCACGATTGTCCTGCCATCGGTGACGTGCGTCAGCTTCAATCGCATCCAGGGAAAGACGTTTCGTGGTTCCTGCAATACCCAACTCATTCTGATTTCAGTTCCCTCGCGGTTGAGACGATCGCCGCTTTTCCCGATGGAAGTGAGTCTGGTCTGAGGATCGATCTCTACCGAAACGTCTGAGCTTGCGGCCGGCACGAGCGATTCATGCTCTGGGTTACCTTTGCGGAATAGCGTCAATTCATTTGAAGAATTCACCGTCCACGAACTTCGTCTTAGAAAGTCATGCAAGAGCCGATCGCTGGAGGGGACAACACGCCCATCGACCGTCTTCATGGCGGGGTGATAGTAACCGGCGCCTGCATCGAAGGTGGCGGAATCGTCGTAATCGATCAGGACGAAGTCTGTAGGCGGAGGCGGATCATAAGTGTCACGACTAAGCGTTTTGAGACCCTTTAAGATGTAATGGAGCGAATACAATTTCTCGCGCATTGCCAGGTGAGAGAGATAAGCAAGCGGCGCGACGACACTCGCAGTCGGAGAAATTTGATCCACGAAGGCGCCTTTGCGTTCGCGTTCGTCCTTACCGGACGACCATTGCGTGAAACTCGAAAGCACGGCTTCGGCGGGCCCGAGGTATATTTGGCCAGTGATGCACGCCGCCACAATAAAATAGGGAATCGCGGTTCGAAGCCACCCCATGATGGGCCGTGATCGATCGAGACCCGTCACGCTTTCAGTGAGCGCAATCCAGAACAGCGGGACTAGAGGCGCACCATAATGAAAGTAAATCTGCCATTCAGATGTGCGCCAGGAGAGCAAGTGCTGAAGCAGGATTGGCGTAGCGATCAACAACCATCGTGGCTTTAACAGGGGAAGTCCTAGAAAGGGGAACAGCAGCCCCCACACGAGATTACCTTGCGCGAGAGACGCTGAAAGGGCTGAAACAATACGGTGCGGTTCAGTCACCGATTTGACCAAGATATCACCGGCCGTGCTGCCCAACCGGTTGTAAAGCGCCAGGTAGTCAATCGCACCAGAATTCAGTGCGGGCGTGATGACCTTCGTGCACAAGAGAAACCAAAGAATCGATACGACCAAAGGCCCGACATACCACGCGCGTAATTCTGAAAAACGGCGTTTGCGTTCGACGACAAGATGAACAGCGCCATAAGCGGCCAATAGCAACGCCATATTTTCCTTGCAGGCCAGCAACCCGAGGGCCGCGACCCAATGGATCCAGAGAAAGCCTCGAATCCGCGCATAGATCATCAGCAGGAGACACGGCGCTGTGAACGCTTCGGGATGAAATTCGTGCAGTGCTATGTAGCCAGTCGCTGGCGTGACCAAAAGCCCAAGCGCAAGAAGAAGGGCTGGAGTTGGGCTCAAGCCAATCCGGCGCGCGGTAACGAACCCGACCGGAGCCATCGCGGCGAGGGCAGCATTTTGGACGAGCACAAACATCATGGGGTGAGGGAAGAGAAGAAAGAGCGGCGCCATTAGAAAAACGATCGGCTCGACGTGATTCCCGAGGAGCGGAACTCCTGCGAGCGACAGCTCAAAACGACCATGGACTAGCTGCCAGAGAGCTTGGATGTAGTACGCCAAGTCGAACGTCCGGTACTCGAAATTCGCCCAGCGAGCACAGGAGGCGGAGCTGGAAATAACAAAAAAGAGGAACGCGAAAGCCAGGGCCGTGGCGCCTCCGGGACTCGCCGCGCGCTTCGCTGTCACCCGCAAGACTTTATTGCTATTAGTCGACATCCAGCGGCGCAACCTCTCCCGGCTCTTTACCCCTACAAAACAAAGGTTTTGGCATCAACGCTGCTTTAAACAGCACCACGTCCGCGGTCGGTATCGTGGATCGCAGTCAAACAAACAAGAGATAAAAAGAAAGCAAACAGCATGTTAAACAAACTCAACAAACGCCGTGGGGGTTTTACCCTCGTGGAAATCATGATCGTCGTCGCGATCATCGCTCTGCTGGCGGCGATTGCGGTGCCCGGATTCCTCCGCGCTCGTAAACGCTCCCAAGCAAGCCGCATTATTAACGATCTACGCTTGATCGACTCCGCCGTCGACCAATACGCGATCGAAACCAACAAAAAGAGCGGCGATCCCGTCTACGTAACCGACTGGACGAACTACCTGAAAAAGGGCACGAACCTTTACGTCACAGGTAAGGACATCCTGACCAACGACTACGGTAACCAAACGGTCGATTCGCTGCCCAAGGTGAACCCGTCCTCCAAAGCGTCCTTATCGGACGTGACGGACACGACGTTCTGGTCGCCCTACAACTAAGAATCTAACGATTCATTCTCCTGTCATTTCCGCAAGGCGGGAGTGGCAGGGAATGAGTTGTGAGAACGAGACCTAAAAAATCACGCCACCTCGCACCTCGCAATAAATAACAAATAGAAACTAGCACTCCTACTATGCTCAAGAAACTCACAACCAAACGCGGGGGTTTTACCCTCGTCGAAATCATGATTGTGGTGGCGATCATTGCCTTGCTCGCCGCCATCGCTGTTCCTGGATTCCTTCGAGCGCGCAAGCGTTCCCAGGCATCTAAGATTATGAACGATCTGCGGCTGATTGACTCCGCCGTTGATCAATATGCAATTGAAACAGCCAAGAAGTCGGGCGACCCGGTCTCCGTGACTGACTGGACCAACTACCTCAAGAAAGACACGAACCTTTACGCGACCGGCCAAGATTTGTTCGCTGACGATTACGGCGACCAGACTGTCGACTCACATCCCGTAGTCCCGGCCAGCGCGAAGGCAAATCTTTCCGACGTAACCGACGACGCTTTCTGGTCACCCTTTAACTAAAGGGAAACGCGAAAGCGTCAGTTCTGTGGCAAGCGTCCTTTCAGCAATGGAAGGACGCTTTTGTCTTTCGCCCTTCACCGTTTTGAGCACGCCCCTCGTCGTCGTACGGAAAGTGGCAACTTGCCTGCTCAGGCCGAGAGCAGCTTGTTTGTTGCTCGCTCTATTTGGTTTCGTGGTCCACGCCCCGGCATTCCATGGATCCTTCATTTGGGATGATCAAACCCTAATCCTTCGCAATCCGCTGATTAAGAGCCCGCTTCTGTTGGCCGAAAATTTTCGGCACTTCCTCTTCGCCGATGGTTTTTCGAATCATTATCGGCCGATCCAAAGTGTTTCATTCGTTTTCGACTACCTCGTTTCGAAAAACGATACCTTGGGCTTTCACCTGACTAATGTGTTTTTGCACGTCGGCAGCGCGATGCTGCTCTATTTCCTGCTGCGCCGCTTGTTGCCGCTCCTGCTATCGCGCGGCGAATGGCCCCGCCGCGAGTCGTTTCAGGCTGCGACAGCCCTTCTGGTCGCGCTTGTCTGGGTCGTTCATCCGGTTCACAGCGCAGCGGTGGACTACATTTCAGGCCGCGCTGATAGCCTCGCCTTTCTGTTCGCAGCGGGGGGTTGGCTTTTGTTCCTGCGGGGAAGCGAGGATTCGCGGCGGAATGTCCGCGGCGTACTCTATTTACTGGCGGCAATATCTGGCGAAATGTCGCTACTTTCGCGGGAGATAGCGCTCATTTGGCTGCTCCTCTTCGTCGGATATCTTGTGTTCCTTGCGCGTAAGCTGAACGGCAAGCAACGAGTGAGCGCGCTGCTTTGTTGTTTGGTTTTGGCGGCGGCTTACCTTAGTTTGCGGCAATTGCCGGAGGTGCGGTCTGGTCCAGCCCCCCATTCATCCTGGTCTCTCGACACCCGCGCCACCCTAATGGTGCGCGCGATGGGTGATTATGCCCGTTTGATGTTTTGGCCGGCGAATCTCCACATGGAACGGTCTGTCTTCGGAGACGAACGGAGTGCAAACGCCGGCGAGCTTGCCGCGCTTGCGTTAGGGGGCGGTCTTCTTTTCGTATCATCTGCCTATGGTTGCTGGCGCTCCGGACGTGGCCGGCGGCTTCGTATCTTTGGCGCGGCGTGGTTCTTCTTCGCCATTCTTCCCGTCTCCAACCTTTTCGAGCTGAACGCGACTGTAGCGGAGCACTGGCTTTATCTACCGAGCGTCGGCTTTTTGCTTTTTCTGGCAGGTTGGGTCGCCGAACTGAGCGAACGCCAGCAACGTTTTGCCCTCCTAATCGTTTGTGCCGGTATTTTCGCGGCAAGTGGGCGCGGATTTGTCCGGAGCGGCGATTGGGCCGAGCCCGAAACCTTTTACCGTCGAACGCTCGCCGCAGGCGGAAATAGTTTTCGGCTACGCACGAACCTCGCGCAAATCTTCCGCCGCCGGGGCGATACGGAGAAGGCGAAGACTGAATACCGGGAAATGCTAAGAGCGACACCCGATTATCCACCTGGGCGCACGGCACTCGCCCAAATCCTGGCCGCGGAAGGCAAGACTGCCGAAGCCGAGAGCTTGTTGAGAACGGGGACCGAAGCCGCCCAGAAATCGAACAGTGTCTACCCCCGCACATGGGCGTTGGCTCTGAATCTTGCCCGTCTCCAGCAGTCGCGGGGAGACTTGCCGGGGGCATTGGAAACATTGCGCCACACTACAGGCGAATCCGCGCCGGTCTGGGAAGTCATCGACCTGGAAGCGGAATTGCTTGAGGATCTCAACGGCCCGCGGGCTGCGATCCCTCAGGTCGAGGAATTCGTGCGGCTTCATTGGTGGCACCACGATGCCCTCCTCGCGTTGGGACGGTTATTCGGTGAAACGGGGGAGATCGATCGCTCGGTTGAGTTTCTGCGGCGTGCTAGCCGGGTCGATGTCTGGGAAACCGATGCTCTTAATCTGTTGGTAATCGTCTTGGCTCGCCACCACCGGCTCGCGGAAGCGTGCGCTGTGCAGCAACAGGCCATTGCGCGCCATCCCGACGACCCGCAGCCGTATTTGGTTCTTTCGGAACTGCTGCAGCGCGGCGGCCGCGTCGAGGAAGCCAGAGCCGCGATCGCAGAATTCAATCGCCTCCGCATCGCCCTTCGGACGGACCGCCCGAAGGCCTAGGCGGCGACCGCGAGGGGCAGATAATCTGCGGTCCTGGAACATGGCCTGCTTGTATCGAAGCCGCAGGTATGACCTCAACTCCCACATCTGCTGCTGCATGGCGGCGCCTTAATCTGGGCTGGTACTTTGAACGCCGATGGCTGCGTCTGGCGATCTTGTGCATTTGTGGCGTGGTCGCTCGTTTTCCCGCACTCTACGGTCAGCCGATTTGGGACGATGATTATTTGGTAAACTCGAACCCGTTCATCAAGAGTCCGCTCTTGATCCTCGAGACTTTTCGGCATCCTCTCTTCTTGGATTCATTTTCTTCTCACTACCGGCCAATCCAAAACATTTCGTATTGCATTGATTATTTCTTCTGGAAAGGCGACCCGCTGGGCTACCACCTTTCCAATCTTTTCTGGCATGTGGGCAGCGGCGTTTTGCTGTATTTTCTTGTGCACCGGCTGCTGGCAAACCTGGCCGCCCGCCCTACTAGCGCGGAGATCACCACGAAGGACTGTTTTCAAAAGTCGGTCCTGTCGGCGGCTGCGTTTTTTATCGCTCTCCTTTGGGCCGTCCATCCGGTCCACAGTGCGGCGGTCGATTATATTTCCGGGCGGGCTGACAGTCTCGCGTGTTTTTTTGCGTGCGGAAGTTGGCTTCTCTACCTGTATGGCCGCAACGTTGTTCGCCCGCTTTGGCGTCTAATTTTTTATTCAGGTGCAGGGCTTTCGGCGTTGCTGGCGCTTGCCTCACGCGAGAGCGGATGTACATGGCTCATGGTTTTTGTGCTGCACTTGTTTGTGTTCGAGCGCGGCATCAAAGTGCGCGGCCGTCTGATCGTATTCGCCGCCTGTCTAGCGATCCTTGGCGCTTACGTTGGATTACGTCACCTGCCGGCCACGCAATCGTCCGTCTCGATATCGGGCGGATCGGCGGCGCCTGTGCGTGTGGTGTTAATGCTTCGCGCGCTGGGCGATTACGGCCGCCTGCTCCTTTGGCCAAGCAATCTCCACATGGAACGCAGCGTGGAAGCTCCCGAAGCGAATTTGGGTAACGAGGGCTGGCGCCATGCCATTGGCAACGAATATCTCTCGATCTTAGGCGTCGTCTTTGGGGCCGTTCTGTTAATCGGCGCTCTGCGCAAAGGACGAGCGAGACCAATCCGCGCGCTCGGCGCGACTTGGTTTATTGCGGCGTTCCTGCCGACTTCAAACATCATCGAGCTGAATGCCAACGTAGCGGAACATTGGCTCTATCTGCCGAGCATTGGATTTCTGATTTTCGCGGCTGGGTGCGCAATGGAGTTTCGCCAGATTGGCCGCCGATTTGCCGTTGCCTTCGCGTGTATCGCCGTCGTCGGACTCAGCCTGCGCAGCGTCGTCCGAAGCGGTGATTGGATTAATAGCGAGACCTTCTACCGTCATTCTCTGGCCGCCGGTGCGGCAAAGCCACGCATGGCTCTAAATCTCGGCCTGATCCTCATTGCCAAGGGAGATTACAACAAAGCCGAGCCCTTACTGCGGCGAGTGGTGGCGATTTATCCCGATTATCCGATTGCTCTGAATGGATTAGCGCACTCTTTGTTTCGAGCGGGAAAGCTTGATGAAGCAAATCATTTCTTTCAGCTGGCCAAGGACGCGGCGGATAAGAGTCGGGAAGACTACCCGCGCACCTGGGTTGCCGTTCTCAATGTCGCGCACATGCATTACCGGGAGCATGATCTTCCGGGCGCCCTGGCTTTGATTCAGGACGCACAAGCCCAATACCCAAACACCTGGGAGCTGATCAGTTTCGAATCCGAGGTCCTGCGTCAGTTGCGCGGGCCAGCGGCGGCGTTGCCGTCGGTCGAAGCGTTCGCGCGTGACAACTGGTGGCACTGTGGAGCCGCAATCGCGAAAGGGAAGCTCTATTCAGAACTGGGACGATATGAAGATGCGGAAAATGCCTTCCGCCATGCGAGCCGGCTCGACCTGGGCGCAGTGGAGGCGCTTAATCTCATCACCCTCCTTAATCTACGTCAGGATCACCTCGATCTGGCCGTTGCCTCTCAGCGCCGCGCGATTTCTCGCCAGCCCGATCAACCGCGCCAATATCTTATGCTCTCTAATATTCTCGAAAAGATGGGCCGTCATGGCGAGGCCGAGGTCGCGCTGGCACAAGTGTATCGCCTCCAGACGCTCGCAAAATCCGAGACAACCGAAGTCGCCGCCAACTAGCGGCGTCTCGCGATCGCGACACCGCGTGATAAGCTACGCGGGCCATGGAAATTGTTGTGCTCGGTGCCGGCGCGATTGGCAGTCTTTATGCCGCGAAACTCGCGGCCGGGAACGACGTTACCTTAATCAGCCGGCCTGCTCATGTTAGAGCGATCAACGCCGAGGGATTACGGATCGAGGGACGCGAATCGCAAACAGTCCCACTCCGCGCCAGTGTCGCAATCGAAACAATCAATCCGGAAACGTTGATCTTTCTAGCTACGAAAGTTCCTGATAGCGCCGCGGCCCTCGCCCGGATTGCGTCACTGGTGCGCGACGACACCACCATTCTCTGTCTTCAAAACGGGCTCGGCAGCGAACGAATTGCGCGTGACGCACTGCGGGACCGTGGCGTCGTTCTTCGCGGCATCAGCCAATTCGGCGCGATCTTGAAAGAGCCCGGCGTCATTCAGTTCATGGCTCCCGGTTACACTCTCATCGAGGATCACCAGCGAAGCGCTCGAATCGCCGACGTTCTTACAAGAGCCGGCCTGGACGGTCGCGTTTCCCGGAATATCGCGGCTGACGTTTGGCACAAGCTCGTCATCAATTGTGTCGTCAATCCGATCACCACTATCCTCGGGTGCGACGTTGGCGGGATCGTGAACCCGCAGCTCAACCCGCTGAAGCAGCTGGTCATTAATGAATGCCTCGCCGTCGCCGCCACTCAAGGGGTCACTCTCGAGTCTGGCCTGCTCGCCGAGATCGACGATCGCTTCCGCCCGTCCCACAACATCAACTCGATGCTTCAAGATCTTCGTCGCGGTCGCGCCACGGAAATCGATTACCTGAATGGCGCCGTTGCAGCCCTGGGCGCGCAGTCCGGCGTCGACTGTCCGATCAACGCCGCGCTCACCGCGATCATCAAGGCGATGGAAGCGGCGTCATTGCTCCCAAAGAAAATGCTCGAGGCGGAGCCGGCTTAACCGTGACTTTGCTTCGTCGCTTCGGGCGCCGCCGGCGGACGCAAGCTTTTGGTAAACAACGGCGGCCGGTTGCCATTTCGAATCATCCTCCAGGAGACGCGCCGCGTTAAATCCGGCTTTGTAGTACCAGAAAAATTCCCGCTGCGGTCGGTCGGGGCGATTTTCTTCCTCGACGATTTTGTAAAAGGTCGCGAGCGCGTTTTCGCGGTCCTCGAGTTTTTCCAGGCAAATCCCCTTCTTGAAAAGAGCCTGATTCCGCCAGTGAATCGGCGCATCTTTTTGCGCGGCCAGCTGCTCGTAGATCTCGATCGCGCGCCGATAATTCTCACGATCGGCCTCGCCGGACTCGTAAAGAATATCGCCTTTGCCGCAGAGTGCTTCGCGTTTCTCTTCCGGTTTGGCGTTGCCTTGCAGGACCTCATCGTAAAGCGTCCCGGCATCCTGGTTCTTGCCGAGCTTGCGCTCGATTGCAGCCTGCTCGTTTCGCGCCGCCCACTTTAGTTCGCCATTTTTTTTGACGACTTCGTCGAGCAAAAGGAGCGCGCGATCGAGCGATTGCGTCGCCATGCTTTGCGTGGCTGACTTCGCCGCGAAGAAGAGCGCTCGTTCTGTAAAGGGCCCGCGGGGATTTTCCTGCGCCAGGATTTGAAAATGGGTCTGGGCATTCGCGAAATCCTGCCGGCGGTAATAGGTCTCCGCTAATTTCATCCGGACGTCGGGCACAAGATTGGATGCCGGATATTTCCGAAGAAAATTTTCCGCCGCGGAAATGACTTTGGCTGGATCTGAATCGGGAACCGCGTCTTCAATCCATATTGCAAGGTAATCAGCCCGCTCAACCGCAGCCGAGCTTGCCCCACTCAGGCGCGCTTGGGCAAGATTTTTCCGGGCCTCGTCAAAACGTGGCGGCGCGCCGTGAAACGCAAGCTCAGCGAGCGCAACCCACGCTTCAGCGGCGCGCTTGTGACGCGGAAACTGGTTTAGAAAATTTTCCAGCGTCTGCGCAGCTTTGCTGTTTCCCTGGCCGGCCTCGGTCAATCCCTCCTCGAGAAGAAGATCGGCCCGGGTCTCATCATTTTCGCCGCTCTTCGCCAGCTCCTGGGTGTCGGCGAGGAAACGGTCCTTGTCGTTTTGCTGAAGCCACGCGAGCGAAGCGTTGAAAAGCGAGTCGCGACGGAGAGCCGGCGAACGATTGGCAACCTGTTCGAAGGTCTGGGCTGCCTTGTCGAATTTTCGCGCCTGAAATTCAGCGCGCCCCATAAGCAGCGTGATCCGTTCAGACCACGGCGCCGGAGGGGGCAGCTCGAGCGCGTCATTCAAAATCTCCACCGCGTTGTCAAACCGGCGATCTTCGGTCTCCAATTCCGCAAACTCCACGAGACCGGGAGCGAGCGCCGGAAACTTCGCGTGCTCGTCGTGCAACTTCGCAAAGGCTTGTCGCGCCGCTTCCCGCCGTCCGGCGCGCAGTTCCGAACGGGCGAAGTACCATTGGGCGAAAGCGCGCCGCGGCTGAGCCGGATCAATCGCCCAGCGGTTGAGTTCCTGGCTCGAGGCCTGGCGTTCAGCGGCGTAAAGCTGGTCGAGCTTTTCAAAGATCACCGGCAACTCGGAATCGGTTGGGTGATGTTCGATGAAATCTTCGAGGGCGTCGTCGCCTGACTCCGGCGTTTGCAATTGCAAATGCGATTCTGCCGCCGCGCACAGCGTCGCGATCAAGACCGCCCGGCTCGCGCCCTCCGGCCGGCGAAGAATTGTTTGGTAGAGTTCGATCGCGCGCTCGTGATGATTGAGCTGCGCTTCGAGCCGGCCTTGCAGATAGCGCTTTTCTTTCTTATCGCTCAGCGCCGCCGGACGCGCCTTGTCGAGAATGCGCCGCGCACCGGCGTTGTCTCGCTTCTCGAGAAGTAGTTCGATCGAGCGCAACTGCGCGCGATCGTTCCATTGCGGATCGCCGAGAAGTGCCGCGAACAATCGCATGGCTTCGTCGAAACGTTGGAGCGCCCGCAATGCTTCCGCTTGGCCGAACAATGCGGTGTTCCGGAACGGCGAGGGGTTTTGCGCGGCGACTTTCTGATAAAGCGGGAGCGCTTCGCTCCACCGTTGAAGAGCAGCCAGCGCCTGGGCGCGCCAAAACAAAGTGGCCGGCAGATCCTGCAGCGCGGGATCGTCGAGCACTTTCAGCGCTTCGGCGGGTTCGCCCGAAGCGAGAAGCGCTTCTCCAAGTTTCGCGAGCACGGTTTTCTTATCTGTCGGCGCGAGCGCCTGTTTGAGGATGTTCCGCAGCCGCATGACTGCGACCTGTGGCACCCCTTCATCAAGGGGCCGAATTGCAATTTCCAAGTCTGCAATCTCGCCTGGCGCGGAGCGTGGAACGAAGATCAACAGGGCGAAGACAGCGGCGGCGGCCGCCGGCAAAAAAGATTTTTTCATTCGTTCACGCCCATCTGTCTGCATCGATTCGATTCTAGAATGCTGCTCCCGTTCAAACAAACCCAGATCCAGACGACCCAGAACGGCTGCCCCGCATGCCATTTGCTTGGTTTGACCTAACGACCTCCCCGCTATGATTGACGAAAAAGACTTCGAGCGCCTCGCGCCACTTGCTTGCGAATGGGCAAAGGCGCAGGAGGCCAGCGTTCTCGAGCATGGCGTCCCGTTGACGCCGGACCAGCTAGCCGATGCGCGGCGCGCGGGCGTGCGCGAGCCCGGCCGCATTCGCGTCCTTGTCGTCGATCGCATCCCGTTACCCGAGAACAAGGAACTCGCCGACGCCGCCCGGCGCGCCCAAATCATTACCGACGCGTCGCATGGCGTGACGATCGGGCACGGCGTGATCATTCGGGCAGACAATTGGCGGGACCGCGAACTCCTGGTTCATCAATTCGCGCATGTGGCTCAATGCGAACGGAGCGGCGGATTACAAACGTTCGTGAAGGAGTATCTGCTGGATCGGCGCAGTTCCCGCGATTTCAGTCTTGGCTCTCTCGAAGAAGAAGCGCGGACCATTGCGCGGAAAATCTGCGCCGGAGATCAGGCGGCGAAATCTTTAGCCTGAATGGTCTCTCGTTAAGTCGAGCGCAGCTTGCCGTCGAGCGCGACCCGCTGTGTTAACCGGTCGAGCACCTCAGACCGCGATCGATGGATCGCGATGAAGTTCTCGATCTGGTGCTTGGCCCAATGAACCTCGCGCTGATACTCATCGATCGGGCGCAGCGTGCGATCATCGAGGAATACTGCGCTGTAGTCGTGGCTATTTAGCCACGAGCCAAGTCGTGTCACCGCCTCCGGCTGGTGTTCGTCGTTGCACTCGATTAGGAGATTGGGCTTGTGCCGGGCGAGCGTCGCCGCGGCCCCGGCCAGGACGGCGAGCTCGTGGCCTTCAACATCGATCTTGATGAACCCGACATCGGTGAAGTCATAGTCATCGATCCGGCGAGTCTCGACCTCGATCTCATCGGTCCGGGCGATGATCTCGGGGTCAAATTGGTTGTCAGGATCGATCGTCGAGCGGCCGTACTTTGGGCTGCCGTCGTGGGCATAGGGCAACCGCATTTTCGCCATCCCCAATTCATTCGAGACGGCGTAGGGCTCGACCCGGCCACGCTTGCCCTCGAATACGGCGCGCAGAATCCGGTTAAACATTGGGATTGGCTCGAACGCGATCACCTCGGATGAATGCTTTCGGATCCGATACGTGTACATCCCGATCTTGGCGCCGACATCGATGCTGGGATGCTTGCGGTCGCAGAGCAGATCGAGCAACTCCATTTCGCGCTCGTAGTTCGCGCGGCTGAGGCGCCGTATCAGGAACACGAGCCTCGGCATTCGCCGGTACGAGAACGGTGCGTCGACACTCACGTTTCGCATGAAGCGGGTCGTGAAACTACAACTGCTCGACGGTGTAACCGCGACTGCGCAGAAGGGTCACCACTCCATCGCTTCCGCCCATGTGGCCGGCGCCCGCAATCACAAAGTAAACCTGGCCGCTTTTCATGTATCCCTCGATTCTTGGAATCCATCGGCGGTTCCGCTGCCCCAGGAGCCGATCGGCAAAGGCGGGAAAGTCTCGATAAACATCGTGAAGCTGCCGCGCGAGCGTATCCGCGTCCCCGCGCCGCCACGGCCCCATCATATCGCTGTGCGAAAGATCGGTCCGTCCAAGATTGATGAAATGAACCAGGAGCAGCGCTTCGCTTTCGCGCTCATTCAAGCCAACAAACGGAGCCATGTGTTCCTGGATCGATTCCAGGCTTTCGATTGGTTTGTGAGCGTCCTCCGCTTTCTTTTGGAAGTATCGTTCCACCCCCAGCATGAAATTCTGTTTCGGCGCCGCCTCGAGCATCGCGGCGATCAGCCATGGCCGATAGGTGCTGAATTTCTGTTCCGGCACCCCGACGAGCGCGAAATAGCGTTTCACGTAAGCGTAGGTGCGGGGATCGACGTGGCCCTTCAAACTGTCGCTTTTCCCGTATTGGCCTGCTTTTACCAGGCCTCTCGACGCTGCTTCCATCGATTTCGGTTCTGTTTCAAACACAAGCCGCGAGGACGAATCGAAGGCGCGCTGATAAGCCGCCGGCAAGGGGTAATCGGTCGTCCGCAACGCATGAATGGAGCCGGCCAGGAAAGCGGTGCCGCCGCTGGGAGAACTTACTTTCCAAACGCAGGAAGCTGCTTCCGCGGAGCCGCTGGCGCATCCGGCGATAAGCGCGCATACGAATAAAAGACGTCGAAGGGGAATGGCCTGGATCATTCCTGCCTCTACTCGCACTCCAGCCCAACAACAAGAGGCGAATCCTTTGACGCAAAACATGTCATCCATGTATACCCGGAACCGCCAGACGATGTGTGTCGCAATGAAAGCATTGGTCTTACCCTTGATTCTTTGTGCTAGTATGGCGGGCAGCGTCGCCGACGCGGCGGACCCGTCGATCGACCGGTTGCTCGGCAAACTGCCGGCGCCAGAGAAATTCGTCGATCCAGCGCGGAACGATCCGCTCGCCAAACAAATGTTCGCCGCGGCCCAAGCCCACAATTTTGGGATCGCCCTCGACGCGTCGCGCCGCCTGGCGAACAAGTATCCCAAGAGCCTGGGCGCGCAGGCTTATCATGGCCTCCTCGCGGTCTCACTGCGCCGATTCCCGGAGGCTTCCGCCGCTTATCACAAGGCACTTTCGATTCGTTCGGATTTTTGGCCCGCTTACATTGGACTCGCGCTCTCCGAGGCGGCCCAGAACCATTTTCGGGAAGCGCTCTTGAATTTCCAACGGATTACGAAAGTTGCTCCGAAAGCCGACGCAGGGTGGATCGGCTCCAGTGCCTGCGCGGCGAAACTTGGAATGCGCCAGGACAGTCTGGCGTATGCGCGCCGCGCTACGGTCGTCGCTCCCACGTCGGCGGGAGCCTGGAATCAATTGGCGAGAGCAGAAGAGCTTTTCGGCGACAAACAGGCCGCGGGGAAAGCGCTGGCTCGGGCTAACCGGCTCCGAAGTTCCAAGGCGTCGAGTCGATAACCTCTTCCACTGGCAGCCGCGCGGACCGAAACGCGTTATCTCTAATCGCCGAAAAGCGGTTTGTGTTTTCGCTTGTTCCGCGCGTTGTCCGGCTCCGCTCGGATCAGGTCACCCGCTTCCTTAACGTAAATCTTGGACCATTTTCCGTCGGTCCCTTTCACTTCAGCACAATAGAAAATCAATCCGTTGGCCGTTCCTTTTTGGACTTCCTTAATTTTGCCGCCGGCAGCATTCGTTTGGATGGTCGCCTGCACGGGAGCCGAAAGATCCTGCCATTTCACGACCACGCCCGGCGGCTTCTTGGAGTGTTTGGCAAAGGCTGGGCCCGCGATGACGAGGAACGCACCGATCAACAGGAAAACTCTTAGGGTTGTTCTCATAAGCATCACGACGGCGTTCCAGCAGAAACACCTCACGCGCCCACTCGTTGCGGTCGCGCTATCTCCCTTTTTTCGCGCGGCCGGTGACTGCGATGATTCCGCCGAGGATCACACAACACGCCCCGACGCCAAACCAGAGCATCGCGCTCTCCGGCACTGATCTCATGTGTTGCGCCCAGCCAAGAAGCAGCCCGAGAAATCCGAGTGCCGCGATCGTAATTCCGAGACCGACCAAAGCTTCGGCGGACATGGCTGCGGCTTCAGAGGATCGTTTGAGTGCGTTCATGCAGGCCCAAGAATAGGAGGGTGCACGCAGAATGCAATCAGGCCGCACGCCCCTTTCGCGCCGAGATCACTTATGGGCCACTCGCTGCCAGCACTCGTGTTCGAACTGAGTAAACGGGTCCACGGTTTGCCTTTCAAGGCGCTGGCCGGAAACCTATTCTAGCGAACGCCATGTTAACGCGAATTCTTTGCATCCTCGCCCTCTGCGCCTCGCTCGTCTACGCCGCCGATAATCCGTCGGCCTCGCCTGCGAGCCTGCCGACCGAACCATCGGTCAAGCAGCTCCTCGAGGTCGCCCAGGCCCACAAGCTCGTCGACTCCGTGATGGCGCAGATGGATAGCCTCATGCAACAAACGATCGCGCGGGCCACCAAAGGCCAGCCAATTCCGGACAAGGTCCAAAAGAATATCGACCAGCGTCGCAGCGAAGTGCTCGCCATGATGAAGGACTTGCTGGATTGGAAAAAACTGGAGCCGATGTACGTCCGGATTTACCAGAAAACTTTTACGCAGCAGGAAATTGACGGGATGATCGCGTTCTACAAGACGCCTGCCGGTCAGGCGGTCATCAACAAGATGCCCGCAACGATGCAAAACACGATCGACGAAATGCAGCAGATGATGGGGCCGGTCATGCAAAAAATGCAACAGATGCAGCAGGAGGTGGCCGCTGAGTTGAAAGCCGAAAGCAAAAACAAAGGCGGCTGAGCCCGGTCAGCCTTTGTTTCCGAACCAGACAGCGAACGTCCATGCGAGGGCTGCAGCGAAGCCGGCCAACGAAATCGCGACGAGAAGAATGAAGGCGATCGCTTCCAGGAACGTGAGCATGGATTCGAGCGAGAAGGTGTTGGTGCGCTGCCTCGCGAATTTTAAAACGCCGCGCCGCCGCTAAAGTTGCGCACGACTATTCGTAGGCGAGCGCGTCCCGAACCGACAGGCGAAGGATCCGCGCAACCGCGAGCCAGACCGCGAGGATCACTGCAATCACTCCGCCCGAAAGCACCGCCATCCCCGTCGGCGATATCCGGAGTGGAACGGCCACGTGCAGAAGCTGGCGCTCCGCCATTCCGTTGAGAAATCTCGCCAGGAAAATCCCCGCGGCGATTGAGAGGGCTGCGCTCAGGAATGCCGCTGCTCCGCCTTCAACAAGGAAAATGGCGACCACCGCGCGGGGTTGCGCGCCAATTGCCCGGATAACGCCTATCTCCCGGCCGCGCTCCAGCACTCCGAGGCTCACCGTCGCGACCAACGTAATCGCACCCACGAGGGCCGAGGCGAGCGCGATCATTTTCATGACGCCGCCGACAACAGCGAAATGCTCGTCGAGGGACGAACGGAACTCACTCTTTGTATTGACCTGAGAGGAGACCAGACGCGCATCGAAGAGCGCTTGCTCCAGGGCGCCGGCCACCAGGTGCTCCCGTCCGTTCCGACACTTGACCCGTACGATAGCCGAGGCGTCTCCCAGCGCGGTGATGTTCTCGAAGGCCGGGAAGGCCGCATAAATCACCGGGGATCCGATCTCTTCTACGATTCCGGTGACGCGCACCTTTGTCAGGCGTTCGCGAGACTTGACGGTGATCTCGCTGCCGATCCGCAATCCCGGCGTCGCTTCCACGACTTGCCGATTAATGACGACCTCGGTCGCGTTTCCTGGAGCGGGCCATCGGCCCTCGCGCAGCGGCAATCGCAACAATTGTGTCCCAACAGGATAACCGCACAAGAGCATCCGGCGGCCTTCGCGGACGGCGACCGCTCCTGAATCGTCGGAGACCAGGTTCACCGCGGCTCGGCGGAAAGCTTCCGCGATTGCCACGTCGGGCACCGCACGCGCGACCGCTTCCAATTGTGCTGCCGGCGCCGGCCGCTGCAGGAGCACTTCAATGTCGTGCCCGCGATCTGCCAGCGCCTGGTCGATGACGTGCATGAGGCTTTCGTAATTGTTGTGCGCGGTCAGCAGCAACGCGCCGCCGGCCGAAAGCGCGATCAACGTGAGCGCAAGTCGCCAGGGTCGGCGAAAGGTGTTCCGCAAGGCGAAACTCCATCGCCGGTCTCCCGGCATCCGAATCAAACGCGAGGTAATCGCTATCGGTCCGCGCGGCGCAATGATCCCGGGATCCTGAATGGCTCGTCGCGGACTCATCCGTGCGGCCCGAAAGATCGGCAGGACCATCGCGATCAACGGCACGGCCAGCGCGGTTGCCATTTCTTTTCGAGTCAGAGCGAGCGGGACGCTCGGATCCGCAACGTCGATATTGAGCATCGCCTGATGATATTTTACCACCCAACGGCCAATCATGGTGCCAATTGGAAAAGCGAGCCCAACCGCGACGAACACGAGCGGAGCAACCAGCGCAAGATACTGAAAAGCGATTTGGCCCGAGCGCGCGCCGAGGGTTTTCATGACGCCGACCTGGCGCACTTCGCGCCGCATCCAAAGAGAAATCACACAC
Source organism: Chthoniobacterales bacterium (assembly GCA_036270255.1). Classification (GTDB taxonomy): domain Bacteria; phylum Verrucomicrobiota; class Verrucomicrobiia; order Chthoniobacterales; family UBA10450; genus AV80. Next base: position 19,487 of record DATBCW010000008.1, read on the forward strand.
GCCGCCAAGGTGGCGCTGCAAATGAAGGCGATTCCCGCCAGCACTTCGAGAACACGCAGCATCGCCGTCATCAACATGGCGTGCGGATGCGTGTTGTTCAGGGCGTCAACCCGCAAGGGCGTCACGTTTTTCGCCTTAAGCCACGCACTCAGATCATCGGCGAATTCGGTTACCTCGCTCATGCTGCCGCGGGCTCGGAGCTTTACCAGAAGCTGATCCAGATCGGGTTTTAGTCCGAGTGCGGTGCCGACGTCCGGCGTGACGTAACCGTAGATCATTCGGTCCTGTGTGCTTGGCGCGACCGCGGTGTCATGGACGAAGCCGTTCATTGGGATGGTCGCGACGTCGCCAGTCGAAGTTCGGATCCGGACCGACTCGCGCGCATCGAGCAGCGCCAGGCCCGATTGCTCGATAAGAATTCCTCCGGACTTCACGGGCCAATCGCCGCTCTCTCGATGAACGAGATTCACAGTCTGATTCGCGAAATCCCGCAGAACCGTGAGCCGCATCGGGAACCATTCGCCGGACTTGCCTTCGATGCGGGTAAACGCGGTCGCGCGCGGCTCGACCGCCGCAACCTCAGGCCGCGACCGTACCAACTCGACGATCCCGGGTTCGACCCTGTCGAACCAAAGCATGATGTCAGCGCCCTTCGCGCGCTCGTAACTTCGGTCGATTTCCCGCGCCAGAACCGCGCGAGCATTTAGAGCTGCAATGACGCCAGCCGTTCCTGCAATCAGAACAACCGCAATCAGGCAAATCTGGAGTCGGTGCTGCCGAAAGTCCCCGGCGATCTTGCGCCACCGCGTGTTCATCTCGGCCCCGAACCGTTCGTGTGGTCGGCGAAAATGACGCCATCTTTCAATTGGATCACGCGGTGCGCGCGGCTGGCGAGTTTCTCATCGTGCGTCACGATTAGCAGCGTTTTGCGTTGGCGAATCAGATCGTGGAAAAGCTCCGCGACCGCTGCCGATGTTTCGGAGTCGAGGTTACCGGTCGGCTCGTCCGCGAGAACAATTGGCGGATCGTTCGCCAGGGCACGGGCGATGGCCGCGCGCTGCTGTTGTCCGCCGGAAAGCGCCGATGCTAATTTCGCGGCCTGATCGTTCAGGCCAACCAGCGCAAGCAGCTCTCGGGCGCGAGCACGTCGACTGCGCGCAGGAATTTTGCCGACGAAATCCATCGCGAGGAGGATATTTTCTTCGACTGTCAATGTCGGCAGCAGCTGGAAGAATTGAAAAACAACGCCGACGTTCCGGCCGCGCCAGAGCGCCATTCTATTTTCGCCGAAGCCGTTCAGGTCGGCGCCGGCCGCATGGACTTCCCCGGAAGTCGGGCGGTCGATTCCCGCAATTAAATTCAGCAAGGTCGACTTGCCACTGCCCGATTTTCCGAGGACCGCGATGAAATCGCCGGGCGCCACCTGCAATGACACGCCGCGCAACGCCGGAAACGATTGGCCGCCGCGCCCGCCGAAAGTTTTGGTCGCTTCCTCGAGTCGGATGATCTCCGCTTCACTTGCCGCGGTCATTGCCGCTTCAGGGTGAAGAAGTCAGCGCTCAGCAATTTGCCTTTTGCGTCAAACTTGAAGGTCCGCACTTTCGTTCCACGCTCTGCCGACCGGAATTCCATCTTTGCGATCCGCGTTTCCCGTTCGCTGGCGATGCCGGTAATTACGATTTCGTCCGGCGCCTTCACGATCACCATCGCCTGCATGAAGAAGTCAGCAGGATCGTGATCTTCGGGCAGGTCCTCGATAGCATACCTCTCCGAAAGGAAAGGCTTGAGCGATTTGCCGTCGTGGATCCGCATGGCTTCGACGAAGGCGTTCATGAAATCGAGGATTTGTTTGTCCGGCGTGACGTTGGCCGCGAACGAAACCGCCGCCGCTTTCGCGTCGGGCGGCCCCGGTGACGGCGCCGGCGGGGTACCATGCAGCCAGGTTTTGAGATCGGCGCGCGCTCCAATGACGGAGAAGAGAAGCAAGACAAGGGTGAGTCGTTTCATAAATGAGCGTAATCGCTCGCTAGTGATGACCGGCGTCGAGGCGCACCGGTTACAACAACTTGCCGCTTTCGGTTGCCGCAAATTTCGGCACAATCCCTTACGAGGTTATCCGATGCTGAAAGAACAAGCGCTCGCGATTTTGCACGAATGGGTTCAGTCGGAAAGTCTGCGGCGGCATTGCTACGCCGTGGCCGACTCGATGAAATATTTCGCGGGCGCGAGCGGGGCTGATCCCGATCTTTGGGAAGCAGTCGGGCTGCTGCACGACATGGATTATGAGCGGCATCCGAACCAGGAGCAGAGTCCAACCGAAGGCCATCCGTTCGTCGGCGTGGCCTGGCTGCGCGAGCAAGGCTGGAGCGAAGAAGTTGGCCGCGCGATTCTTTCCCATGCCGATTACGCGGGCGTTGTACGGGAGACGCCGCTGGAGCGAACGCTCTATGCGGTGGATGAATTGAGTGGCTTTGTCATGGCGGTGGCGCGTGTTCGGCCGTCGAAAAGTATTCACGAAGTCGATGTCGCTTCGGTGAAAAAAAAGATGAAGGACAAGGCATTTGCCCGCGCCGTGAATCGTGAGGACATCACGCGCGGCGCTGCCGAGCTCGGAATGCCGGTGGAAGAGGTCATCGCCGGAGTGATCGCGGCGCTACAAGGCGATGCGGACCGTCTAGGGTTGGCCGGGCAGCAACCATGAGCGATGGCGTTACGACGCGAGCATTCGTAATGGCCGACTACGATGCCGCGATCGCGCTTTGGAGCGTGGAAGGCATAGAAATTTGCGAAGGCGATTCGCGTGAAGAGATGGCCGAATATCTCCAGCGCAATCCGGGACTAAGCCGCGTGGCCGAAGTTGAAGGTAAGATCGTTGGCGCGGCCCTTTGCGGTCACGATGGCCGGCGCGGATGGATTTATCATCTCGCCGTGGCGGAAACGAATCGCCGGCAAAAAATCGGCAAGCTTTTGCTCGAAGCTTGCGTTGAAGGATTGCGCGCCGTCGGACTCAAGCGCGCAATTATTCTCGTCGCGGGCGATAATCCCGGCGGCCAGCAATTCTGGTTGCGCAACGGCTGGGAAAATATCGACGGCGCCATCGCGATGACGCGCGAGTTATAAATTTATTTCGCCGGCGGCGTCGGATTCCGGTTCGGATAGGGCGGCGGACCGGGTGGCAAGGAATATCCCTTCGTCTTCATGTCCTTTTGGATTTCCTCAATCGCGCGGTCGAGCTGCTGGTCTTCTCCGTGGAATTCCTTCGACGGATCGTTATCGACCACGATGTCGGGATCCACGCCGTGACCTTCAATCACCCATTCTTTTCCGTCCTTCGAAAACGGCGCGAACTCCGGCCGGAAGATCTGGCCGCCATCGGTCAGCGGCAGCGGATTGCGAATGCCGACCACCCCACCCCACGTCCGTTTTCCGATGAGTTTGCCGAGACCGTTACTCTTGAAGCGGTACGGGAAAATGTCGCCGTCTGACGCCGAGAATTCGTCGCAGAGCGCGACCATCGGTCCAAGGAACGTGGCCGGCGGATTGGTCTGCGGTGTGCCGTTGCGCGCTATTTCCACCATCACCAGGGCGCGCCGCAACCGATCGATCACAAGCGGTGAAACAAATCCGCCGCCGTTCCCGCGGACGTCCACGATGAGGCCTTTCTTGCGGATCTGCGGAAAGTATTGCTTCGTGAATTCGTTCAAGCCCTCCTGGCCCATGTCGGGAATGTGAATGTAACCGACCTCGCCGTTAGTCTTCTTGCTAACCTCATCCACGTTTTTCTGGACCCAGGCGCGGTAATAGAGCGGCGACACGTCCGCAACCGGGACAACCGTGATGTCGCGCGCGCCGTCGTCTGACGGCTTGGAGTTAACCCTGAGGATTACCTGTTTGTCGGCGGTGCCGATAAGCGCGTCGTAAATATTCGCGAGCGAGCTCACCGGAGTTCCGTTAACGGCCAGGATGTAATCGCCCGGCTTGACGTTCACGCCGATCGCAGTCAGCGGCGACCGGGCGTGCTTGTTCCAGTTCTCGCCCGGTAAAATCTTTTCAATCTTATAAGCCTTGCTCGCCGGATCACGCGATAGCTCCGCGCCGAGCAGACCGAGCTTGATGCGCGGCGTCTCGGGACGTTCGCCGCCGGCAACATAAGCATGCCCGTTGTTCAGCTCGCCGATCAACTCACCAAGGAGATAAGTGAGATCATTGCGATGGTTCACGAACGGAACCAGGGCGCCATACTTGTCGCGCATCGCTTTCCAATCCACGCCGTTCATGTTTGGCGCGTAGAAGAAATCGCGCATGTGCCGCCATGCTTCGTTGTAGATCTGGGTCCACTCCGCGTGGCGATCGAGTTTCATGTCTAACCCCGCCAGCTTGAGCTTGTAATCTTTCCCTGCCTTTTCGTCCTTCAACTCCAGCTTGTCTTTTGGCAGGTCGATCATCGCGTAGTCCTTGCCCACTTTTACCAGCATCTTTTTCCCGTCGTGGGTGATCTCGTAGTTACTGACGTCCCCGTGCACGGTCTCTTTGCGGTCTTCGAGGCTATAGGAACAAAGATGCCAGCGCCGGCTGTCCGGGCCGCCATCACCATCGTCGTCCGCCTGATCGTCGGCCACGGTTCGCCGCAGATAGAAGATGCGGTCGTTAACGAGTCGCAGGTTGGTGTAGTTCGCCGAAACAATATCGAGCGCCACCAGTCGATCGTGGATGCCGTCGAGATCCACTTTAACCGTCACCGGCTTCTTTCCGGCGGGCTCCTTGTCCTTGTCCTTGTCCTTGTCCTTGTCCTTGTCCTTGTCGTCTTTCTTGTTCTCTTCGGCCGGCTTTTTATCTGACTTAGCTTTGTCTTTGTCCGGTTCCTTGGCCTTATCCTTGTCGTCGGATTTCTCTTTGTCCTTTTCCTTCTTCTTCCCGACTTCATCGCTTCGCGGACCCAACGGGTTCTCGGTCTCTTTCGCTAACGTGACGAGATAGACTCGTTCCAGGTCACGATAGACATTTCCGAAATCCGTCTGATCGAAGATCGGTTTAAAGTCGCGGCTCGAAGTCATCATTAGGTACTTGCCGTCATCGCTGAAGGTTGCGTTGTCGGCCGAATACCATTCGTCGGTTACCGGCGTTTCCTTTTTGTCAGCGAGCGAAAACAGGTAAACGCGAGTGCCGCCGTTTTCTTCCTGTCGCGACCACGCAATCCAGTTGCTATCCGGCGACCAATCGTAGCTGCGGATTTCCGCTTCCTTGCTCTGATCGACCTGCGTGACTGCTTTGCTCGCGACGTCGATGTAGCGAAGACGCTGCAAACGATCGCTCCACAACAGCTTCTTGCTGTCCGGCGACCAGATCGCGGCGTAGTAGTAGGTGTCCGCGTTGCTGGTTAACTGCGTCGGCTCGCCTTTGCCATCCTGCGAACGGACATAGAGCTCATTCTCGCCGGTCGCGTCAGAGTTATACGCGATCCATTTTCCATCCGGCGACCAGACGGCGTCGCGCTCGTGCGCGTTTGAGGTCTTCGTTAAATTGCGCGGGGTCCCGTCTTTCCCGGGCACGGAAAAAAGATCGCCTCGCGCCACGGCTATGACGCGCTGGCCGTCCGGCGCAGAAGTGACCGACTCAATGTGCTTCGACGCGTCCACCATTGCCGAGCGCCCGGCAGCAAAATCTTCCTTGATATCGATCGGCACCACGGCCGATTGGCCGCTGGCCAGATCGTAACGCCAGATGTATCCCGCCTGTTCGAACACGATCGCATCCTTCCCGATCGACGGGAACTTGATGTCGTAATCCTTGAAGTTGGTGAGCTGCTTGGTGTCTTTTCCGGTGAGGTCCGTCGAGAACAGGTTCATCCGGCCGTCGCGATCGGAAATGAAATAGATGCGGTTATCCGGACCCCACATCGGACAGATATCCTGCGAAGGATCGTTCGTGAGGTTGGTCGTCTGGCCGGTTTTGAAATCGAAAATCCAAACGTCATCGGCCATGCCGCCGCGATAATGTTTCCAGGTGCGGAACTCCCGGAAGACGCGGTTGTAAGCCATCTTCGAATCGTCCGGCGAAAACGATGTGAACCCACCGCGTGGCACCGGCAATTGCTGGGGCAGATCGCCATCGAGCCCTGCCGTGCAAAGCTCGCCGATAAACGAATTGAAGGTCCGCATCCGCGAACGGAAAACGACGAGCGGCTTCGTGTTCTCCCACGTCATCACGATGTTGTTCGGGCCCATCCGATCGGAGACATCGTCGCGCCCGACTGTGGTTGTCGTCGTGATGCGCTTCGGCTCGCCGCCCTCGCCCGGCATCACGTAAACTTCGGTGTTGCCGTCGTACTGCGACGTGAACGCAAGCTGTTTGCCGTCGCCCGAAAATCTCGGGAACGAAGTGTAGCCTGGCCCGCTGGTGAGGCGGCGCGCGATGCCGCCTTCCTTGGCGACGGTGTAAAGCTCGCCCGCGTAGCAGAAGACGATCTGCGCGCCGTTCGTCGTCGGGAACCGGAGGAGCCGGGTGGTATTAGGCAACGCCTGGGCGGAAGCGGAGCGATCGAGCATGAGCAGGAGCACGAGCACGGTTGCGAAGGAGAGGCGGAGAAGAGAAGTCAGGCGCATATGGAATTAACGAATTGGCGATCAAGCTGGCGTGAGGCCGTCAGCCTGACAACTGCGGTTAGTTTTGGATCTGCGGAGCCGCGGGGCCGCGCTACGCCGTTACCCGGCGGAACATAAGCGCGGCGACGATCCCCACCAAGAAAAATCCGACGACCTGAATAAACATGTAGGACGCGGTGTAGTTCCCCGGGAAGCCGTACCAGTTCCAATACGAAACATTCGTCGTGATCGCGGCCAGGATTCCGGCTGCCGTTACGAAGCCGACTCGGCCGCCAAAGCTGACAATGCGGGTTTGGGCGAGCAACCAGACAACGATAAACGCTTCACAAAGCTCGGTGATGAATTCGATCGTGAGAAATTTTCCCATGTTCATCGGATGCGAGCCGGCGGGATGAAAGATGAAGAGGCCGTGTGGATTCTTTTCCAGCTTCTCCGTGTACTTTTCCATCGCCGCGCTTTGTTGGGCGTGGGTTGCGCCGGGCGCGAGGCCCATGTCGGGATACATGTAAAAGCCGTCCTTATTTTTCACGGTCGACTTGAGCTCGGAGAGCAGCGCTTCGTCATCCTTGGTGTTTTGGATGCCAGCTTCGCCGAGCGGCAGCGCCATGTGCGCGATGGCAGTCCAGGCAAACATCGCCACAGCCCCAAGCAGGCCGGCGAGAAGAATTCGGGTTCCAGTGCTCATAAGTATCTCCTGTGGGCGGAGATTATGAGCGAAAGCGCGAACCGGTGGCAAGCCGCAACCGGCTCAGCTGCGCCCGCTTTGGATTGAACTGACCCGGTAGCGCTCCATCAATTCCCGGCGCAAATCCATCTCCATCTCCGGGCGCAAACGACCTAGAATTTTTTCGCGCCGCACCGGATCCATCGCGATCAGTTCACGGAGGAATTTGTCCCGCGTCTTTTTCTTTTCGTAGCGGCTCCAGCCCACCCCCACGCCAAGCAACAGACAAATCCCCCAGAGAATCATCGAAGTGAGAGAAATGTCGGCAATCATCGCTTCAGATTAGAAGCCCAGACAGAACACTTCAACCACCCCGATGCCGCCAGCGCCATTACGATCGGCGATGACTGCGGTATAAGATCCCGGCGGAAGAGCGGCGAAGATCGCCGCTTCCCGATCGTTCGTGGGCGGAACGCCTGTCGCCTCGATCTCAGCCTGCTGGGTGTCTCGCCAGTTGTCGTTAAACGCAATCGTGACCCCGTTTCCATCGTGCAACTCCAAGGTGGGATCGTTGAGCGGCTGCGCGATCCCGGCCGCGGTGAGGGAGGGGCCGATCGCGCGCACGATTACTTCTGCGCCGCCGGTCCCGCCGGCGAGAATAAACCCGGCGATCATCACCCCGCCACCGGGCGTAATGAAACCGCGCGTGCTGATATTGCTGAGTTGCGAACCATTCGAGCCGCTCAAGTCGTAGGCTTCCACCAGGGCGACGCCGGTGCTCTGATGTCGACCGCGAACGATCGCCGTATAAGTGCCCGGTGAAAGGGTGACGAGGATCGCGGCTTCGTGATCGTCCGTCGGCGGGATCCCGGTTGCGATGATGTCGGCTTCCTGGGAGTATCTCCAGCTGTTGTTAAAAGCGATCCGGGTTCCCGTCGAATCCAGCAATTCCAGCACAGGGTCAGCGAGCGGATCGTCGACATCCGCAGTTGTAAGAGAAGGTCCCATCGCTCGGAGCAACAGCTGCTTTGAGGTTGCGCCCGTAATGATGAACCCGGCGATAAGCACGTTATCGCCAGTCTCAACTCCGAGCCGGGTCGAGACGTTGAGTGCTTGCGACGGCGCGCCGGCCTGAGTGGGCAGCAACGCCAGCTGCGCGATCGGATTCCACGGGTCCCCCTGGCTTTCGTAAACGGTCCCGCTCGCCTGCGGCTGGGTGGTTGAATCCCAAAAAGAGACGGGCCCAAAGATGTGCTCGAGCGTGTAATTCGCCGCCTGGTCTTCCGTCATTGGATCGGTCCACGGGACTCGGCCGTTCGGTGTGCCGTCGCCGTTATTGTCCGCGAGAAGATTGCCGCTCAAATCCATGCTTCCGAACTCTGAAAAGCGTGTCAGCGGATCGCGATCGGCATTGGAATTCGCGCCTGGCACTCCGGGATCGTTCCAGGGATCCCACCCGGCAGAAATAATGTGAGGGCCCATCTTCGTGCGAATGAAAATGACGCTCGACATCGTCTCCGGTTCCCACCAAAGCCAGGGCCGGCCAAGGTAGACCGGAGATCGCCCAAAGGTGTTGTCGCCGCCGACGAGATTGCGATCGTGGCCAGGCACGAGCGAGCAATCAAGAAAAACGAATCCGTTTGCCGTCGCTCGGTTTGTGTCAGCGGCGGTGACCCAGCCGGCGTCCGTACTTTCGATCGTGCAATGGTCGAACACGACGGTGGCGTCGCCGAAAATAAAATCGCTATCGCCCGTGACGAAACTGTCGCGAAAATATTGGCGCGACCAGCCATCCACCAAGAGCGTGTCCTGATAGCCGAGCACCCGGACGTTATCGAAAATGACGCGGTCGGCGCTGGATCGCACCGCCAGCCCCGGCGAGATATTTTTGTCGGGGAGCGAATTCTCGAACGTCAGGTTGCGCGCCATGAACGCCACTGCTGTGTCCTGAATCCGGACGATCTCGCCAGAGTCAAAACCGCCGGCAACATAAGCGCGCGAGAAACTGATCGTCGTCTGGTCCGACGAAGAGCCGGTGCCGATGAAACTTACGTACGGTTTGTCCACGGTGACGATCTCGTGGTAAGTCCCCGGTGCGATAAAAATGTTCGCCCGATTCAATTCGCTTTGGCCGGAGACGGCGTCCACCGCCGCCTGGACGGTGGGGAAAGCATTCGCGTCGCTCGGCTCGACGTAATAATCGGCGGACCTGGCCGAGCTGAGCATGGCCAGCAGAGACACTGCTCCGAGCAGCGGCAACACTGCTTCTATTCTGTTGGGGCGGTCAAAACGCATTCAAGTTTAACCCTTCTCGCGCCGGCGAGTTTAGAAAAATAGCGCCCCGAACGCAACAGCTTGATTTTCCGAAAAAATAATGAAATCAGCCGCCCCCTGACGCTCACGGCGCGGTCCCAATTCGAATTCAATAGGAAGGGCCGGTGGTTGCTGGACAGCCGGCCCGACAACGCAGGAAAGGGCAGCCCATGGAACACAAAATTTTCTTAGGTAAATATCGCGTCACTCCAGACGAAGTTGCACTTGCGGCGGCTGAGCCATCGACCGTTGCGGTCACGGCAACCGAACAGCTCGCCACCGCGCGGATTTATCGCGGCGAAGAGATGGATTCGGGCCGCATTGTGACGGTGGAAGTAATTCCCGCGGGAGCGTTTAAGCCTTCCGTTCGCACCAAACTTGAGGCCGAGGCGAATGCAGCGAAGCAGATCAATCACATCAACATTCCCGCCCTCTACGATTTCGGCATCGAAAACGACCAGCTGGTCTACGTCACCGAGCATTTCGACGGCGCGAGCGCCGAGGAATGGGTGCACGAGCACGGGCCCATGCCGACCGGCGCGGTTTTGCGGATCGCTCTTCAGGTCATCGGCGCGATGGGCGCCGCTTCGTTCCACAAAATTTCTCATCACGCGATCAACCCCGCGAACCTGATTCTTGTTCCCGGGCAGACCCCGGAAGGCGACTGGCCGCTGGTCAAGGTGCTGCACTTCATCGGCGTCGCCCCGACTTTCGTGAATGGTGACATGTCGGTAGCGGCGTTCGACAAGTCGAGCCATTACGCGAGTCCGGAACAACTTCAGGGCGGCACGGTCGACTTCCGCTCAGAGATTTATTCGCTCGGCGCAACGATGTGGTTCCTGCTCACGGGTGCGCCGCCGTTGATCGCGCCCAAAGGTCCGCTCTCGATGCAGCCGACGACGATCGGCCTCGCGATCGACAAGCTGACGGGCATGTCGAAGCGGGTGAAGCGATTGCTCGCCCAGATGTTGTCGGTAGATCCCGCAGCGCGTCCGCAGGATCCGCTCGCGTTTTACCGGCAGATCCAGGATTGCGTCGCGCAGGTGGATCGGCGCGAATCAATGGCGCGCCGCTTCGGTGTTCCGTTTGCGTCGCGATCGAACGTGGTGGCGCTGCCGAGTCGCCGGCGCGTCTCGCCAAGGATGGTGGCGCTCGCGGCCATTATCGTTGCGTTCGTGGCGCTGACTTCGGTTTTGCTCGCGAGCTATCTCCGCCATCAGCGCGTTCGCGAAGGGGAAGCGTCCATCGGCGTTCCGATTGGTGTCCCGGAAACGAATGCCTCAGCGCCGGCGGTCGCGAGCGCTCCGACTGTCGCACCCGCACCTCAACCACCGCAACAAACCGCCGCGCCAAGTACGACCGACGAAAACCAGCCGCCGCCCGCTCCGGAAAAGGCGCCCGTAGTTGCAGAAAACAATTCACAACCGGCATCGACCGTCGCGCCTGCGCCGGCGGAGGCGCCGAAAGTTGCCGGTAACGAGACAAAGGTTCCTGAAGAAAAACCTGTCGCGCCGGAAGCAAAGGAACCCGCCGTGCGCTCCGAGCCGCCAAAGGTCGCGGCGAACGAATCGAAAGTTGTTGAGGAACAGTCTAACGAGCCCGCGCCAAAAAAAACCACCGTCCGTGCTGAATCGCCAAAGGTCGTGGCGAACGAACCGAAGGTCGTGGAAGAAAAGTCTTCTGAGCCGGAACGGAAGGAACCAGCCGTGCGCTCAGAATCTCCGAAGATCGCGGCGAATGAACCAAGAGTTGTAGAGGAAAAATCTGACGAGCCGGCGCCGAAAGAAACAAACCGCAAGAAAGTTCGCGAAGAGAAACCGATAACGGAAGTCGCGAACGCTCGCTCGGTTACACCCGAAGTTCGCCGCGCCGAACCTGCGGCACCGGCCGAAGGCCCGGAAGAGGTAGCGCCCGCGCCCGAAAACAAAGTCCCGGCCAGCACGACGACGAAGAAGGAACGCGCGAAAAAACCGAAGCTCGCGCCGGAAGAAGAAACGATGGCACGCGCCACCTCCGCTGATGGCGACGAAGAAGTGACTCCAAGTCAGGCGCCTCAACTGCCTCAGCTTCCGCGCGGCCGCACTCGCGCCAAATTCATCGGCGTCACCGCCGACGGCAATTGGATGTTCACCCTGCCCAACAAAAAGATCGTGGTCGTCCCTCCGCCTCCAGGTGGTTAAGCGCCAATCCGATTCATTCGGCGCGAAAACGGCCACAACGTTTGGCCGTTAGCCGACTCTCGGGCCACCCGGTGACGTTGGGATTTGTGCCATGCCGGTGATTGACATTACGACTCGGATTCACGCGCCGATTCAACGCGTATTCGATCTTTCGCGCAGCGTCGAGCTTCACGCTGCGTCCACAGCTCAGACGGGCGAACGCGCGATCGCGGGCGTTACTAACGGGTTGATGGGGCTCGGAGAGGAAGTGACGTGGCGGGCTCGGCACTTTGGCATTTGGCAGAACCTAACGAGTCGCATTACGGCTTTCGAGCGGCCGATTCACTTCCGAGACTCTCTCGTACGCGGCGCCTTTCGCCGGTTCGATCACGATCACTTCTTTTCGCAGGAGGGAGATACTACTGTGATGCGGGACGTGTTCGACTATGAGTCTCCGTTGGGTTTCCTCGGCCGCGTGGCTGACCGCCTTTTTCTGAAGCGCTACATGGAGCGGCTTCTCGTCAGGCGTAATGCTGTAATCAAAGCCGCGGCGGAAACGGACGAGTGGCGCCGGTATATCCCCAACGAGTAGTGATGCTGCACTGACGCTTCGCACAGCGAAGCGGCTACAGAAGAACGAGCGCCTCTTCTGTAGCCGTCGCCCTGCGGGCGACAACGAATATGATTCGGGCGTCCTCGCTAATCTCGCTCGTAAACCGCCTGCGACATCGTGCCGCCGCCTAACGACTGGTCGTTGACGGCTACCTTTGCTGGCGGCGCTGGGATCGGTTCCTTGCCTTTTGCCTTTAAGGCGTCGTTCAACGCCGGCAAATCTTTTATGAGGACGTTGTCGAAATCGCGGGTGACATCGCCCAGTTCTTTCCGCAACGCGTCGATCCGCGCGATCTGATAATCGCCCGGTTTGCCTTCATAGGCGAGGATCGCCCCGTAAAGTTGATCGGTGTGTTCGCGGAGCCGTTCTTCCCCGGTGATGGCGCCGCCCTCAGTCGTAGCCACGATCTGTTTGCGGACCGCGTCGACTTTGCCGTCGAAGTCGGTCAGGAGTTTCCGGCTTTCATCGTTTTCGGGCAGCGCGTTCTTGCTCTTCGCCAGGGCGCCGCGCAAAAACAGGATTCGATCCATGAGCGCGCTTTCGTCGCCGAAGAGAGCGTGCACTTTCATCGCTGCATCGAATTGCGCCTTGCGATCCGCTTCATTGAATTTTACTCGGCGATCCAACCCGACCGTCAGCTTCGTCTCGGAAACTTTGCCGGCCTTTGTCATCCGGACGGTGTAAGTCCCAGGCAAGAGCCGCGGCCCTTGCAGGCCTGAATTCGCGAGCTGCACAGCCGGCGGCACCCGCGGCGGTTTCTCGCGCATGCTCCAGATGACGCGGTTTAATCCCGGCCGTTTACTCGCCGGCAACGTGTCGACCACGCGTCCAGTCGAATCGAGCACTTCCAGTTTCAGTTTCCCAAAAAGATGCCGCGATTTCTGATAGTAAGTAATCACTGCGGCCGCCGGCGGATTGTCGCCGATGAAGGTCGCGGAGCCGCTGGCCCAGCCGCCGTTCGCATCGATCCGCTGCTGCACTGGCCGGGCGGAAACAAAAGTCGCTTCCTGGTTCAAAATTGCCGGGGTAAGCGCGCGCCACGGAGTGATGTCGTCGATCACCCAGATGCCGCGGCCATGGGTCGCGAGGACCAGGTCGTGATCGCGTGGATGCACGGCGAGATCGCGCACCGCGACCGCCGGGAACCGGCTGCCCTTAAATTGCGCCCAGTTCTTTCCGCCATCGATCGAAACGAAAAGTCCGAACTCAGTCCCGACAAAAAGTAGATCCTTGTTCACCAGGTCGTCTTTCACGACGTGGGCATAACCGCGGACGCCTTTCGATTCCTGTGGAGTGATTAGTGGTGTCCACGTCTTGCCGAAATCCTTCGTGCAAAAGACATACGGCGCCATGTCCCCGAACGTGTGCCGATCGAACGCGGCGTAAGCCGTGCCCGCGTCGAAATTACTCGCCTGCACCCAGCTCACCCAGGAGTTCTTCGGTAGATTCGGCACGTTGGCGACGACGTTCGTCCAGTTCTTCGCGCCATCGCGCGTCACCTGGACGTTGCCGTCATCGGTCCCGACCCAAATGACGTTCTTGTCCTTCGGCGATTCGCTGATCGAATAAATCGTCGTGTGCATTTCCGCGGCGGAATTGTCGATCGTGACGCCACCGGATTGTTCCTGCTTCTGCTTCTCCGGGTCGTTCGTGCTCAAGTCCGGGGAGATTCGGTCCCAGGTCTGGCCGTGATCGCGCGAGCGGAAAAGAAACTGCGCGCCGATGTAGATCGTGCCCTTCTCGTTCGGCGAAAGCGCGATCGGCGTGTTCCAATTCCAGCGCAGCTTTTCCTTGTAGTTCGCCTTCGGCTGAATGTCGCGCCGCTGGTGCGTGTAACGGTTTACGCGCCCGACGAACCCGCCTTGCGCCTCCGCGTAGAGATAATCAGGATCGCTCGGGTCGGCGAACGTGAAGAAACCGTCGCCGCCGTACATGTTTTCCCACTGCGAATTGGCGATGCCGCCTGGGAATTGCGACTGACCCACCCAGCAACTGTTGTCCTGCAATCCGCCATAAACCCGGTAGGGATCGGCGTCGTCCAGACTCACGTGATAGAACTGCGAGATCGGCAGGTTCTCCGCCTTCCACCATCTCGCGCCGCTGTTGTAGGAATAGTAAACGCCGCCGTCGTCACCCGAGATGACGGTCTGCGTGTTCGTAGGATCGATCCAGATCGCGTGAAGATCGCCGTGCGCGCCCTGGAATCCGCCCACCACGGCAAAACTTTTGCCCGCGTCCTCACTCAGAATCAGCGGCCCGTCCGTTTTGAAAACGCGGTCCGGATTCTTCGGGTCGACGATCAGCTGCGCGAAATAAAACGGTCGCCAGACCATCCAACTGCTTTTGTCTCGTTTGTCCCAGGTCGCGCCGCCGTCATCGGAAACGAAGAGCGCGCTGTCAGTCGATTCGACGAAGCAATAAACCCGCTTCGGATTCGACGGCGCGATCGCCACCGCGAGCCGGCCGTACGGTTTCTTCGGGAAACCTTTGTTCGCTTCTGGAGTGACCTCTGTCCAGGTCGCGCCGCCATCCGCGGAACGAAAGAGCCCGCTGCCCGATGGCTTGTCGGCGCCGTCGCCGCCGGAACGAAACGTCCAGCCTTTCCGCCGGAAATCCCACATGCAGGCGAAGAGGACATTCGGATCGTTTGGGTCCATCGCGACCCAGGAAGCGCCCGTCGAAGGATTCGCGCCTTTCAAAACCAGGTTCCAACTCGCGCCACCGTCCGTCGTTTTGTAGAGGCCGCGCTCAGTTGAATCGCTCCACAGATTTCCGGGAACGGCCGCGTAAACGGTGTCGCCGTTCGCCGGACTGACGACGATCTTCGCGATCCGCTCGGAGTTCGGCAGCCCGGAGAAATTCCAGGTCTCGCCGCCGTCGACGGATTTGTAAATGCCGTTGCCGATCGAGACGCTGTTCCGCGTCCAGCTTTCACCAGTGCCGACCCAGATTTTCTTCGGGTCTTTCGGATCGAGCGTGATCGCGCCGATCGATTGCACGGGCTGTTCGTCGAAGACGGGCTTGTATCGCGTCCCGCTATCTTCGGATTTCCAGACGCCGCCGCTGGCAGAGCCGACGAAGATCGTCAGTTTGCCGTTCGCCTCGCGAATCGCGTCAACGGCTGCGACGCGGCCGCTCATCGCGGCCGAGCCGATGTTGCGCGCACCGAGACCCGAGATGGTGGATGAATTAAACGGAGCTTGCGCCTCGTCCGCGGCAAACGCACCGGCGGCGAAACAGGTCGCAACAAAGAGAGAGTATTTAAGAAAACGCATGGGATTTACTTGGAAGCGGTCGCGGGAAATTTGAAGATCGTTTCGTCGATGGGCGTATTCGCCTCAGCCTTTTCGAAAATGACCTTTTGCTTATCGGTCGCACCTTTCGGGCCGCCCTCGACCGAGAACGGGAAGTAAACGCCGTTGATTTTTTCGTAGTCGCCCAGGTCGGTTTCGTTTTCGACCTTCGCGCCGTTCTCCAGCCGCTGGGTGATGATGCGGATCTCGAGGAAATGATCGGGATCGAGATAAACGTAATTGATGTCGCCGTTCTTGCGCACGACCCGGAGCTTGTGCGCGAGAGTCCCGTCCACGTCTTCCGTTCCGAGGTACTCGACCGTGCTTCCTTTCTCTTTCCAATCGATGAGCGGTCCGTCGATCTCGGCGTCTTCCACTAGCGCCTTCGCCTCGTCGACGGAAATTTTCTCCGGATCTTTCCGGCCGCCGAACGGCGAAATTTTCCAACCCTGCGCGCCGTCATACGCGTCGATCTCGGTCATTCCTTGCAGGGTGGTTTCTTCCCGAATCGCACCCGGACGCTTCTTGATCTGAACGTAGCCGAGCTCCATCCGGCCATTGTTCACCAACATTTTTCCCTGAAGCCGCAACGACGTCACCGCGGCCAGCGCCTGGGCGCCGCCTTTGGCTTCGGTGTTTTTCGCGACCAGCGTATCGACGGTTTCTTTGGCCGTGATCGGTTTTGGGTCTTGTGCATAAAGGCCGGCCACGACGAAGGAGCCGGCAATGAGAACGACTATTCTTTTCATAGACAGTGAATCCAAACCACGACGAAACCTATCGCCGCGAAACGGGACGCCATGGCGGAGCAACCGTGGAATCACGCTTTTTGTTGCTTAATCTTTAGAAGCTTGAAGGTCGCCGCGCAACTCACTAATTCTGGGTTCGCATGAATGGTCAACCTCCTCCGCCACCGCCCGCGGTCCCGCCGATCCAGCCGGCCCCTGCCTATTACCCGCCGCCGCGTTCCGGCATGGGATGTTTCGCCAAGGGTTGCCTCACCGTTCTCATCCTTGGATTTCTCTTCCTCGCCGTCGTCGGAGTAGGCGGCTGGTTATTCTACAAGAAGACTTTCAAGAATCTCACCTCGGGCGAGCCCGCGGCCGTGCAGGTCGAAAAGCCCACGCCTGCGCAAAGCGCCGCCGCCGAAGATTCGCGGACGCGCCTGGATGAGGCGATCGCGCGCAACCAGGAAACAACTGTCGAATTCACCGGCCCGGAATTGAATTACTTGATTCAGAGCAATAGCGATTGGGATTTTCTCCGCGGGCGAAGCCGAATCGATATTGCGGATTCCACGATGACCGTCGCCTTGAGTGCGCCGCTCGACCGGATGCCGTGGCCGGGATTCAAGGGCCGCTGGTTCAACGGCACGGTTCGCTTCAGCATGACCTACGCGGCGAACGAATTTCAGCTCGAGATTATTTCGGCGGAAGCGAACGGCAGCCGCTTTCCCGACGCCCTCCTCTCCCGCTTTAATTCTTCCTTCGACGAGGCGATGAACGACGAGTTCCGGAAAGAGATCCGAAAGAACACCCGTCAAAGCGAATTCTGGAGTCACGTCAAAAGCATTGCGCTCCAGGGCGACAAGCTGGTCATCACGACGAAAGCCGAATAGGTCCCATCGGTCCTATCGGTCCTATTGGGTCGCCGGAAAGACTTCGGCCGCGATCTCGAACGAGCGTAACCGCGACGCGTGATCATAAATCTGCCCCGTCGCGATGATCTCGTCGGCGTGAGTTTGAGCGAGTAATTCTTCGAAGCGCCGCCGAACCGTCTCCGGCGATCCGACCGCGGAACAGCGTGTCCGTTGATCGATCGCGGCCCGTTCCGCCGGTGTGCAATGATCGTCGATGGAATCGACCGGCGGAGGCAGTTTCCCGGGACGGCCGCGGACCATGGTCAGGAATTGCAATTGTGCGGAAGTGAAAAGGCGCCGCGCTTCCGCGTCGGAATCGGCCGCGAAAACGCCGGAGCCGATGATCACGTACGGTTTGTCGAGCTGGGGCGACGGTTTGAAATCGCGTCGATAAAGATGGAGCGCAACTTCCAAATAATCGGGCGCGAAGTGGGAAGCGAAAGCGAACGGCAGCCCTAACTCGGCGGCGAGCCGCGCACTGAAATCGCTCGAGCCGAGCAAATACAGGGGAACATCCAGTCCGGCACCTGGAACAGCTTGAACACGCGTGTCCGCACCGGCGAAATATGATTGCAGCTCGAGCACGTCCTGCGGAAACGTGTCGCCGCTGCTGCCGAGATTGCGGCGCAACGCGCGCGCCGTTCGTTGATCGCTTCCGGGCGCGCGGCCGAGTCCCAGATCAATCCGGCCAGGGAAAAGTGATTCGAGCGTGCCGAATTGTTCCGCGATCAGCAGCGGCGCATGATTCGGCAACATGATCCCGCCGGCGCAGACGCGGATCGTTTTCGTCTTTTCAGCGACGTGGCCGATCACGACGGAAGTCGCCGCGCTGGCGATTCCCGGCAGGTTGTGATGCTCGGCGACCCAGTAACGATGATAACCCCACCGCTCCGCATGCTGCGCGAGATCGACCGTGTTGCGAAACGCCAGCGCCGCATCACCGCCTTCGATGATCGGCGAAAGATCGAGAACGGAGAGACGAGCCATGGCAATATCTAATCGCTTGGCGCGGCAGCGAAAGCCGTCCTAGTTAATGTCCGCCGCGATTATCTAATATGTATTCGACCAAAGGCTACGCTGCCCACTCCAAGACTTCGCCTCTCGCTCCCTACTCTTTCGATCGGCGCGATCCCGGCCCAACTGGTGTCCAGATCGACATCCTCTTTTGCGGCGTTTGCCATTCCGACATCCACACCGCCCGCGGCGAATGGGGCGGTACGAAATATCCCTGCGTCCCCGGCCACGAAATCGTCGGCCGCGTCGTGAAAGCCGGACGCGATGTGAAAAATTTCCGCGAGGGTGACCTCGCCGCGGTCGGTTGCATGGTTGATTCCTGCCGGACTTGCGACAACTGCCGCGACGATCTCGAGCAGTTCTGCGACAACGGCCCGGTCTTCACCTACAACAGCGACGACAAGCACACCGGCGGCACCACTTACGGCGGCTATTCGAAAAGCATCGTCGTCGACCAGGATTTCGTGCTCCGAATTTCGGACAAGCTTGATCTCGCCGCGACCGCGCCGCTGCTTTGCGCCGGGATCACGACTTATTCGCCGCTCCGCCACTGGAAGATCGGCGAAGGTCACAAGGTCGGCGTCGTTGGGCTCGGAGGCCTCGGACACATGGGAGTAAAGTTCGCGCACGCTTTCGGGGCCCAGGTCGCGCTCTTCACCACTTCACCGAATAAAAGAGCCGATGCGAAAAGGCTCGGCGCAGATGAAGTGATCCTCTCGAAAAATGAAGATGAGATGGACAAGCACGAGAAAAGTTTCGATTTCATCCTCGATACCGTGTCCGCGCCGCACGACCTGGATGCGTACCTCTCCTTGCTGAAGCGCGATGGCGCGCTCGTCCTCGTCGGCGCGTCGCCGGATCCGCTCGCGGTCGACGCGTTCAGTCTCATCCACCGTCGTCGCCGGCTGGCCGGCTCACTGATCGGCGGCATCGCCGAGACCCAGGAGATGCTCGACTATTGCGCCGAGCGAAACATCGTTTGTGATATCGAGAAAATTCAAATAAGCCAGATCAACGAAGCTTACGAACGCATGTTGAAAAGCGACGTGAAGTATCGCTTCGTCATCGATCTGGGCTCGCTGAGCTGATGTTCGTCGTCGAGGCCGACACGACCAGGCAGCTGCTTGTCCTCAGCGTCGCTGGGACGGTCACCGTCGAGGAAGCCCAGGAAACGGTCGGGCGCGTTCGGGAAAAATTGCAGGAGATGGCACCCGGCTTCGTCGCGCTCGCCGATTTCCGCTGGCTCGAATCGATGGCAAGCGCCGCCGCGCCGTTCGTCGCTGAGATCATGGACGCTTTCGCGGCGAAGGAAGTGAGCGCGGTAGTTCGGGTGATCCCCGATCCGCGTCGCGATATTGGACTGAATATTCTCTCGCCGTTTCATTACGGTCCGAACGTGCGGCTCATGACGTTTGAGACACTCGCGGATGCGATCCAGGCGTTGGCGCGGGATTGAATGTCATCCCGAGGCTGGCGCAGCACGCCGAGGGACCTCGCGCAGCCCAGCGATTACCCAAAACAGCTTGCGCATGATCGACATCACTCGTGCGTGAACTTGCGCAGCGCGATGCGATGCACTTTTCTGCGACTGCGAGGTCCCTCGGCGCGCTGCGCCAGCCTCGGGATGACATCGCGCGGGCGAAAGCAGTTGCACAGGTAATGACCTGATGCGGTGATACGCGATGCCGGAACAGCGCACTAGACTCGCGGCGATCGCGGCGTTCGTTGCGCTCTGCCTCATCTGGAGCTCGACCTGGCTCGCGATCAAATTCGGCCTCCGTGATCTTCCGCCGATCTCTTTCGTTGCCATCCGGTTCGTAATCGCGGTCATCGTTCTGCTCGCGATTTCGGTCGGCCGCGTGCCCTTAATTCCGCGGGGCCGCGGCGATTTCAAACTGCTGGCGTGGACCGGCGT
>DATBCW010000009.1:0-17722 GCA_036270255.1 Chthoniobacterales bacterium
CGACCCCAAGATCGGAAAGGAAATCGAAAAGCTGTTCCAGCTCTTCCATGTCGGTCTCTTTGTAGACCGTCGTGTTCGTCGCGACCTGGTAACCGAGAATCTTCGCCATCCGGATCGCGAGAATACATTCTTTGAAAACCCCTTCGCGTTCCACGATCAGATCGTGCGTCCGCTCCAGACCATCGAGGTGCACGTTCCAGTACATCCAGCGGCTCGGCGCAATCGTCGGTTTCGCCGGATCTTTCGGACCTTGCCGAACGACTTCCGCGTCTTTCTCCGACACCAAACCTTTAGCCACCAATTCCTTCAGCTTCGCCTCCAAGCCGGCGCGACTGCCGTTTTTCGATTTCGCTAATTCGCCCGCCATCCATTCGCGCATCTTTTTGCGCATGAACATCGCGTTGGTGCAGACGTAAACGATCCGCTTCTGCTCCAGCAACCCGTTCACGAGCGCTTCGATTTGTGGATAGATGAGGGGCTCGCCGCCGCAGATGGAAACCATGGGCGCTTTGCACTCCTGCGCCGCGCCGAGGCAATCCTCCAGCGGCAAAATGTCCTTGAGCGAGGTCGAGTATTCCCGAATCCGGCCACAGCCCGTGCAGGTTAAGTTGCACGTATGCAACGGCTCGAGCTGCAAAACGGTCGCGAACTTCGGGGTGCGACGCAGCTTGTTGGTGATGATGTAGGAGGCGATCTTGGAGGTAAGCGCCAGCGGGAATCGCATAAGAGCGAGGATAGTAACAAGG
The DNA here is from genome assembly GCA_036270255.1 of Chthoniobacterales bacterium. Classification (GTDB taxonomy): domain Bacteria; phylum Verrucomicrobiota; class Verrucomicrobiia; order Chthoniobacterales; family UBA10450; genus AV80. The sequence goes on from DATBCW010000009.1 coordinate 747, forward strand.
GGGGGCTGCGTGTCAATGTTGGGCCGTCTTCCCCTCATGCTCCTGATCATGATCCTGCTCCTGATCTTTCGGGCACGCGTCCGACCAGGATTATGATCAGGATCATGAGCAAGAGCAGGACATGACAGCAATCGTCGCCTGATCTAGCTTTCAAATCGGATATGAACGCACGCGAAACCGTCGCCATCCTCGGCGCGTCACCGAAGCCGGACCGTTACGCATACAAAGCGTTTCGGATGCTGCGCGATTACGGTCATCGGCCAGTCCCAATCAATCCAGCCTTCGACGAAATCCTCGACGAAAAATGTTACCCGAAACTCGCCGACGCACCGAAACCCATCGACACCGTCACGATGTACCTCGGCGAAGCGCGCTCGAATCCGCTCATTGACGAGATCATTCAGGCAAAGCCGCGCCGAATTATCATGAACCCGGGCGCGGAGAATTTTGCGCTGGCGGAGAGGGCGGAGGAAGCCGGAATCGAAGTCGTGGAAGGATGTACCTTGGTGATGCTGCAGACCGGGCAGTTCTGAAATCTCAACGCACCAGACTGGCCGCGTTATAAACCACATCGATCATCGCGAGGGCGAGGAAGAGGGCGCCGAAAATTTGCTCAAAGGAAAACTGCCATTCCCCCAGGGAGAAAAAACGGTCCCGGCCGGCGCGCACCACAAATAGGGATGCGGCAAACAGGCACGGCAGAAAGATCGAAAGCATAAAGCGGGTGTCGGTGGTGATCTGGTCGTACCAGGCGTAGAGGGCGAAATAGCCGCCGAAGAAGAGCAGCGAGAAAATTGCGGCGAACGGATTCTGCGCGAAGACGTCGCGCGTCGCGTGCCATTGCCGCAAACAAATCGTCAACCCGGCCACTAACAGCGCGATAACAAACTTGTAGTAGCCGATCGCGCGCACATGGGTCGTGATCAAACCGAGCGAACCCTTGCACATGCGATGCGCGATCTGAGCGACGGTGTGTTCCCGCCAGTATTTGCGGGCCGACGGACGCTCGTCGGGCGGAACTTGGCGCCATTGATCCTTGTCGCCGTGCGCTTTCAGGAATTCGTAGCCTTCAGTAGATGAATCGCACCACATCACGAAGGTCGAATTCACATTGTAAAAATAGGAGTCGTAAATCCGTTTGCTGGTTTGGATGTAGGGAAAAACGACCATCAGAAACGAGGCCAGAACGATCCCGAGCACGAAGAGGCGACGCCAGCGATCCGGGGAACGGTTCCAGATTATTCCAGTACCGAATACAACCGTCCAGATGCCGAGGGCCGGCAGGACCGACGCTTTGGTCAGGTGGGCCAACCCGGTCGTCGCGCCCGCCAAGACAGCGAGCCACCAGCGCGGCCTAACGAATAATTGCAGGAGCAGGACGAACGCGCAAAAGCTGACGAAATAGAAAAGCAGTTCCACCTGGGCTTTCCCGGCCCGATAGATGAAGACACCGAAGGCCGTCGCCGCGAGCAAACCGAGTGCGGGCAGCGGCGGAAAAAATCGGCGGAGGATTAAGAACAAAAGCGCCAGCGAGACGATGGAGAGATAGACCGTGAACGTCTGAGCGCGAAGAAGAAACTCCGCTTCGTTCATTCCGGGCCGATAAATGAGCGAGAGCAGGAACGGATAGACCGGCATCCGGTTCCGATCCGCGGTAACGGTGTAATTGCTTTCGTAAAGGTCGCGCGCATAGGCGAGGTAGGCGCTTTGATCGCCGAGCGTGGCGGGCGAGGATTGCACGCGGTTTCGCGCGTGCGCTTCCAAGGCGTAGACAGCGAGAATAGCGAGCGCGCCGAGAAGCGCGGCCTTGCCGCGAAGAAAGCTCAGGACGTGTGCCATCCGCGTCGAATCAGGCTGACGGCAATCGCGGCCAGAAGCAGCGAAATCAGTTTCGAGATGCCCCGCATTCCCTGTTTGCCCATCCACCGGGTGAAATGACTCGCATAACGAAATCCGAGCCCCACCAGCAACAGGTTCACGAGCAACGCCAGGACGGTGAACAGAATCCCGACCGTATCGACGAGCAACAGAAGCGCAGTCAGCAACGCTGGACCGGCGATTAGTGGCATGCCGAGCGGGACGACCCCGAACGATTCACCGGCGTACTTGCCGCGTTCGCCGAGATCGAGCAGCTCCCGGACGGCGATGCCGAGCAGAATCAGGCCGCCCGCGATTTGGAAATCCGAAACCGTGATGCCGAGAGCGCGGAAAATTATTTTTCCGAGGAAAATGAACCCGACCGAGACCGCGAGGCTGGTGATCAATCCAAGTGTCCCTTCGAGTCGCCGGCGCTTCTCGTCGACGTGTCCGCCGAGCCCGAGATAAATCGCGACGAGCCCGATGGGATCGATCGCGACAAAAAGCGGGATGAACGCGAGCAGAAATTTTTCCAGGAATGGATTCATCAGCAGGACGATCTTGCCGTGAGCGGCGTCGCAAAACAAGCCGGGACGATTACAGAAGCAAGCGTGGACGAACGTCCTGGCGCGATTCTATTGCTAGCAAGCCATGAAACCACACATCGCCGTTCTCATTGCCGTCAATCTCGCCACGTTCGCCTTCGCCGCCGACGCACCGAGCGTCCCAAAAGAAGCTGCGGACGCCATGACCGCCGCCGATCTTCTCAAGCACATCAAGGTTCTGGCGTCAGATGAATTCGAAGGACGCGCCCCCGGTTCGAAAGGCGAAGAGCTCTCGGTCAAATACATCTCCGACCAATTCAAAGCGCTGGGCTTGAAGCCGGGCAACCCGAATGGCACCTACACGCAGGAAGTTCCGCTCGCCGGAATAACGACCACGCCCACTGCGTCGTTCGCCGTCGGCGACAAGAAGACCGATCTCAAATTCCCGGAAGAATACGTCGCATCGTCGGCGCGGCTCCAATCGGAAATCAAAGCGGAAAATACCGACATCGTCTTCGTCGGTTACGGAGTCGTCGCGCCAGAATTTGGCTGGGACGATTACAAGGAGGTCGATGTTCGCGGGAAGACGATCCTGATGTTGATCAACGATCCCGCGATTCCCGATCCAGCCGATCCGACGAAATTGGATCCGAAGATGTTTAAGGGAAGCGCGATGACTTACTACGGTCGCTGGACCTACAAATACGAGATCGCGGCCCAAAAAGGCGCGGCGGCGGCGGTGATCATTCATGAAACCGTGCCGGCGGCCTATCCCTACTCCGTCGTCATGTCGAGCTGGGCCAAGGAGAACTTCGAAATCGACGCGGCCGATAAGAATGCCGGTGCGGTCCAAATCCGGTCGTGGATCACGCTTGATGTCGCCAAAAAATTACTGGCTGATTGCGGCCAGGATTTCGACGCGCTGAAGAAGGCGGCGATCACGAAGGATTTCCGCCCGGTCGCGCTGAACGCGAAAGCGAGTTTCGACCTCAAGCAAACGGTGCGGCCCTTCAAGTCGCGCAACGTGGTCGGCAAACTTGAAGGCAGCGATCCGAAATTGAAAGACGAGTGGGTCCTCTATTCGGCGCACTGGGACCATCTCGGCAAACATGACGACCTCCCCGGCGACAAGATTTTCAACGGCGCAGCCGACAACGCTTCCGGCGTTGGCGGATTACTCGAGTTGGCGACGGCCTACACGAAAATGAAACCGGCACCGAAACGGTCCGTTCTTTTTATCGCCACGACGGCCGAGGAAGCGGGCTTGCTCGGCGCGAAGTTCTACGCCGAGCATCCGCTCTATCCGATGGAGAAAACTTTGGCGGACATCAACATGGATGGGCTCAGTCTCTGGGGAAAAACGCGCGACATCGAGGACATCAGCTTCGGCAATTCCGATCTCGACAACATGCTGGCCGCCGCGACCACAAAGCAGGGTCGAATGATGAATCCGAACAGCCAGCCCGAGAAAGGAACATTCTATCGCGCCGATAATTTCGAGTTTTCGAAGGTCGGATTGCCGTCGCTCTACACCGGTGCGGGCCGGGATGTGATCGGCAAGCCGCCGGGATTTGGGCAGGAGAAGAAGGACGAATACGTGGCGAAGCATTACCACCAGCCATCGGATGAGGTGAATCCGGAATGGGATTTGTCAGGAGCGGTGGAAGACTTGCGGCTGCTCTTGGAAGTGGGTTACCAGACCGCGAACGGGGACAAGTTTCCGGAGTGGAAGCCGGGCACTGAATTCAAGGCGAAGCGGGATGCGATGCTGAAGAAATGACGAAGCGATGTCATCCCGAGGCAGGCGAAGCGCGCCGAGGGAGCTCCCAGGCGCTGAAGCGCTTCCGCGAAACTGTGGGCGTCTACGTCATATCGATCGCTGGCCCTGGCTTGCCTCTCGACATTGCAACTGCGGGATCCCTCGTCGTCTCTGCGACTCGGGATGACATCAACGCACTATCATGAACCTTTCGGTCCCGATCATTAGCGTCATCGTCGGGGTTGCGATCCTGTTTTTTGGTCGGAAACTTTTCTGGCTCTTTGTCGCCGCACTCGGGTTCGCCGTGGGTCTCGAGATCGCCGCCTATTTCATGAAGGAGCCACCGCAATGGATGACGCTGCTGGTTGCGCTCGGGTGCGGACTGATCGGCGCGATGCTCGCGATCCTGCTCCAGAAACTCGCGATCGCCATTGCAGGATTTATCGCGGGCGGCCGAATTGCATGGGCGCTCGCCGCTGCCTTTTTCGTTGAACACGCCCACTATCGCGGTCTGACCTTCGTCATTGGCGGAATTTTGGGCGCGCTGCTTCTCCTCTCGTTGTTCGATTGGGTGCTGATTCTCCTTTCCTCAATCGAAGGCGCGCATTTGATCGGCAATGGAATCACGCTACCCGAGAAAGGCGCGCTGATTTTGTTCATCGCCCTGGCTGTGATCGGCGTGATCGTCCAAGGCTCGATGCTGCGCCGATCGCGACGAGCTGTCGGTTAGTCAAATCAATGCCGAAAATGGCGGACGCCGGTAAAGATCATCGCCATGTCGCGCTCATTGGCAGCGGCGATGACTTCCTGGTCGCGGACTGAACCGCCGGGCTGAATCGCGCACGTAGCGCCGGCATCGGCGGCAGCGAGGAGCCCATCGGGAAACGGAAAGAATGCATCGCTCGCGACAGCGCTGCCTTCGAGGGAAAGTCCGGCCTCGTTCGCTTTCCAGACCGCGATCCGCGACGCGTCGACGCGCGACATCTGGCCGGCGCCGATTCCGAGCGTGCGATCAGCCGTGGCGTAAACGATCGCGTTCGACTTCACGTGCTTCACGACGCGCCAGCCGAAAATCATGGCGTCCATTTCGGCGTCGGTCGGCTTTCGGGTCGTCACGACCTTCGTCCCGAGGTCGATCGGTTGTCCGGTGTCCTTGTCTTGCACGAGCAAGCCGCCAACGACCGACCGCAGATCCTGCGGCAGCTTTTCGGTCTTCGGCGCCTTCAACATTCTAATCAGCCGGAGGTTCTTTTTCTTTTGGAACAATGCCCGCGCTTCGCTCTCGAAACTCGGGGCGATGATGACCTCGCTGAAAATTTCGCTGATCGCTTTCGCGATCTCTTCATCCATGGGCCGGTTGCAAACGATCACGCCGCCGAAAGGCGCCTGCTTGTCGGTCGCGAACGCTTTCTCCCAAGCCTGGCGCAAATCAGGATCAGTCCCGACACCGCACGGATTGGTATGCTTGAGGATCGCGACGGTCGGCTCGGTAAATTCACCGATGAGGTTCGCCGCCGCGCTGATATCGAGAATGTTATTAAACGACAGTTCCTTCCCGTGAAGTTGTTTGAAGTGCTGATCGAAATCGCCGTAAAGCGCGGCAGTCTGGTGCGGGTTCTCGCCATAACGGAGACGCGTCACCAAAGGCAGCGAGAGTGAAAACGACGCGTCCGTTGCCTGTTCGCGGTTCAGGAAATTGCTGATCGCGCGATCGTAATCAGACGTCTTGATAAACGCCTTGATCGCGAGCCGCTCGCGCAACTTCAGCGTCGTCTCGCCTTCGTGGTCGCGCATGTCTTCCAGGATCGAATCGTAATCGGCCGGATCGACCACGACGGTGACCGACTCATAATTTTTCGCTGCGCTCCGGATCATCGAAGGTCCGCCAATGTCGATCTGCTCGATCGCTTCCGAGAGGGTAACGCCGGGCTTCTCGATCGTGGCCTCGAACGGATACAGGTTCACCACCACCAGGTCGATCGGCTGGAACCCGCACTCCTTCGCCTGTTTTTCGTGAAGCTCGTTACCGCGTTTGTAGAGAAGCCCGCCGTGGACGCGCGGGTGCAAGGTTTTGACCCGGCCTTCGAGCACTTCCGGAAAATCGGTGAAGCTCGAGATGTCGCGGACCGGCACCCCTTCTTTGCGAAGTAAATCGGCTGTGCCACCGGTGGAAATGATGTCGACGCCCTGCTTCTCCAGCGCGCGCGCGAATGAGGCGACGCCTTTTTTATTGGAGACGGAAATGAGAGCGCGGGTGATCTTCATCGCTGGAAAAATTCTAACCGCGGATTTTGCGGATGACACGGATTGATTAGCTTCTTCATCCGCGATATCCGCGTAATCCGCGGTTAATTTTTCAGTCGACGATGACGTTTTTCGCCATCGGGTAAAGGACGGGACAACAGCCGATCGTTTCGCAAAACGCTTTGCTGAAATGACTCAGGCTGGCGTAGCCGACTTCGGTCGCCGCTTCGGTGACGTTGTAACGGCCGCCGCGCAGCAATTCCGCGGCGCGTTCCATCCGCAGCTTGCGCAGATACTGCGGGATGGTCAGCCCCACTTCGCGCGAAAAACTCCGGCTTAGATAAAACGGGCTGCAGCCGACCTCGCGCCCAAGCATTTCGAGCGTCGGCGGATTCGCCAGGTCGCGCGCGAGCAACTCCTTCGTCCGCTCGACTCGATCGCGAGCGACGCGTTTCTGCCGCATGCAAAACAGCTCCGGATCTTTCGGCGCGAACAGGAAGTGCGACATCAATTCCAGCGATTTGCTTTCGTACCAGAGGCTTTGCGCCGGCTTCGAAACCGGCGGCGCGAGGAGGCTTGCCACCACTTGGCGTTGCTCCGAAGTCATCGGTTGCGCGGACGACACGATCGAGCGTTCCTTTGCCGGGAAAATTGCCGCGCGCATTTGCGGCTCCAGGTCCCCCTCGCAATCCGCGAGCTGTTCCTGCAAACGGCGATTCGAAAATTCGACCGTCACAAACTGATGATGATCGCGGGCCTGGCGAGACGCGTCGAGCGGTTCATCGGCGACCGCGTAATAACCGGCGGTGCTCGGACCATAATCCGCGCGATCGCCGACAGCGCCGCGGCCGGCAACGTTCAGGCAAAATTCCAAACTGCGCGGTCGAAAACTCTGGCCCCAGTCGAGCGAGCGCTCCGTTCGAAAATCGTGCCATTGCAGCGCGACCCCAAGCCGGTCGAAATCGCCCCAAAGCTGGCGCCAGCCCTTTGGCACTGCGCGCCAGGCGACGGCTTCATCATTGCAAATCATCGCGCGAAGTTTACGAGCGGTGCGGACGCGAATGCAAGTGAGGTTTCACCTCGGTGAGCGCAGCGCGGTCCCAGTCGCCGAGGGTGCTCGCCGCGTCGTAGGTACTGCGCGCGAAGTCGAGTAGGGCTGCGTCCGGCGACTCGCACTGCCGCATTTTTTCGTAAGGCAGAACGAACTCTTTGAGCTGCGGGTTGTAGCTCGCGAAATCCGGCTTCACTTTCGCTTCCGCGAAACCATCGGGCGCCGGGTAGGCGTACGAATAAAAAATCGGATCGGGCATCATCTCGTTCCCGGGCCAAAAACCGAGGCTGCTGACTTCCTGCGAATACGCTTCGCGCGTGACGGCGTCGGGCAAATGCGGGACGCCGCCGGGATGTTCGGGCGCGCGCCGGCCGGAGAATCTTGTCACGGCAAGATCGAAGCTGCCCCAGAAAAAATGGACTGGGCTGCATTTGCCGCAGAACTCCGAACGAAATTCTTTAAAAACACGGTCGCTTTGCAACAAGACGCGCCAGAAACGATTCGCGGATTCCGGATCATACGCACGATGCTCCTCGTCTTGGTCGAACGGGATCGCGGGATCGACTTCGTTCGGCGTCGTGTTGATCTCGACTGCGAAGTCCAATTCGCGAAGGGCGGACATGACTTCATGGTAAAACGAGGCCACGGACTTCGGCGCGAGCGCGATAGTTTTACTGGAGGGACGGGCGCTGTCCCGTCCCTTTAAATTTAGGGACGACACGGCGGTCGTCCCTCCAAGGATTCGCAAAACATGATCGACGAAATCGAAATCGATCTGGAGCGGGCGCGCTCCGACGTACATCGGCGAAGTCGTTAGGCCGCGCGAAGTCAGGTAAAGCGTGACGTGCCACGAATGGTTCGTCCACGGCGTAAGCGCGAGCCGGATCTTGCCGACGACTTGCGTCCACATGTGCAGCGTCTTGGCTGTTTCCTTCCATTCCGCGAACGGAAGCGCCGGCCAAATTTCGTTCGAAGCGGTCACGAAAATTTACCGGTTAAAGAAATCGACGAACGAACGGCGAACCCGCTGGAACATCCGGGAAGCATCCCGAGTCGTGCGACGGAACATTCGCTTCACGTCCTTAAACACGAGGTTTTCGTCCGAATTCTCGTCGTCGACCGCTTGATCGTCATTCGGCCGTTCGTTCTCAACCCGCGGCGGATTATCGATGTCCGGGTTCACCTCCACCTGCTCCATGTTTCGGCCCTGATACATTCCTTCGACGCGAGCTATCCGCCCATCGCTGGCCCGAATATGGACCGTTCCTACGGGGCGATTGCTTCGGTCGGCCAGCGTGACGATCCAGGTCGGGTTGCCGCGATCGTCGGTCCGCAACGTATAACTCGTGAGCGAGAACGTGACGTGCGATGTCTCAGCTGTATGCGCTGCGACGGTATACGCTCCGGTGGAATCGAGATTCAGCTTCGAAGTGTTGATCGTCGCGCCCTGGGTCGAGCCGACGACGGACTTGTTGGGCACGCGCTGGGAGACGACGCGGTTGTCCTCGACCACGATTTCGCGAACGCCGTTGGCCGCGTTCTTGTCTTCAACCAAAATCTTCCAAGCCCGCGGCTGCGGATCGCCTTCGGCGCCGGCGACGGACACGACTCGACTGACGAGCTGCCGGTTCAATTGCGTCCCCATGACGCGAAGCGCTTCGTAGGCGCTCGCATTTTCCTGCGCGAAAATCGGCGTCACGATGAAAAGGAAGCCGATCAGGAATTTCCACATGACGAAAGAGAGCTATGGTTCGGCGGGCTGTCCACCGCGTTTTCGGTTGCGCTTTTGAATGCCCGGCAGCATGCGTAAGCCTTCAGCCGGCTTGATGAAAAAGAAGAAGGTCGAATTTTCCAGCCACACCGGCAATCTCGCGCCGATGCGGAAGTTCGTGCGAAATTTTCTGGAGGCATATCCAGTTTCGGAGCGCGAACGGATGCTCATGGTCCTCGGGGTAGACGAAGCATGCACGAACATTATTCGGCACGCCTACCATTTGCGGGATGACCAGCTCATCTCGCTTTCCCTCGAAGCGTCGCCGCGTTGCATCCGGATGCGGCTGCGCGATTACGGCAAGCAGACCGAGGCGCACGCCATGAAAGGCCGCGCCCACGACTTGATTCGGCCGGGCGGTTTGGGATTGCATTTGATCAAGATGGCGTTCGACAAAGTCGATTACATTTTGAAAGCGCGCGGAACGGAACTGGTGATGACGAAAAATCTGGAGAAGGCCGCGTGATGAGGATCGCCGTTTTCTGTAGCCGCTTCGCTGTGCGAAGCGTGAGACCAAACGCCGCCGCATCTGGCGTCGCCCACAGGGCGACGGCTACAGAAGAAACGAAAAGATGAAACCGCCCGAGACTGATCCCGCCTTCGAAGTTTCGTTGCGGCCGCCGATGTTCAGCGAATTCACCGGGCAGGTGAAAGTTTGCGAACGTCTGGAACTGCTGGTCGAGGCCGCGAAGAAGCGCGGCGACGTGCTCGAGCACATTCTGTTGAGTGGGCCGCCGGGCTTGGGAAAGACGACGCTCGCAAACATCATCGCCAACGCGATGGGGACGAACATCAAAAACACGAGCGGACCGGTGATCGAAAAGGCGGGTGAACTCGCGGGATTGCTGACGAGCCTCGAGAAAGGCGACGTTCTCTTCATCGACGAGATCCATCGGCTCCAGCCGACGATCGAAGAATATCTTTACCCGGCGATGGAAGATTACCGGCTCGATATCATCATCGACCAGGGACCGCAGGCGCGAAGTCTCCGGCTCCAATTGCCGAAGTTCACGCTGATCGGCGCGACTACGCGAGCAGGCATGGTGAGCGCGCCCCTGCGTTCGCGTTTCGGAATGACGGCGCGGCTCGATTACTACGCTGCCGAAGAAATGCGCAAAATCATCACGCGCAGCGCGGGATTGCTCGGCGTCGAGATCGATGCCGCCGGCGCCGCCGAGATCGCGACCCGCACCCGCGGGACGCCACGAACTGCAAACAATCTTCTGCGCTGGGTCCGCGATTACGTGCAAGTCAAAGCCGACGGCAAAATCAACGCGGAATTGGCGGATCGCGCGCTGACCATGCTCGAGATCGACCGCGACGGATTCGATCAGTGGGACAAGCGGATCATCGAAACCTTGATCCACAAATTCAATGGCGGTCCGGTCGGCTTGAGTTCGCTCGCCGTGGCGGTGGGCGAAGAAGCCGGCACGCTCGAGGAAGTCAACGAGCCGTACTTAATCATGGAAGGGTACATCAAGCGGACTCCGCAGGGACGGGTGGCGACGCCCAACGCGTATCGCAAGTTAGGATTGAAACCGCCGGTCGGCTCGCAAGCCGAGCTGTTATAGCGATTATTGCACATGCCCCCAGCCCTTGTCTTGAAGCCAGAAAACATTGCGCAGCTGGTGTTTTTCATCCGAGGCGAAAAGGTCATTTTCGATAGCGATCTGGCCGCCCTTTACGGCGTTCAGCCCCGAATTCTCAACCAAGCAGTTGCGAGGAATCGACGACGCTTTCCGGATGACTTCATGTTTCGACTTACGAATAGGGAATATGAAGCTTAGAGATCACAAATTGTGACCTCAAACGTCTCGTCTTCCTCTAGTAAGGCCCGTGTGTGGTCACAAATTGTGACCACAAAGAAAGGCCGCGGGGGCCGCCGCTACCTCCCGTATGCCTTCACGGAGCAAGGCGTGGCTATGCTGTCGAGTGTGTTGCGAAGTCCTCGCGCAGTCGAGGTCAACATCGCCATCATGCGCACGTTTGTTCAGCTCCGGCGCTTGATGGAGAGCAATCGCGATCTCGCTGGCAAGATCGAGGCGTTGGAGAAAAAATACGACGAGCAATTCGCGGTGGTCTTCGCGGCAATCAAGGAGTTGATCGCACCGCCGACGCCGGCAAGGAAGCAAATCGGTTTTCATAACTGAGTAAGTCGATGCAAGCGACGGCCGATTTTTTCCAACAGACATCGAAGGTTTTCACCGTCGCCGAGCTCACGCGCCAGATTCGCGGCACGCTTGAGACACGATTCGGCGCGGTCTGGGTCCAGGGTGAAATTTCAAATTATCGGCTCCAACCGTCGGGCCATCGATATTTCACGCTGAAAGATCAGCGCGCCGCGATCTCGTGCGTCATCTTTCGCAATTCGCTTCCGCCCACGGCGCCGCCGATCGCGGACGGCGCGCAGGTCCAACTTTACGGCAACGTCACGGTTTTCGAAGCGCGCGGGCAATACCAGCTCAACGTCCAGATTTTGCAGACGCGCGGCGCGGGCCTGCTTCAGGCGAAATTCGAGGCGCTCAAGCGGAAGTTGGAAGCGGAAGGTCTTTTCGATTTGGCGCGCAAACGGGCGTTGCCGAAATTTCCCAAACGAATCGGCATCATCACGTCACCGAGCGGCGCGGCCATCCGGGACATGCTCAATGTCCTGCGGCGCCGCGCGCCGAATGTGCAGGTCCTCGTCAGTCCGGTGCGCGTGCAAGGGATCGGCGCTTCGGCGGAGATCGCCGTCGCAATCAAGGAACTGGCTCGGCCTAACGAGTCGTGGGAACCGATCGACCTCATCGTGCTGGCGCGCGGCGGCGGCAGCATCGAGGACCTCTGGGAGTTCAACGAGGAGATCGTGGCTCGCGCTATCTTCCATTCGGCCATCCCGATTGTCAGCGCGATTGGCCACGAAATCGATTTCACTATCGCGGATTTTGTCGCGGACCTTCGTGCGCCAACGCCGAGCGCGGCCGCCGAATTGATCGTTACCGATACCGCCGAACTCGCGCGCCGGATAAGTGAGCTGGAGAACTGTCTCCAGAAATATCTACGGAATTTTCTCCAGCAAGGCCTGACCCGGCTGCGATTTTTGTCCGAGCGCACCCTCGCGCGCGAGCTGATCCAGCGGATGCGCGACGCGCGCCAGCAGCTGGACCTCAATGCCGAGGCGGTCCTTCGGAAACTGAAGCAGTTCGTGGCTGACGCGCGGGCCGCTCTTTCCACGCGCGCCCAGTCGCTGAAAACGCACGATCCGAAGCGCGAGCTCGCCGTTTGCAAGACGCGCGTCGGCGATCTGGAACGGCGATTGGGGATGCAAGCGCCGCGATTAATGGAGAAGGCGCGCCAACGGTTTCAAACCGCGGAAGGAATTTTGCGCGTGGTCAGCCCGGAAGCGACGCTGCAGCGCGGGTACAGCATCACGACCGACGCCGCCGGCAAAGTGATTCGCAGCGTTGCCGCGGCTAAGCCGAAGTCGACGATCCGGACGCGCGTGACTGACGGCGAATTCGAGTCGGAAGTGCTGCCACTGTAGCGACGGCGCTATTGTAGAGCGGTTAGTGCGGCTCCGTCGTCGCCAGGCCCAACCGTGCCTTTCACCGCTCCCGGCAACGCGCCGATGTCCAACTGAAATTTCTCCGCGTTATTGTCATAACCCGCGGTCGTCGCCTGATTTTTTTTGTAAACCCCCACGTCGCCGCTTTTCCGGATGACGACAAAACCGGCGTCGCCGAAAGGCAGTGAGTCCGGATTGAGCGGCGTATCGTAAACATAGTTCGCGCTGACGGCGAAAATCGTGTTCGAGGGATCGGATGCTTTCACCTTGTAGAACTTGAGCGCACTCTTGCCGGTGAGCAGCAACGTCGCCGGCGGTCCGCTCATCGTTGCCGTGAGTGGGGCGCCCGGCGCACTAAGCAATCGCTGAAGATCGGCCGCCTTGAGATAACCGTTCTGGACGAGCTTGTTCCCATATTGGGCCAAACTTGTGGCCGGATAGTCGCCCGGCCAGGCCCGATTCGAATCGAATTTCGCCGCGCCGTCCGTCGCCATCCGGAACGCGGCCAGATACAACTCCCGGGCATTGTTCATGGTTCGCGTGAGATTGCGTTTCACGAGCGCGTTCGACACCGCCGGCCAGGCCAGGAGAAGAATTACCGCGACGATCGCCAGGATGACGATCAGCTCGATTCGGGAAAACGCCGCAGCGCGAGATGGCAATTGCGACGACAAAATCACGAAACTCTACGGATTGGTGAGGGCGACGGCGCCATCACCGGCGGTCACGGTCCCGTCCGCTTCGCCGGGCTTCTTTCCGACGATGCTTTGAAAAGTCGCCTCCTGCCCGGCGGTCACGGTCGCATTGTTTTTTTTCAGCACGGAAGCGTCGCCACCTTTTCGTTGGACGACAAAACCCTTGTCGCCATAAGGAGCAGCCGCGCCGTCGAGGAGGCTGTTGTAAGTGTAGTTCGCGGTCACGGCGAAAATCGTATTGGTGGGATCGGTCTCCTTAACTTTGTAGACCTTCAACGCGCTTTTGCCCGAGAGAGTGACGGCATTCGTTGCGGTATCGGCGGTCGCCGTGCAAGTAGCTCCGGGCGCACTAAGTAATTTCTGGACGTCGCCGGGTTTCAGATAATCTCCCTGCACCAGTTTGGTCAGGTATTGCTGGAGCGTCGTGATGGGCGAAGGAGAATTTGTTCCGCCGGAGCCGGACGCAGAGTCATTCAAGTCACCGGGCCAGGCGCGGGTCGGGTCCGAGTTCGTCGCGCCATCCAGCGCCATTTGTTGGCCGGCGAGATAAAGCTGGCGCGCGTTGTTAAGGCTGGCGGTCATTTGTCCTTTCGCCAGGGCGTTAAACAAAGCGGGCCCCGCGAACGCGGCGAGGACCACAATGATGGAGATGACGACCAGCATTTCGATGAGCGTGAAACCAAAGGGGATGTTCTTTTTCATAGGGGTAACAACGCGAGAATGGCGAAGGCGCTTTCATGTGGTCAAGCAGAATGAACCGGCGCTGCTTCCAACTTGAACGCCACCGTTGCGAGCGGCGGCAGGCTGATCATCAACGAGTGGGGCCGGCCCTGCCACGGAAAATCTTCCGCTTCGAAGCCGCCCATATTGCCGACATTGCTGCCCCCGTAGGTTTCGGCATCAGTGTTGATGATCTCGCGATAAAACCCGGCGACGGGAACGCCGAGCCGGTACCCGTGGCGCACCATCGGCGTTGCATTCACTGCGAACACGACCACTCCGCCATCACGAGACTTGCGCATGAACGCGACAACGCTGTTCTCCGAATCGTGGAAATCGATCCACTCGAAACCTTCGTGGGTATCGTCGCAGTCCCAAAGTGCGGGCTCGTTTTTGTAAACGTAATTCAGATGTTGAACGAGCCGTCGCAGGCCATCGTGCTTCGGCTCCTTCGTCAGTCCCCAGTCTAATTCGCCATCGTGATTCCACTCCCGGCGCTGGCCGAATTCGCCGCCCATGAAGAGAAGCTTTTTGCCGGGATGTCCGTACATCCAGGCGAAAAACATCCGCAGATTCGCGAACTGCTGCCATTCGTCGCCCGGCATCTTGTTGATTAGCGAGCGCTTGCCGTGGACCACTTCGTCATGGCTGAGCACGAGGACGAAATGCTCCGCGAACGCATACATGAGCGAGAACGTGATGCTGTTGTGGTGGAAGCGGCGGAAGATCGGATCGAGCGCCATGTAGTGAAGGAAGTCGTGCATCCAACCCATGTTCCATTTGAACCCGAACCCGAGGCCGCCCAGATACGTCGGCTGGGTGACGCCGGGCCAGGCGGTTGATTCCTCGGCGATCGTCATGATCCCGGGAAAACGCTCGTAGCACACTTCGTTAAAGCGCTTCAGGAAATGGACGGCGTCCAGATTTTCCCGGCCGCCGAACGCGTTCGGGATCCATTCACCGGCCTTGCGCGAGTAATCCAGGTAAAGCATCGACGCCACCGCATCCACGCGCAGACCGTCGATGTGATATTTGTCGAGCCAGAAGAGCGCGTTGCCGATGAGGAAATTGCGGACTTCGTTTCGGCCGAAATTAAAAATGAGCGTGCCCCAATCCTGGTGCTCGCCCTGGCGCGGATCGGCGTGCTCATAGAGATCAGTCCCGTCGAATTCCGCGAGCGCATGAACGTCCTTCGGGAAATGCGCCGGCACCCAGTCCATGATCACGCCGATCCCGGCCTGGTGACATTGGTCGACGAAATGGCGGAATTCGTCCGGCTTTCCGAACCGGCTGGTCGGCGCGTAATAATTTGTGACCTGATAACCCCACGAGCCTTCGAAGGGGTGCTCGGCGACCGGCAAAAGCTCGATGTGGGTGTAACCCATCTCGAGCACGTACGCGATCAGCTCCTCGGATAATTCCAGATAGCTGAGCGAACGATTTCGTTCTTCAGCCTTTCGCCGCCACGACCCAAGATGGACTTCGTAAACGCTGATCGGGCTGGTTTGGAGTTTTCGGTCCGGCCGCGCTTTCATCCAATCGCGGTCGCTCCATTTATAGCGTTCGAGGTTGTAAACCATCGACGACGTTTCTTTCCCGTGCTGGCTGAAGAACCCGAACGGATCGGCCTTCAACAGGAGCGCGCCGCGCGGCGTCCTGATCTCGAACTTGTAATGAGCCCCTTCAGTTACGCCCGGTAAAAACAATTCCCAAACGCCGCTGCCGAGCAGGCGGCGCATCGGATTCACCCGGCCGTCCCAGCCATTGAAATCGCCGACCACGCTGACGCGTTGCGCGTTCGGCGCCCAGACCGCGAAGTAAACGCCTTCGGTGTCGCCGATCTTGCGCAGGTGCGCGCCGAATTGTTCGTAAAGCTGGAGATGATTTCCCTCCGAGAATAAATGCAGATCCACTTCGCCCATGATCAGGCCATAGGCGTACGGGTCACGAACGAGCGCCGTCGATTCATCCCAACCGGTAAGGTGAACGCGATAGTCGGCGTCGCGTTTCATTCCGGAAAGCGTCGCTTGGAAAAAACCTTCGGGGTGAAGACGGTTAGCGGCGAAGCGCTGCTCTTCTTTGCCACCCACGACGATCCCCACTTCCTTCGCGTCCGGGCGGAAGACGCGTATGACCAGATCATCGCCCACCCGATGTGGACCGAGGATGCGGAAGGGATCGGGATGCGCGCCGGCGAGAAAAACATTCAACTCGTCGATGGGCACACCGGTGATTTCGAAGGAGCTCATGCGATCGTAATTTAAAACGCGCCGGGAGAATGTCGTGCGCGGATTTAAATCTGGAGCGCTACCTATAAATCCAGAGCAACAATCCCGGCAGCGCGATTCCAGCGAGCAGACAGATCGTGGCGACAAGCGGACGCCGACTAAACCGGTATGCCATCACGACTCCAATAATGCTGGTCGCGACAAGACCGATTGCGGTGGCGAGCATGAAATAGCGGAGGGGCGTGGGCTGGCGGCCGGGCGTGCCGGGAATGTGTGCGTCTTTGTGGACGAACGACAGCGCGGCGAGCGCCGGCGGCGCGATGTAGGTCTTGTCCTTTTTCGATTCGTGCCAGTTAAAGAGCTGCCATGAGCCAGTCACCGCGAAGAAGATCAGCATCGGCGCGAACAGGCAGCCGAGAAAGAGATGGAGCGAACGCAGCGACTTCATGGCCGCGTTGGAGATAGCACACCGGGCCCTCGTGCCCAAGCTCGAGCTTGGGCGCGCAATTGGATTTCGAAGCTCACGCTTCGCAATGGCTGGGGAAGCTGGAGCTTCCAGGAC
>DATBCW010000010.1:0-26918 GCA_036270255.1 Chthoniobacterales bacterium
CCCAAAACAACTGTCCCGCTCGACGCGCTTGCCGTCGCGACCAGGGTGCCGCCGCTCCAGATCAGATCTCCAACTGCAACTAGCGAGATTGTAACCGCGGAAATATTCACAGGCGTCACATTGCCGACGCTTAAATTGCCGTGTGATGTAGCGAGCAACGTTTCGGCAGTGATAGTGCCCCCGTCGAGAGTGATTCGACCCGCGCCAAGAGGGGCCGCCGGAATATGTTGAATGGTGATGGTGCCGCGATCAGCCTCCATCATCGCGCCGTTGGTGATGATGTCGCTGCCGGTAGTCAGCAACGTAATGGAGCCGCCAGGTCCCGGCGCCGCCGTGTTCAGGAGCGAGAGGAGACTCGCGCTCGAGCTCAGAGAAATACCGGTTCCGGTCGTTAGGCCGCTGTTCAGTCCAATCACGCCGCCGCTCGCGCTCCGCGACCCCGTCCCAGCGCTCGAATCGTTGTAGGAAGTTTGGATTCGCGAACCCACGGTAATCGTTCCGCCGACAGCGGTGAACGATACAGTTCCACCGGCACCCGAAAAGATGCCCGGGGCAACGAAGGCCGTCGGCGTATCGATCGGAGAACTGACGGTGATCCCTCCGCCAGCCGTGGCGAAAAGCTGCCCGCCGTTCGCTCCATTGGTCAGGCTTTCGGGTGCGCTAATCTGGATATTATTTTCCGCCATCAGACGAAGCGTGTTGGTCGCAAAAATTCCCATCCCGCCAAGGGTCAGGTTTGAGCCGGTTCCCCGAGCGTAGAAAACCAGCTGCGGGATTCCTCGGAACAAAATGTCCGGACCGGTGATATCGATCGAGCCGTTCTGCGTTGCCAACAGCACGCTCTGCATTCCAGCAAATGTGAAAGTGGCGTTGCCTGAGGTCGCCGTGGTAATCGGTCCCACTGAGATCAGGGCAAGATTCGTGGCCCCGCCGCTCGCGGTGGAAATAATGGGATCGCCCACCAGTTGCAGCGCCGCGAATTTGAAAGCGGCCACCGGCACGTTCGGTCCGTAGAGGGCGTCGATGCCGACCGTCGTGTCGAATGGCGAAGTCGCCGTGAATGCCCAGGCGGAGAAAGCGCCGTCCTGCCCGGAATCGCGATAGATTTTCCCGAAATCATCCACGCCGGCGTGGGTGATCATCGGGTCGGTCTGGATCGTCGTGCTGTTGTCGATCGGGTACGGAACGGAAGTTATGATGGGTGGCGGCGTCCCAAATTTGCTCGGCTTCGGCGTCGCGGTGGGAGTCGCCGTCGGCGTAGGTGGCGGAAGTGTCGGTGTCGGCGAAGGTGGCGGTACGGTCGGCGTCGGTGTCGGTGGCGGCGGGACCGTCGGCGTCGGCAACGTCACCGCCGCGGTCTTGCGATCGATCACATCGGAGGCCTGCGGATCGGTCATCGTGACCAGAGTGCCGCGTCCAAAGATCACGAGATTCGTATCGATCAATTCGCCGGCGGCCTTCTGCTCCAACTGATCTTGCTGGACGGCCGTCAGCAACGGCACGCTCGGCAACGGCGGAAATCCCTGAATGAAAAGCGACGTCTTCAGAAGCCGCTCCAAATCGAAGTCGACCGGTTCGGATAGCCGGGTCGCGTTCGGATTAAGGATCATCATCTGGCCCGCGTGCAAGAGCATCGACTCGCCGAGAACTCCCTTCATGTAGAGGCGCATCGTCCCTTCGAGCACCAGATACTTGGCGTAGGATTTCGGATGATATTCCGCGATGACCGTCGTGCCGGTGATCGCGGCGGTCACGGCAGCAGTTTGGATTTTCGCGCCGCCAGAATTTTTCGGCACCCGGAGAAGGATTGCGCCGTTCCCAAGATCCACCGTGCGCGAACCTTCGTTGAAACTGAAAATCGTGTTCGCGCCCAACCGCGCGATCGTCAGATCACCAAAGGTCAATTCCGCCCGCGATTCAGCGCCGGTGCGGATGGCTGTGTTGCCGCGCACCGTGTCGCTCGTGGTGGCCGGTCGCGGAGCGGCGTCCGGCGACTGAAGCTTCACGTCCTTCACGATCTGCGTCACTCGCGCCTCCTTCATCACCCCGCCCGTGCCGCTCTGTCCGTTCAGCGACACGATGCTTGCGGCGAGGCAACTCAGGGCCGCAGCTGCAGATATCAAAAGCCTTTTCATTGGATCAGAACTTAAAGGTCAACGACAGTGCTCCGCCGATGTTCGCCACGTCATAATTGAAAACGCTCTTGCTCGATTGGCTCCAGGCGAGCGTCGACGCGGCGCCCGCCGAAAAATATTTGTTGATCCGATAATTGGCCGTGAGGGCGAGAACTTCACTCACGTCGGTTCGATTGAGGCTGCGATAATCGCTGATAAAGAGGCGTCCCACTGCGCCCAGCGAAAGCGAACGGGTGAGGCTGACGGCGTAGCCGGCATAGACATCGAATTCGTCCCGTTGCGGTGCGGACGGACTGGCGCCGAGGCTGACGTTGGTGTCCGCGCCTAACGAGACCTGTTGCGCCCGCCCGAATCGAAAGGGCAACTCGGCACTGAGAAAGAGCGAATGATTTTCGAAGAAACTGTTAAAGCTATTCGAGAAAGTGAGCCGGTTGTAATCGTACTCCGCTCGAAGCATGAGGTTGTGCAGTTTCGGCACAATCAATGAAAGCCCCGCCCGAAAATCGAAGCTGCCGAAGTTCAGGGCGCTGAATTTGTCGTAGTAAAATTCCTGCTGCTGCACGCTCAGCGAGCCATAAAGCGTTTGCGTCAATCGTGGCGCGTAAGTGACTCCGGCAGTCGGCGCGAAGAGCATGTCGCTTTGCTCGCCGGTCCGGACCAGGCCGACGTTCGAGGTGTAATAAAACGGCACCGCCACGGAAGCGGTGAAAGGCTCGTAACGCTCAATCCGTTTCAGGATCTCCTGTTCCCCTACGTCGGCGTCGTTTTCGCTTGTCGCGGCCCGGCCGTTATCGACTCCGTTTTCTTCCGAATAAGGATCGGCGGACGAATTGGTCGGACTGCGAAGCAACTGCGCGCGATCCTGGACACTCACCTGTTGGGCGCGCAACGAAACGCCGGACGCAAACAGGACCATCGCCGCGAGCAAAACGGCGGCGAGACGAAGGCTAATAAGATGAACAACGCCGGGCATTATGGAGCGCCTAGTTGTGACGCTCCAGATTCCACGCGTCAAGCAAGGAAAGCGGCGGGCGGGCCGGA
The DNA here is from genome assembly GCA_036270255.1 of Chthoniobacterales bacterium. Classification (GTDB taxonomy): domain Bacteria; phylum Verrucomicrobiota; class Verrucomicrobiia; order Chthoniobacterales; family UBA10450; genus AV80. The sequence continues at coordinate 3,177 of DATBCW010000010.1, forward strand.
ACGCAATGTTTGTCATCCCGAGCCGCGCAGGCCGCGAGGGATCTCACAGTCCAAGTACGGTCACGCAAGCGAACGGCACCGTCCGCCATGACGTAGACGCCTGTTATTTTGCGGTAGCGATTTAGCGCCTGGGAGGTCCCTCGGCGCGCTGCGCCAGCCTCGGGATGACCTGCGTCGACTACAATTCCAGCAGATCGCGCTGCCATGGAACCAGCAGCGTCTCTAGTCGGGTCTCATCCGCGGCGAGGGCGTCGAGCGCACCGCGAGGCGCGATCAAACTCGGCTCGAGTCCGTGTTGATCCGCCACGGCATCGCGGCGACGGCGCAATTCTTCGGCGGCGCGTTCCATTTCGCGCGTCGGCCGGGTCCCGCGGCGCTTGGGGCGGACAGGCAAATCGGCTTCGGGTAATTGCAGTCCGCGCTCCGCGGCTTCGCGAAAACTTTGGCGGCGGCGCGGCGAGAAGTGCCGGTAGTCCGGCACCTCACCGGCGGCGAATTCTTCCGCGGCCCGAATGAGCAAATGGTTTTGCAAGATGTGGAAGGACGGCCGATCCACCGCCTGCGCTTCCTTGTCCCGCCAGTTCCAGAGCTCGCGCAAAATCGCGCAGGCGCGTCCGCCGAGCTTGCCCGACCCGGAAATTCGCCAGGCTTCTTCGTCGTCGCGCGAACGTTGAACCGACGCTTGCTCGAGCGCTCGCTCGCACGACTGGCGAAACCATTCCATGCGCCCGCGGTCGCGCAGGCCGGCCTCGAGTTTCTCCGCCAACGGCAACAAATAATGGGTATCGTTCATGGCGTATTCCGCCATGTGCTGCGGCAATGGGCGTCGGGCCCAATTCGCTTTCTGAGAGCCTTTCGCCAGGGTCACGCCAAAAAATTTCTCGACCAACGCCGCCAGACTGAACGACCGCATGCCCAGCAGCCGCGCCGCAATCACCGTGTCGAAAACGCGGGTGGCAACGTAACCCAGGCTGCGACGCAACAGGCGCAGATCGAAGTCCGCCCCTTGAAGAACAATTTCTTTCCCGGTGAGCGCGCGGGCGAGCGGGCCAAGATCCACGTTCGCCAGCGGATCGACCAGATAATCTTCTCCGGGAATGCTGATCTGGATCAGGCAAAGCTTTTCGAAATAGCAGTGCAGACTGTCTGCTTCAGTGTCGACGGCAATGCGATCCACACTTTCCAGTCTTGGAAGCAGCTCCGCCAATTGTGCGTCAGTCTGAATCATTTTCTAAATTCCAAATCCCAAAAACCAAATCCCAAATAAATTCCAATTTCCAATCTTAAATTCTGACTCGGATATCCGATCTCTGTTTTATTTTACCCTTTGGTATTTTTTGCAGCTTTGTTTGGGATTTGAAATTTGGTTATTGGAATTTCTGCTCAGCGGAGTCCGCTGAGCAGCAGTTCTGCGTTCGTCTTCGTCGCGTTCAAATTATCGATCAATTTCTCCATCGCCTCGATCGGCGGCAGCGCGGCCATCGCTTTACGGAGCAACTGAACGCGCTCGAATTCCTCGGGGTGATAAAGCAGGTCCTCCCGCCGCGTCGCAGTCTGCAAACAATGGATCGCCGGATAAAGCCGCTTCTCCACCAACGCGCGGTCGAGATGCAGCTCCATGTTTCCCGTCCCCTTGAACTCCTCGAAAATTACCTGGTCCATCTTGCTGCCGGTGTCGACAAGCGCGGTCGCAATGATCGTGAGGCTGCCGCCTTCTTCGCAATTGCGCGCCGCCCCGAAAAATCTCTTCGGCTTCAAGAGCGCTTTTGCTTCCACGCCGCCCGACATCGTTCGGCCTTTGCCGGGCTGAAGCGAATTGTAACCGCGCGCCAGTCGCGTGATGCTGTCGAGCAGGATCACTACGTCCTTGTTTTGTTCGACGAGGCGCTTCGCTCGCTCGAGCACCAGCTCCGCGACTTCGACGTGACGCTTCGAGTTTTCGTCGAAGGTCGAATTGTAAACATCGCAATCCACTTCCCGCTGGAGATCGGTCACCTCTTCCGGCCGTTCGTCCACCAGCAGAATAATTAAAATAATTTCGGGATGATTTACCCGGATCGCTTTCGCGATCTCTTTCAGCAAGATTGTTTTGCCGACGCGCGGCGCGGCGACGATCAGCCCGCGCTGTCCCCGGCCCAGCGGTGAAAGAAGATCGACGGCGCGGGCGCTGATCGAATTCGTCTTCGAATTTTCCAGCATGATTCGCCCTTCCGGGAAAAGCGGCGTCAGGTTATCGAATGCCGTCGGCGGCTTCCAATCAGCCACGGGCACGCCTTCGATCGACTCGATCTCGTCGAGCATGATCAGTTTCTCGCGATCGCGCGGCAATCGCAGCGTTCCGCGAATCTTTTGGGCCGGCTGCAATTGGAATTGCTGAATCATGGCCCGCGGGACGCCGACGTCTTCCGGCACTGGAAGGAAATTCAGTCGCGGCCAGCGCAACACGCCGAACGCGTCTGCGACCGGATCGAAAAAGCCGGTGGTCGTGACTGGAATTTTCCGGCCGAGCGCCGCCCGGACCAGATCGAGAATGAGGTGATGCCGCGAGCGCCCCGGATAAACCCGCAATTGAAAATCGCGGCAGACGTTTTCCACCTCTTCGGGCGGCATCGCCTGCAGCTCATTCACATCCAAGGAAGCCGGCAGATTCAGCGGCTCTTCTGCAGCAGCGGCGGTGTGGGCCGCTTCTTCCGCAGCGGGCTTCTCCTCTGCTTTCGGCGTCTTAGGCGTTGTCTCGTCTTCGTTCATCAGAGTTCCAAAAATCCACCAGCAACCGCGCCTGCTCCTTTAGCTCGTCGCGACCGCCATTATTCCAGACGACGTGATCGGCTCGCGCGACTTTTTCCATCAGCGGCATCTGCGCATCGATCATTTGTTGCGCCTCCGATTCGTCCAAACCCATTCGTGCCTTGAGCCGCTCGAGCTGCACTCTTGGTGAGCAGGCCACGACCACGACTCGATCGCACAGAGTTTCACCGCCGGTTTCATAGAGAAGTGGAATGTCAGCAAAAAAAAGTTTCGCGGAGTTGCGATGGCGCTCGGCTTCGAGACTCCACTGACGGCGGATGCGCGGATGCAGGATTTGCTCCAGCGCGCGTTTCTTTCCCGCGTCGGCGAACACTATGGCGCGAACCCTCTCCCGATTCAAGCCCTCGCCCGCCGAATAAACCTCCGCGCCAAACTCCTTCTCGATAAGTCCCCTCGCCTCCGGATCGCGGTCCGCGAGTTCGCGCGCCGAAACATCCGCATCGAAAAACACCGCGCTGGGAACAAGCTCGCGTAAACAGCCTACGAAGCTCGTTTTCCCGGTCGAGATCCCCCCCGTTATCCCAATGGCCGGCATCTAATCGTTTCTTCGGGCCAAGTCCGCGTAGGCCCCTTCAATGAGATCGCCCTCTTCGATTTCGAGAGCGACCATGAGCTCACGAGCAATCCGATGTCCTTCTTCGGGCGGCTGATCGGGACGCAGCTCGACCTCCAGCTCAACGAAAGTTCCGAGACCCACGACTGAATCGAGGTGGACGCGAGTCTGGCCCACTTGAAAGAGCTTGCGGGTTTTGATTACCGTCTCTCGCGTGCCCAGGGCAGCGGAAAGAACCGCAAGCAAACTCGCGGGCGACTCAGTCGGCGCAATCAGGTAATCTGATTGTTTCGTCCCGGAGATATCGGCCCGGGAATAAAAAATTAGCTCGCCTTTGCTGGGCGAAAATTGGCGGAGCTTGAGGCGTCCGTGAGCCGCCGGGAAAAAGGTATCGTGCTGTTCGATAGTTATCGCTGGCGATCCGCTTAATGCCTCGGCGAGGGAAGTGACGCGGCTGGGGTCGGACAGACGCGCCTTGATCTCTATGTTTGAAGGCATGCCCTTATCTCGTGCAACGCGTCACGTAAGCGACTAACGAAAACTTAGACTCAGGATGGAGTCGGCCCATCAGCCTTCTTTCGAATCACGCGCGCGATCTGGATCAGGGTAACGAGCAACATCGAAAAGGCCATGACGGCGGTTCCCATAAACAATCCCCAGATCATGCCGACGCCCGCCGCATAACGGACCAGCGAGTCATTCGCCCCGCGACTGAAAAGCGAAGCAACAAATTCGGGCGAAATCCACGCGACGACACAGGCAAAGATGCCGCCTAACGCTGACGAAGCGAGGGCGCCGAGAACGATCGAAACAAAGTAACGGACGAAGCTCATGCCTAACGAGCGCTAGCTGCACCGCAACTTAGGGCAAGATCGATAGCCCATCAAAAAAAGAAAAGCGGCCCGCGCTTTCACGCGAGCCGCTCTCTTGAGTTTCGCTAAGGAGACTGAAACGATTTATTTTCCAGTGTTCACGTACTGGATGCAATCACCCTGGTTCTTGAAGGTGCTGCCATCGGCGCGGATCTTGGACATCCAGCCGCCGCCTTTGCACTGATTCGCGGTTGTTGGAACACTAAAACATGCACCTCCCGGAGCGGGAGAGGTGAGCCACGGAGAATAGGTCACGTTCGGGCCGACTTTCGTTCCGGTGCCGCCCGGATTAGACGCAGCCGTGGGGCCGGTCGCGCTATTCCACCAGTTGCAGGTCGCATCGACGTTGGCGGTGGGAAATGCCGCACTGAGCGCGGGATGAACCGCGACGCCAAACGATGCGGTCGTCAGATTGAAATTGTTTCCGTGGACTTTAACCGTATCAAACGACGGATTCGCCTCTAGCCAGACGGCTGTTTGATCGATACTTGGGGCGGTGAAATTGCTGAAATTGTTGTCTTCTACCGTGGCGCTTGGTGTGTCGCCTTCAAGGCCCACGCCGTGCACCCAGCCCCCGCCGTTCAACTTGTCGAAGGCATTGTTAGTGATCTTCAATCCGCTTACGCCTGGGACGTTCGCAACCGATACGCCATAGGCACCCCGCGTGTCGCTCGTGATGTCGTGGATCGAGTTATTTGCGATCGTCACGTTCTGGCTGGGGTTGGTCCCCCCGTTGTCGCCGACGAGCACGCCTTTCGCGGAACGGTTGCTGTGAACATTCTTCATCTCGTTGTTCGCGATGTTGACGTTATCAGCGCCTCCCGAGGAGAGATAAACGGCTTGAGCAGTGCCGTTGACAGTTGTATCGCCGGTGCTGATTCCGTCGAAGATGTTATTAACGATCGCGCTACCCGTGCCCACGCCTTTTACCTCCACGCCGCTCGACGAAAAGAGATTCACGACATTGGTGATCGTGAAGCCATCGATCGTCACGCTAGCGGCGTTGATCGTGAAGATAGGCGTCGACACACCCGGGCCTGCGCCCTTTACGATTGATTCGCCAGCGGGGTTCGCAGACCGCGTCGCGAAATCATTGGTGCCGCCTGCCTGGGCGCCATTGATATCACAACTGTGCGTGACGTTGACGTTCTCGTTGTAGACGCCCGGGGCAACGTTAATAGTGCTGCAGCTTGGATCGGCGGCCGCCGCTGAGATGGTGGGATGGGTTCCGGGAACGGTGCACACGGCTGCTTGAGCCGCAGCCGTGACAATACATCCGAGCGCTGCCGCGAGGGCGACGGCGCAAATGGGTTTCAATTTATACATTTGATTAGGTTTTCCTTCGTTAGTGGTGATGTGGAGCTTGCGAAGGTGCGTCAGAGGGACTCCATCGCACCAAACCGCGAGGCATAAGGGCGACCGTTTTGGGCGACGCTTACTGGAATGGCAAGCTTTATTTGTAATTTCTAGGAACATGTGGTGATTTTCGCTACAATCGCCGAGGGCAGAAAGCCGGCTACCCCGGCTGGACTCGTCCTGTCAGCAGAGTGCTGAAGGCGCACTTCAAATCTATGGCTCTTCCTTCGGCCAGAAGAGCCGCCACCCGCCATCCCAATAAAGCAGAATGTCGATCCCGGCCTCGGTCCCAAGCTCGATCGCGTCGGCGTGAAGAGCCGGCACCTGTTTTTTCCAGGCCGCGTAACCCTTGTCCTTTTTCGTGATGACGTTGACCGGCGGTTTCCCTTCCTTCCACATCGGGGTTCGGAAATAATCGGTGTCGTAGAGCAGGAACGTTTGCGGTTGGCGGGTGAGCCGAATCATTAGCGCCAGGCCTTTCGGTGAGGATTTTTCCGAGGACTTTTTTCCCTGCCACGGATTGACCAGACGCACGCCGGCACCTTTGGCCACCTTCTCCGCCTCGTGGACGACCTTGAATTCGTCGGCCACTCCGTCGCCATCAAAATCTGCCGCCAGACATTTGGTACAGACGAGAAGGACAATCGCAAGAAGGCTCCGAGTCAACATGGTCGGAGTTTGAATCCTGATCCGCGTCCGAATCAATCATCAAAAAGAGCGCGGAATTTTCACTTTAAAGTGAAAAAAACTAGCGCGTCGTAACTGTTTGGATTACAACCCCCGCAGGTCACTAATGAAGCGACGCATTTCAGGATCAAGAATATGAAACCACACTTGAAAACGCCCTTTCGCATTTCCGGGCGCACTTTCCTCGCCGCGCTTGCGGTGCTCGCGCTCTCGGCTGCTCACCTGAGCGCCGGCGACGCGAAATCAGCGGTGCCCGCATCGGTGTTAAGCAAACTCGACAACCGTCTCGCGCTGGTCGCGAAGAAGAGCCGCGGAGAAACAACCCTGCAACCGGAGGTGTTCCAGGCTAACGGACGCGTCCTGGTAGAGATCGAGGGCTCCGTCTCGCGCGAATTGTCCAACTACATCGCAAGTCTCGGCGGACAACTGGTCACTGGCTGGGGGACGGCGACGAATTTTCGCGCCTGGTTGCCTTTCGCACAGGTGGAGACCTTGGCCAGCCGCGCCGACATCAAATCTGTTTCCGCGGCCAGACCGACTGTGACCCGCAGGCTCAAGGCTCCGTAGATTTCGCAACGAATATGAAATTCCGAAATACTTTTTTCGCGCTCGCCCTCCTTGGGCTGATCCTTGCCGGCGGCAAAACAGCCTCCGCTCTGACCATCAACCTGAGCTTCGACCCGGATAGCACCTACACGGCCGCGGGGGTGACTGACGTCGCGGCCATGAAAGCCGCCTGCACGAATGCGGCAAATCAGCTGACCAGCAGATACAGCGACCCGATCAACGTGAACATCAAGGTCACCGCTTCTGCCGGCACGAGTGATTTCGGGAGCAGCACTGCGTTCCTGAATTCGGTGAGCAGTTACAATAACCTCCGCGCTGCCTTTGCTGCGGATTCAAAAACCGCGGACGACGCGACCACAGTCGGCAATGGCGGCTCGCTCCCAGCCGGAGCGGATCCGATCGCCACCACCCACATGTATCTCGTGGCGAGGGCGCAGGCCAAGGCGCTTGGTCTCCTCGCCGACGACATGCAGAACGACGGGACCTTCAACTTCGGGGGCGGACAGCCATGGACCTACGATCCGAACAATCGCAAAGTCGCCGGCAAATTCGACTTCATCGGCGTGGCCGTGCACGAATTCACAGAAATCATGGGCCGCACCTCACTCATGGGGGACATGCTCGGCACAGGAACTCCGAACTATGTCGCGTTTGATCTTTTCCACTACACCGGCGCTGGGACGCGGGGTTTAAATAGTGGACCGGGCAGATCTTTCTCCTTTGACAACGGGACCTCGCTTCTCATCGCCTTTAACGATGGTGGGAACGGGGGCGATCTTCAGGACTGGGCCGGACCCGCGCCCGACCCCTTCAACGCATTCGGCCCTCCCAACGAACAGGACGACCTGACGCCGGTTGACCTCCAGACGATGGACGTTATTGGCTACGATCGCATCACGGGACCGGCCGTGCTGGCCAACCTCTCCACGCGGTTACCGGTGGGAATCAATGACAACGCCCTCTTCGCCGGCTTTACCGTCACCGGCAACGTAAACAAGAAAATCATCATCCGCGCGATTGGGCCGTCTTTGACGGCCAGCGGGGCGCCGCTCCCAGGCCGGCTGGCCGATCCGATTCTCGAATTGCATGATAGTACCCCGAACTCCCCGCCGCTGGAAACGAACGACAACTGGGGCGACAGCCCGAACAAGCAAGCGATCATCGACAGTACCGTTGCACCCACCAACTCGCTCGAATCGGCCATCATCAGGAGTGTTCCGCCCGGCGCTTACACGGCAATTGAACGCGGGGTCAACAACGGGACCGGCATCGGTGTCGTGGAAATGTACGATCTTGATACCGCTGCTGACGCAAAACTGGTTAACATTTCCACGCGCGGATTGGTCCAGACCGGCAACGATGTTCTGTTTGCTGGAATGGCCGTAGTGGGAGGCGGTTCGCAAAAAGTCATCGTCCGCGCGCTCGTTCCTTCTCTTACTGTTACGGGAAAGATGAGCGACCCGATCATGGAACTACACGATGGCAGCGGCACCTTGCTCGAGACGAACGACAACTGGGTCGATAGCCCGAACAAGCAGGCGATTATCGACAGCACGGTCGCGCCTCCGAACAATTTGGAATCCGCTATTGTGCGGACGCTCACGGCCGGGACTTACACCGCGATCGTTCGCGGCGTGAATAACGGAACCGGCATTGGGGTCGTGGAGGTTTACGCGCTGAACTAGTCCAAAACCGGCGCAATCCGCCACCGACAAGATTGGAGGCACGCCCGCTGTGGCGTCCCCATAATCACCGACGCCCAAGGGCGTCACTATTCTTTCCAGGGACGGGACAGCGCCCGTCCCTCCGATTACCACCGCAGGACATTCATCTGGCCCTGATAGGGCCAGTCTTCCGATTGCGTGACGAATCCAGCGCGAACTGGATTTTCGACAACATAATCCCATTTCGCATCATAACTGTGGCCGCGACGAAACTGCGTGTCCCAACAATGGCGCTGCCAGATGGGCGCGTCCTCGCGTCGCGGCCAATGACGCGCCGCCTCAGACTTCCAAAACTCAACCCATTGTTTGAGCGAGCGCGGCACTCTCGGCTCTGGCGCACAGAACAAATGGAGATGGTTTGGCATAATCATGTAACGGCCGACCAGCCATGAGTCAGCAGCCCGCCATGCAGCACGCAGAACCTCATGGGTCTCCGCATTCGCCAGGATCGCTTTCTTATTTTTCGCGCAAACGGTGATGAACACGATCACCGGTTCGTTAAACCGCTCGTGAACCGGTTGATGAACCGGATGCTTGCGCCCCGAGGGTTCGTCGATCATCTGGAGGGACGCCCGCTGTGGCGTCCGTGCCTTTTAGGGACGGGACAGCGCCCGTCTCTCCAACGGCTGGCTGTCATCACTTTTTGTAGAACGGCACCTCCGGCAAAATCGGTGGTTCGATTAATTCGGACTCTTCTACTTCCTCGGTGGAGTTGACCGGTTGACCTCCGGGATTAACCAGCCGCGCGGTGACGAAGATCACCAGGTTGCGCTTGATGTGTTGCTCCGCGTTCGAGCGGAACAAACGTCCGACAACCGGAATGTCGCCGAGGATCGGCGTGCGATCTTCCGTCTTCTGCACGTCCTCACGCATCAATCCGCCGAGCACGACGGTTTGCCCGTCCCACACGCTCACGCTCGTCGTCACTTTCCGGGTGCTGAAGACCGGCTGATTAATGATGTTCGGCGTTAGCTCAACGGTCTGCGCCATGCCTAGCGCGTTCACGCTCGACGTCCGAATCGGGCTCCCATAGTTGATGAACCCTTCGAACTCGACCACCTGCGGCACGAGGTTCAGATCAATCGTGATTCCGTCCGGCCCGACGACCGGCTCGACTTCCAAAGTCACGCCGGTGTTCCGCGTTTCAAAACCAGTCGGGGTCGTTGGCGTCACCGGAAAAGTTCCGCCGGTAGAATTTCCGAGCGCTACATTCGGGTTGTTGCTGCCGCCGAAGGTTGTTGGGATCTGTGGCGCCTGGAACTGAGTCGGATAACGAAACTCGCGCACGATTTCGATCACCGCGCGCTGGCCGCTCTTCGTCGTCACGCGCGGCGCCGAGAGAAGATCGATTCCTTTCTTCTGGTTGAGAGCGCGGATCACGACCTGAAATTGCGGATCGGTAAAAATGCCGGCTAATCCGAAAATTCCGGGCGCGACGCCAGGCCCATTCGTTCCCCCACCCAGCAGCGTATCGATCGCGTTACCGGTAATCGCGAAAGTGCCGCTTCGGTTCCCGCCGGTCACCGGGTATTGCCCGACCGGATTGCCCGCAGGCGAAGTGAATGGATAATTTCCCGGCGCAAACGCAGGCGAATTGGGCGTCGCGCCGCCGCTCCCAAAGACTCGGCTTGATCCCGGCACGTTGAACTGGCCGAGCAACCAATCAAAGCCAAGCTCCTTCAAGTTCGACTGGTTGATCTCGATGAACTTCGATTCGATCTCGACCTGTTTCGGGCCGGAAACGTTCGCCTGTTCAACGATTGCATCGACCAACTCGAGATTGTCCGCCGTGTTGCGCACGATGAGCCGGCTGGTTTGCGGCAGAAAATTCGCGCTGGAGCCGGGCACAGCGAACGACACTCCCTGGCTCTCCAGAAATTCCTTTGCGCCTTCGCGATTCACCAGCAACCGGCCGCCGGTCGATTCCTGCGTATCCTTGCCGGTGCCCGTGTTGTGCACGCCTTTCGCCGCATTCGTCGCCGGCTGGTTCAACGCCGTGCCGGTTGGGCTCAACGTTCCGGCGATAAATCCCGGCGGCACTCGGTATTGCTTCGTTAGCAAATCATTCGTCATTTCGCTCAGTGGAATAATCGAGACCGCGTAAGGCTCGATTTTCACCTTCAATCCGGCCTGGCTCGCGATGTAACGGAGCGCTTCGCCTAGGGGAATCTGATTGAGCGTGATCGTGATCCGCGCGTCGACTGAGTTGATCGATGGCGCCGAGATTGTCGTCGTAGCGGGCGGCGGCGTGCTTGTCGCTGAAATGGTTTCCGTCCGCGTGCCGATCGCGTTCAGGCGTAACACAATGTCGACGCCTTTCCGGCCATCCGCGCCCGGATCGTTTTCCGCCGCCTGTTGCCGCAAGAATTCGAGCGCTTCCCGAATGCTTGCATCCCGAAACTCGACTCTTGGAATGATGATCGTGTTCAGCTTGTTCGTGATCCGCGCCGTCCCGGTAGCGTCTTTTGTGAACGCATCCGTAATCGGCCCGACAACGTCGCCGTAATGCGTGACCGGTTCCTCCCAACTCTTCTGGACCTGCCAGAGCTGGCGGGATCGCGTCTCGTTGTATGCCTCTTCGCCGTAATGCGTCTTCGTTAGGTTGAGCCGCTCCTCACCTCGGCGCGCGGCGACGTTGTAGGGATCGAGCGCGAGGATCTGCTCGTATTTCTTGAACGCCAGATCGTAACGGCCGCTGTTGTAATAACCTTCCGCATCGCTCAGGAGCTTCCTCACCTCTTCGACCTTCGAGATGAACTTGGGACCCATCGTGCGGTTGATGCTTTCCGGGTCTTGCAAGCGTGCCAGCATTTCGGCCGCGGGCCGGCAATTCGGATCGTAACGCGAGCTCAGGATTTCGCGGCAAATCGTTTCGGCATCGGCGTATTTTCCCTCAGCGATTTTCTGCTCCGCTAATTTCAATCCGCTCGCGCAAAAACCGCTCAGCGCTTCATCGTGCGCTTTCTCGCTGATGACCGCGTCTGGCAGAAAGGTCAGAGCGACGCGAAATTCATCGTGAGCCGTGGCGTAATTTCCTTCGGCCACCGCCGCTTTCGCGCGCGCCAATGCTTCCTCACCGCGCGGCAACACTGCCTGACGCCGCGCTGCTTCTCGTTCCGCGACTGTCTTTGTGTTCTGGGCGAACGTCGTCGCGGCAATCGCTAACAATATTGCCAGCATTAATAGGGGGGTTTTCATAGGGGGTTTACTTCGGAGGGACGTGCTTCCGCGCGTCCCATCGTGCTTTGAACCGCGCTCGCAAAGAGGACGCGCAGAAGCACGTTGCTCCGAAAGGGCGCCAGCGCACTTGTTTAGGGAGCCAGCAGCGCGACCTCGATAGGACGCTCAGGCTTTTGCGTGTCAATGACGACCGCTCTGTCGGGGAGAACATTGATTAACTTGTATTTGATTTGCTCGATCGGTTTCAACGAAAATTCCTGGTCCTTCTTCACAGCGAACTCTTTTCGCCCACCCCATTCGTAAACAAAATTCGCCACGGACTCGGGCGCGATCATGACGTGTTCTTTTGCGAGCGTGAGCTGCTCGCGAGTCTCACGATTTTCCAGGGTCAGCTCCGAGACGTCGATCTTCGTGCCGTATTTGTTGGCCTCGTATTTCTCCGTGAACCTCACGATCTTAAACTTCGTTCCGCGAATCGAGTCGCCCATCTTCAGGAACTGCGTCGGCGCTTTCAGGTCGTTCGTGTTAAGCGCGAACGTTTCGCCGACCCACGAGGCGAATACGAGGTGGAACGGTTCCTGCCCGGACGACTTCATCTTCAGCTTTGCGATGAATGGCGGGTGCGACGCCTTGTCGGTCGGCATGGTTTGGTTCTCCCATTCCTCGAGATTGTTGAACCCATCGCCGTCAGGGTCCTGGGTAAGAACATCCGCGTCGGCGATCGGCAGATCGAATTGCTCCAACCACTCGTTAGGCACCGGTGGATGGACCTCGGTCGTGCGCAAGGTCGCGGGCAAGCCGTTCGCGCCGATAAAATGTTTTTCCGGCACGAACAACCCGGAGCGGCCGCTGAATGCCCATTGCCCTGGCTGCTTCAATTTTTCCATCGCTTGTTCCAGCTCGACCGCTCTTGGAGCTGGCGCGGCCGGCTTAGGTGGCGGCGCCGTCTGGAGCGCGAGATTGTCACTGAACTGCCAGGCATTTTTCGTAATCAACACGGCCGACACCAACAGAAATCCCGCCGCCGCGAAAACCATCACCCGATCGTAATTCGTGCGAATCCAGGTCATGGCGTTTTCTGTAGCCGCGTCCCTGCGGGACGCGCATCGAGCCACGTGAGGGCGACGCTTCCCTTCACGCGTCCCGCAGGGACGCGGCTACAGAAGAAATTGATCGCGAGCTTCACAGCGTGAACCTCACAATCTCGATCGTCGCGGTCGTTTCGATCTTCTCGTTGCCGACAATGAAGTTCAGTGCACCGGGCGCCGTCGCTTTCGGCGCCGCGGAATTCTCGCCCGCAAAGTCACGCGGCGGACCTTTGTCATTCTCGTTCCGCACATGCAGCAACCGAATCGTGCAGAACGGCTGGTTCGCTCCCGCGATTTGATTGATGACTTTGCGCGCAGCGCCGGGCGTTGAAAAGAAAGTCGCTTCCACGACATTACGTTGAACCAGTTTGTTGGCCGCTCCGGCCGCGGAGGAATTACTCTCTTCCGGCAACGGAGTTCGACGAAAGGCGGTCAACGCATCAACCTGCGCGTCGATCAAATTGTTCATGAGCCATTCAATTTGCGCCAGCTCCTGGCCTAACGACGGGGCTGCGGATTCGAACGGCAGCGCTGACACGTAATCGTTGAAACCGAGATAAAACTTATCCGGCAGCTTCACTCTTTTCGCGCGCGCCTTGTCGGTAACTGAGTTGAGCGCGATTCGCAGACGCGATTGAAACTCGTTAGGCGCCAGCGGTTGGGCCGGAGCCGCCGCGCGCATCTTCAGTTCATCCTTCAGTTTGGCCAGCGCCGCCGAATAATCCTCCGCGTGCACCTTCATCTTGCGGAGGTTGTCGGCGCTCGGATAAGGCGCGAGCCGCTCGAGGCGATTCAACTCCGTCGCCGCGTTCCGGAAGTGAGTCGACGCTTCGTCCCAATCGCTTTTCGCGCTGAAGAAAAACCAAAGTGCCAACAGCAACGCGAAGCCGAACGCGACGAAGAACGCCCCGAGGAATCGATTCTCCCGAGACCAATTCATACAAAAATTGGAGGGACGGGCGCTGTCCCGTCCCAGGAATAATGGGACGCCACGGCGGGCGTCCCTCCATCACGACAATGCCAAGCGTCGTTCATGGCAACGGCACCGGCTTTTTCAGATCGAGGTGCAGCTCGTAAGGAAAAGCCCACTCGCTGCTGTTCGGCGTCGTCGGTTTGATGACCTTTGCCTGGTTTTTTGGATCGATCGCAAACCAGGACGAACCGATGAGATTGCGAAAATAATCTACGACAACTTCCTGTTGCTTCGCGTTGAACAAATACAAACCGCGCACGACCAGGCCGTCGATTGCCGGCTCCGGGGCTCTCTGGGTTGGAATCGCGACTGTCGGGCGCGCCTCTAGATTAGCGAGCTGTTTACCACCGGAAGTCGGAACGAGCTCTGTAATCCATATGTCTTCCTTCGGCAGACGCATGTTCAAATCGTCGAGAACCAGCGGCCAAAAACTTCGGTCGTTAATCGCCGCAATTAGCGGACTCGATTCGCCATCGAGCGTCGCGGTTTGCTGCCGCACCTGGTTCATCTGCGTTTCGATTCGGCGCAGCGCGTCCACCTTCTCCTGGAGACGCGTCGTCGCCCGATTTTCCACCGTCGCTGCGCGCGAGAAGTAAATGCCCCACGCCAGCAGACCGAGAACAAGGCAAGCGGCCGCGAGGATCAGAAACGGACGGCGCCGATCCATTTCCTGTCGACGAACCACGCTTCGCGGCCTGAGGTTCAATTCGATCGGGCAAGTCGTCGCGCTGCGAAGAGCGAGCCCGGTCACTTCCCCGAGCACATGGGACGAGCGCGCGAGTTCCGCTGCGTGCATTGCCGGCGAGACGGCCACATTTCGGAGCGGGTTAAAAAACTCCACGGGCAACTGAAGTTTCTCCTGGAAAAATTCGCGAAGGCACGGCGTGCCGGTAGTGCCTCCGCAGAGATACACGCGCTCAGGCAGGTTCCCTTTTTGCTGGCCGCGGTAATGGCTGATCGAACGCATCAGCTCCGCATGCAGACGCGTCATCGTTCCTTGCACGATTTTCGAAACGCGCGCGATCTCCAAGTCAGTTGAATCGACCGCGCCGGTGCCGAGGTCGTAACGTCTTTTCCGCAACTCAGCCGCGGCAAATGGCTCGTCGAACTCCTTTGCGATGGCCGACGACACCGAAGCGCCGCCGATGGCCAGGCTTCGGGAAAAAATTCTCCCCGGTTCCATGAAAAGCAGGTTGGTGATTCGCGCGCCGATATCGACCAGGAGCGAGCAACCGGGGAGGTTGCCATAGTTGTAACGAAACGCGTTGTAGAGCGCCATCATCGCGATGCACACAACCGAGGTGCGCAGTCCCGTGCTTTCGACCGCGACGTTTACGCGCTCGAGCAAGTCCTCCTTGATCGCAACTAGGACGACCTGGATTTGTTCGCCGACTCCGCCGCCAACGAGCTGGTAATCCCAAACCACCTCGTCGATCGGGAACGGCACATTCTGCTGCGCCTCGAACGCGATGATGCGCTCGATCTTTTCTTCGTCGACCGCCGGCAACTCAACGAAGCGCGCGAAGACCGATTGCGCGGCCGTGGCGTAGTTGACCGCACCGCTCCTGATTCCCAGCTCGCGGAGCATCTCGCGCAGCAACACCGTGATCTGCGCATTGCGCGCGCTCTCGTTCGACGGCTCGACCAGGATCTCGCGCAAGCGATAGCCGTTCAGGAGCAGCCCGCCATTCGGCTGAGCGTGAAATTCAGCCAGCCCGATCGTGTGCGTGCCGAGATTAAGGCTGAGGATGCGTGTCTGGGGAGACATGACGCTTTGAGAATCTCAAAAACTCATTCCCAATGTCCAACCAAATCCAAACGCCAAAGATCATAGCGCCGAAGGTGCTATTCAATGCTCAGCCTAAGCCATCGCCCCAGGATTCTCCGATTATGCGATTGATCGAGCGCTGAAGGCGCGTCTCAATTTCCGTCCACGCCGCACACCAAGAATGAATCGCGCTTACAGCGCTGGTGTTTCTTCATGATTCCGAATTCCTGGGGCTCCGCCCCAGCCCGAGTTGAATTGCGCCTTTGGCGCAATCGGGCGCCGCGATAACACCATCCTCTATCTTCTATCCTCGCTTCACCTATCAAGGTTCAGCGGGCCGAAGGCGCGCGGAATCAGTTTCGATAACGGTATTTTTTGACCCATCTTCCCCCGGCCAAAGAGAAACACTTCTGCGTTCGGACCAAATTCATTGATCACCTGTCGGCACGCCCCGCACGGCGTCGCGAGCTTTTTCTTGGGCGTGACGACCACCACCGCCTTGAGCTTCCGGTCTTTCGACAACGCGCCTTTCGCCACTGCCTGGAAAATCGCGTTCCGCTCCGCGCAACTCGTTAGGCCATAGGAAGCGTTTTCGACATTGCACCCGGCAAAAATTTCTCCGTCCGCCGTGAGAATCGCGGCGCCCACGCGAAATTTGCTGTAGCCGCAATAAGCGTTGCGCATCGCCGCCCGCGCCGCCACCCGCATTTCCTGAACGATATGGTCGTTAGCTTTCAAAACTCCGAACAATTCAACACTACTCGTCCGCGGCAAATCTCGCTTCGGCAAATCACTTTGCACTTCTCTTGCACCGCGATGGCACCGCAAAGAGGACAGATAATCTCTTCCTCGCCTCGTTCTTCAATTTCCGGCTGCGGGTTCGCGTCTTTCTCAGCCATTGCTTCAAGCAAGAAATCCCAACATCCAAATCCCAAACAAATTCCAAAGTACCAATTCTCAAAAATCGCGCACTAGCTGGTTTGGCTTCCTTTTGCTTATTTTGAAAATTCCTTGGGATTTGGATTTTGGGATTTGGGATTTACGGCGTCAGCCGTTCTCCCAATTCTCCCCGCTCGAGACAACCTTTGAAATACTCGATCGTCTTCGTGATCCCCTGCTCGAATTCGACCTTCGGTCCCCAATCCAGCACCTTTTTCGCGCGAGTGATATCCGGCTGCCGCACTTTGGGATCGTCCACCGGCAACGGCTTGTATTCGATCTGGGATTTCGTTCCGGTGATCCGAATGATCTCTTCCGCGAATTGTTTGATCGTCATCTCTTGCGGGTTGCCGATGTTCACCGGCTCGTGGAAATCGCTCATGGCCAGCCGGAAAATTCCGTCGATCAAATCCGACACGTAACAGAACGACCGCGTCTGCGAGCCGTCGCCGAAAATAGTGAGCGGCGTCCCGCCGAGCGCCTGGCCGATAAACGCCGGGACCACTCGTCCGTCGCGCAATCGCATCCGCGGCCCGTAAGTGTTGAAGATGCGAACGATCTTGGTGTCGATCCCGTGATAACGGTGGTACGCCATCGTCATCGCTTCCGCGAACCGCTTCGCTTCATCGTAAACGCCGCGGGGCCCGATCGGGTTCACGTTCCCCCAGTAATCTTCCGTCTGCGGATGGACCAGCGGATCGCCGTAGCATTCCGACGTCGACGCGAGCAGGAACGTCGCCTTCTTCGCCTTCGCGAGCCCGAGCGTGTTATGCGTCCCGAGCGCGCCCACTTTCAAGGTCGGGATCGGCAGCTCCAGGTAATCGATCGGGCTGGCCGGTGATGCGAAATGGAAGACGTAATCCACCGCCTCCTCGACCAGGATGTAGTTGGAAACGTTGCTTTTGATGAACCGGAAATTCTCGTTCCCGCCCAGGTGCGCGATGTTCGCCGGGTTCCCCGTGACGAGATTATCGATCGCAATGACCCGATGCCCTTCCGCCAGGAGCCGATCCGTCAAATGAGATCCCAAAAACCCCGCGCCACCCGTAACGACCGATACCTTTTGCCCCATGTCGTGTTGTTCCTAAACGGGAACGACTTGTAGGGCAAGCGCCCCGCTTGCCTCCCACCCTGCATGCCACGCCGAAGTCCCGCGACTGCGGGACGAAGGCGGGTAGCCGCGGCGCTATGTCGCCGCGTCCCGGCGCTCCGTCGCCGCTTTCTCACATTCGTGATTGGATGTTCGGCGTTGGGCGTTTTCTTCAAGTCTTCACATGCTGATTTCCACTCTTGTCGCCCCGACCTCAGTTCGACATAATCCGACAGCCTCATGTTTCCCCGTTCACCTGTAACCACGGCTCAATCGAACCGTGTTAGGCGAAAAATGTTCGCCTTTAAATGCGAACCTTCGTCTAAATCTCGTTAGATCATGAGAGCTGCGACCGCTGTCCTAGTCGTTATGTTGTCCGTGATTGGGTCGCGTGGTGCCGAACCGACGGCATCACCCTTCGAGGGCGTGTGGCATCGCACTTGGTCGAGCACCACGCCGAAAGGCTTGCACACCGAAGGCCGCGGGACCCTGACGATCAACACCCGCGGCAGGAGCACCGAGATTTCGGACATCACGCTGAGCTTGCGCCGCCGAAATCCACCAGCTCCGCTTCATATCGTCCAGTCGTGCTATTCCACCAGTATCAGCCGCCGCGATTCCTCAGTCACCATTCAGTGGTCTGCTTTGAAGCTCGTTTCACCGCGTCCGCAAGACATACCTCCTACGCTGCACCTTTGGACTGCACCGCTGCAGCAGACATATGTTCGCCGGGGTGACACCCTCATCAGCACTGCTAAAGAGCCAGTCGTTTGGCACAGGGCGAAGCAACGCGAATGACCTAACCATGCGATGGAGCGAACGGCGGACCGCTGTGCGGCCACATTTGAGATGACTTCCACACTCCAACCCCGAGCGACGCGCGCCCTCGTCCGCCGTCGCTCATCTTATTCTCGTTAGATGTTTTCGCGCCCCTCTTGTCGATCTTGCTTGCTTCTTGTTTCCACACTGGCGCTGGTTACAGGGTGCGTATCACCGACAAGTGTCGTTCTCGCACCCAATCGCAATCCGCGTGAGGCACTCACCCTCGACTTGCGCTTGGCGCATGTGCACGTTCACCATCAAAGCATGATGGACACGCTTCTCGCGATCGACCGCGCAATTAAACGACAGCCCGGCCGGAAACATGGCCTCGCCTTCGCCGTGGGCTATGGCGCTAGCAAAAATGTCTCCATTGACGCTCGCGACCTGACTGTGAGGAGCTTGCTACTGCAGATCTGTCGCCAGTCCGACCTCATTTGCGAGATGGACGACCCGAACTCGCCTTACGACGTTTACATCACTTACCGCAACTAGAGTGAAAACATCTAACCAAGCGATGGAGCGAACCTCGCCCCGCTGTGCGTCCCGCGCTTTTTTTATCTCGTTCCTCTCTTGTTCGACCCACGCTCGCCCTCGGCGAGGTCGCTCATCTTGTTCTCGTTAGATCGTGAGAGCGCTCACCGTAGTCTTGCTCGTGTGCTGTATTGGGTCCGTTGCCATCGCGCAGTCACGCCTTCATATTTCCTCGCGTGATCGTGCAGAAGTTAGCGCTGCTGTACGAGCAGCCGCGCAAGAGCCGATTCTTGATATGTCGGCCATTTACGAGAATCACTCCGTACCGGGATCGATCCCACAAAGGACAGTCGAAGTTCGCCTGGAGCATGGCAAGGTGGTAAACATCCCAGTACTCGTTTACGAGCGCACAGATCGTGTCAGCGTCCGCACCGGCTCAGACGCTAACCTCACAGGCGGCTCATACACCGTGCAGCGAACCGGACAGACTTGGACGGTGATCGGCAAAGGTTCTTGGATACATTGAGCGAACGATCTAACCATACGATGGAGCAAACGGCGGACCGCTGTACGCTCCACTTTTGAGATGGCTTCCACTCTTCCACTCCGAGCGACGCGCGCTCTCGTCCGCCGTCGCTCATCTTGTTCTCGTTAGATGCACCGGCTCGTTTTGAGATTCGCCATTCTGAGCGCGTTCACATCCGCTACGCCCGCTTCTCTCTTTGCCTCCGAAGTCTATTCCGGCGAGCCGCTCGGCGAGGCACTCCATGATCTGTCTCAAAACGCCGTCCTGATCGCACACGACAAGATGGCCGCGACGCCTTTGACTCGTTCCGACGTGTTTCGTCTTCGCGACGGTCGCCTCCTTGCAATCACTTCTCGGGCGCGCAAGCTGGGAGAGCCGTACACGATTGAAACTCTACGCGTCACGTCTTCCGCGCAGCCAAAGCTCTTAGAAAACACTCCCAAATTTCAAACCCTTAAGATTCCAGATCACCCTTAAGCATCTAACCAGACGATCCAGCGAACGCCTACCTGTCGTTCGCCCTAGATTTCCCATGACCAAACCATTCCACCTCCGATCAACGCTCGCTCCCGGTAGGCGTCGCTGATCTTATTCTCGTTAGATGACTAAGCACGTTGTCTGATCATGGCGAATCCCGACAAGCGAACATCCTACCTCGCAAAGCTCGTCAGCGCGGCGCGCTCTGTGGTCACTTACCAGACGAGTGTGCCTCTAGGCTGCACGCGCATAGGCCGTATCATGTTTTGTCTCCGCCCGCACGAGGCGCTCGATTATCCAGTCTTCGAGGAGTTCCTTGCCGCTATACGCGAGTTACCTGTCGGCACCGAGCGTCTGCATTGGGATCGTGACGCCCTCCGCGAGCGAGATGTTCAGTTGGAGCGTATCCTCAGTCGCTACCGTGATCTGGTTTTCGACGCCTGCTATGACATCATCGACCATTATGCCACGCCTACAGAGCAGCCAGTCAAAGTCATCTAACCAGGCGATGGAGCGGCAATAAATCACTTGACTGACCGTAAGGTAGGCTCATTTTCAAGCCATCGCCCTGACAGTTTCGGAAGCTTACGCTTCCGAAGTCTCGGGCGATTCCTTCACTTTGGCCGCTGCACTGGGCGTGCTCGCTACGCGGCGAACAAGTGTCTCAAACCGCTTTGCGGCGGTCTTGCCTTCGCTGGCATCGCGCGCCAATCGTTCAAGCGTTTCCTCGCGGGTTTCTGTTTTTTTCATTACTTGGGTTTGGTTCCTACAATTAGGCGCACCGTATGTTCATTTGCAGACTCGTCAATTGCGTCCGCTGGCGCGACAAAACCGGCCTCCAACAGCGCCTCTTGCAAAATAGCAGCGTGCGCAGGCACGTCATCGAACCTGTGGAACGCCAGATGCAGGCCGGTTGGCGTCCGGTCCCAACTCGCCTGCGCAACAGCTACTTTCCAGCCAGCTTCCTCAAAGGCCTTTCGTAGCTCATCCGCAAACTGTGCCGCCTCCGTGTCGCCGAGCGGCGTATCGATCCCAACAAATGAGTTAGGAGCCTTTCTTAAACCATTTACTAACCGCAACCGCGCGTCTGACGCGATGGAACGCGGCTGCGGCCCTACGTTCACAGTTCCTTGGTTAATGCCGGTAAAACCGCCGCTCTGGTTAGTGCTCGATATTGTTGTGTTGCTCAGGGGGATTGCGGTTGGCCTCATAGTTGGGTTCATCCTCGCACTTGTTACTTCGTTGCCGCCAAGGTATTGCGCAGTCGCGTTATCTATTTTGATTGTAGATGCCCCTTCGGCCTCTATGTCAGAGATAACGCCGGTAAGTCGGAATACCTGGACCGGCGAGGGCGGCTTAAAAACATCCTTGTCCAGATACGCGTATTCCTTGCGTGAAAGCACGCAAATTATAAAGGGGTGGACTGGCGGGCGAATGGCAACGGGGATGAATGTCGCCTCGATGTGCTCGCTATCGCCCTTAATGGCTCTAATTGAATAAAGACCGACTTTCCAATCGATACTGCCTTTGATGTATCCGTTTATCGCGTCCTCTTTTTCCAGCGTCCCGCGCGCACTAATTTTGCCGAGGATTTCAAAGGCATTCTCAGTAATCGGATGGGAGGGGGCTACTGTGTTTGACAGCTTCGTTCTCTCTAACGATGTGGGGGGTTGCTTGTCTAAGCTATTAGGCCTTGATTTAAGGGAGGCAACGTACGCATGAGTGAAGTAGAGAATGCAGGCGCACGCCACGATTGCGGGAAGATACAAAATTCTCGGATTGGAGCCGAAGAAGTTCAAAGGCCCTCCAAGCGAAAAAACGAAAGCTGCGACCAAGAAACTCCGAATCTTGTGGTGTCGGATGTATTCAATAGCTCCAAGATGTTCTTCTTTTTCATTGGAGTCGGCGTGGGATTCGCGTCTGCTCTGGCGTGGGTTGTTCTGTTTTCTCACTCGTAATTATGTTGCTCTGCCTACCACGCCGTCGCCGTCTCGGGGTGAATGCCATCACCGCCCTCTGCCGCGATGAGCTTCGCGTATTTCAGGGTTTTACCCACAACGCCGCTCAGCGCCTTAACGAATCGCCCTTGGTCATTATCCTTGCGCTCATTGAAGCGAAACGCCTGCTCATCGCAGTATCGGAACAGATGAAACGGTTCGACATTCACATACGTTCCCTTGAGGGCGCGTTTCAGAAGCGACCAGAAGTTTTCAAGGCCGTTAGTGTGGACTTGGCCGCGAGCGTAGCACTCCAAGTGGTCAATCACTTGGCGGTCGTAGTCCTTCGCAAGATCGTCGTAGGACATAAGCGCATCCGTGCAAACCGTAGAGCCTGGCTTAACAAGCTGGCGAACGTTGCCGCAAAGCTCAGGTCGGCGGGTATTCGGAACCACCTTCAAGAACACGCGCGACGCCTTGTTGCCCTTGCCACGCTCAAGGATGCCTTGAACCGGCGTCTTTCTGATACCAGCGTCACCTACGGGCGTTCGGCGGTTCTTGTGCATGTAGCGCGCCTTTGCCCCGATGTAGGTTTCGTCCGCTTCGCACGTCCCGCTCATCTTGCCGGAAATGCCTTGCTGCATCGCGAGACGGATGCGTTGCAACATGAACCACGCTGTCTTTTGCGTGACGCCAAGCGCGCGATGCAGTTCGTAAGAGCTAACCCCGTTTTTGCAATTCGACGCCAGCCACATCGCCGGCAACCACTTCTCAAGACCAATCGGCGAATCCTCAAAGATCGTTCCGACCTTTGCGGAAAACTTTTGCTTCGGATGCGGCGTGCGGCATTTCCAGACGCGCGCGTTTTCCAGAAACGTCACCTTGTCCGAACCGCAGCGTGGGCAGCGAACCCCGCCCGGCCAGCGAATGCCTTTGAAGAACTCAAAAGCGTTCTCTGGATTGCTGAAATAGGAGACTGCTTCCAACAGGGTTTCCGGTGCTTGCATACCGGGAGAATATACCAATGAAGCGGTCTGTCAAGTATATTATTGCCGATCCAGCGAACGCCTACCCGTCGTTCGCCCCAGATTTCCAATGACTAAGCATTCCACCTCCGATCAACGCTCGCCCTCGGTAGGCGTCGCTCATCTTGTTCTCGTTAGGCCTATGAAAACATCACTGTCCGTGGCGATCGCCGTTCTGCTTGTGGCATTGCAGGTACCGGCTGAGCAGGGCTACGACGGCGACATCATCCGCAAGATCATCAGCGTTCCGAGCCCGTCGGCCTATCGGGTGGACGGTCTGCCGTTCAAGCCGCTGGTGCGAACCGACCGCACGGTGCAGGGCGGCAAGGCGTTGCGCGTCGACGTGCCGGGTAAGGCGCCGGATTCTGGGGCCATCGCGGTCACGGTGTCGATCAACAAGCCGGTCAAGGCGGGCGACAAACTGGTGCTCGCGATCTGGGCACGGCTTGAGAAGGGCGAGAACGGCGCGAGTTTCGAGACGTTGGAATACAATTCCATCCAGCTGACGCACGCGCCCTATACGGCCCTGTTGAGCGGGCCGCTCCAGATTGGGCCGGAATGGAAGCTTCAGGAGCTTAACGGGATTTCTAACGGCAACTATGCGGCGGGGGACCTAAAAGTTTCCATCCATCTGGCATCCGGCAAACACGTCGTCGACATCGGCCCGGTCTTGGTCCTAGACATGGGGCAGTGATAGTCGGTTGATTGCAAGGAAACAGAGGCCCAACCAGGCGATGGAGCGGCAATAATATACTTGACAGACCGCTTCATTGGTATATTCTCCCGGTATGCAAGCACCGGAAACCCTGTTGGAAGCAGTCTCCTATTTCAGCAATCCAGAGAACGCTTTTGAGTTCTTCAAAGGCATTCGCTGGCCGG
>DATBCW010000011.1:0-28488 GCA_036270255.1 Chthoniobacterales bacterium
GCGCGATTTCGTCTCGGTCGAGGTCAACGAAGTCCGTCACCAGAGCCTGAGCAATAACCCGATAAAGGCCGCGTTGGTCGACAAATCCACCATCGACTAGCGCCTGCTCGGCGGTTTTTCCATTGAGCCGCGCCTCCTGCAAAACATCTTCAGCCTGCGACGGCTCGAGGACGCGTTGCTCGACGAAAATGTCCAAGACCTGCCGCGCGTTCATCAGCTCACGTCTCCCAGGGTGATCGAAATCACTTCCTCGGCCGAGGTGAGCCCGGCCAGAACTTTCCGGACGCCGTCTTCGCGCAACGTTCGCATACCCAGCTCGCGGGCTTGCTGACGCAACCTCAATGTCGAACACCGATTGTTGATCATGTGCCGAACGTGGTCGTCGAGGACGAAAATCTCGAAGATGCCGATCCGGCCTTTGTAACCAGTCTGCCGGCATTCCTCGCAGCCGGCAGGTTTCATGACTTGCGCTTTCGTTGATTGAACGGCGTCCAAATTCAGCGCCCGCAATTCCGTGTCGCTCAGTTCGCCCGCTTGCTTGCAGTTATGGCAAAGCCGCCTAACGAGTCGTTGCGCTACGATTGCGCGCACCGAAGACGCGACGAGGAACGGCTGGACGCCGATGTCCACCAGGCGCGCGACCGCGGAAGGGGCGTCGTTCGTGTGCAGCGTGCTGAAAACCAAATGCCCGGTGAGGCTCGCGTTCGTCGCGATCGTCGCTGTCTCCGGGTCGCGGATCTCGCCGATCATGATCACGTTTGGCGCCTGGCGCAGGATCGATCGGAGCGCGATCGGGAACGTCATGCCGACGTCTGCATTCACCTGCACCTGGTTGATCCCGCTGATCTGGTATTCGATCGGTTCCTCGACCGTGATGATCTTGCAGTCAGGTTTATTGATCGCGTTCAAGCACGAGTAAAGCGTGCTCGTTTTTCCCGAGCCGGTCGGGCCGGTCACGAGCAGAATGCCGTCCGGCAATTTGAGCAGGCGCTCGAACGTTTCTTGGTGGTCGCTGAAAAATCCCAGCTCGGGCAGGCCGAGCATCAGGCTCGATTTGTCGAGCACGCGCATGACGACGCTCTCGCCGTGGTTGGTGGGAATAGTGGAAACCCGGAGATCGATCGTTTTCCGGGCGATCCTCACCTGGATGCGTCCGTCTTGCGGCAAACGCTTTTCCGCGATGCTCATCGACCCGGTCATGATTTTGAGCCGGCTCACGATGGCTGACTGCAATCGTTTGGGCGGCGCTTGCATTTCGTGGAGCACGCCGTCGATCCGGAACCGGACGCGGAGCATCTTGTCGAGCGGTTCGAGATGCACGTCGCTTGCGCCGAGCCGATGCGCTTCGATGAGAAGCATCGAAACCAACCGGATGATCGGTGCGTCCGTTTCGGCGCTGGCGACGGTCGCGCCCTCGGTTATCTCGAGGCCGAGATCCATGTCCCGCCCGGTCTGTTGCGCGAGAACATCAGACGCTTCGCCGTCGGTGCCGTAATATTTTGTGAGGGCTTGCCCAATGTCTTCCGGACTTGCGCAAACCAACTCGATGTCGCGCTGGAGCAGAAAGCTAAGACTATCGATCGTATCGATATCCAGCGGATCGCTCACCGCGACTATCAAACCGCTCTGCCCTAAGCCGACCGGCACCACCCTGAACCGGTGCGCATCTTCGGCGCGAATCTGATTGATCACGTCCGGCGGAATCGCTTGCGCCGAAAGATTGATCCAATCGTAATCCTCTTTTGTCTGCACGGGGGGCGGGGGGATGCGCAAAGCCTAGGGAACCCAATGCCAATATCCAAGCGTCTACTTGGCATCCTGAGTGCCGATCGGGCACGAATGCCCTTAGGAATGCGTCGAGGAACTAAATCTGCTCCCTTCGCACCTAACGGGTCCAACAGGGATAAGCTATTGAATACACCCCATTGCCTCTTTGATTTTCAGCCAGGCAAACCATGAGCGCGACGCCTCTACGCATTCTGGTCGCCGACGATCACGATATTATCCGGCAGGGGACCTGTGCCGTGCTCGAACGTCAACCGGGCTGGGAGATCTGCGGTCTCGCTGCCAACGGGCGTGAAGCCGTCGCCCAAGCCAGGGAGCTTAAGCCCGACATCGTGGTCATGGATATGACCATGCCGGAGCTGAATGGCGTGGACGCCGCCCTTCAGATTAAGCGTCAGTTACCCGAGACTGAAATTGTCCTCTTGAGCGCGCATCAGAGTGAGGAAGTGATCCGGAGCGCTTTCAAGGCCGGAGTGAAAAGCTTCATCTTTAAAACCGAGACGCACGATCTCCTCGTGGAATCGGTCCGGGCGCTCGCCCGCCATCAGGTGTTTCTCACCTCCAAAGTCTCACAAGTTCTTCTTGCCGATGTGGCCGATTCAGACCAAGCCGAAGGCGGGAAGCCTTTGAGCGCGCGCGAGCGGGAAATTCTCCAGCTGATCGCTGAGGGGAAAACGAACAACGAAGTCGCGAAAGCGCTCACGATCACCGTGCGGACGGCTGAAAACCATCGCGCCAGTGTCATGCGCAAACTCGGCGCGGACTCGGTGGCCGATCTGGTGCGTTACGCGATCCGCAACAAGCTGATCGAAGCGTAAGCCGGTTCGCTACCACCGATCGGGCCAATCGACTCAGCGCGAACTGAGCGGACGATCTCCTCAGGAATTCACGCAACTGTCACGTTGCCGCCATCTGTTCGTAACAATCGCTCTTCAGGTTGGGCGCTGTGCAGAAAAAAGCCGCTGGGCTCTACGCTCTCCGGCCTTAACCCAACCGCAGAAACAAGGAGAACAAATGTTACGAAATTATTTCGTGTTAATCGCCGTGACCACGAGCCTGGCCCTCGGCGGCATGATCGCGCGCGCTCAGGATGCCGGAGCGTTGCTCGACCTGCTCGTGAAGAAAAAGCTCATCACCGATCAGGAGGCCGAGGAAGTTCGCGGTGAATTGACGCGGGAAGCCGCGACGACCGCGGCCGGCAAATGGAAAATGTCCACGCCGATTAACGAGATCGAATTGTATGGCGACATTCGAGCGCGTTACGAACAACGCTGGGGCTCGACGCCGGGTACGGAGCCCGGGTCGCCCGGGCCTGACGATACGTTGAAACGGAGCCGCGAACGTTATCGTCTCCGGCTCGGATTGCGCGGCACTCTCATGGACGACTGGTTCTTCGGTCTGCGCATCGAGACCAGCACCAACCCGCGCTCCACCAACGTCACCTTCGGCGACGACGCCGGGCCGTTCGGCAAAACCAGCGACGCGCTCGGCCTTGGCCAGGCGTACCTCGGATACAGCGGTTTCCGCGATATCCGCCTCACCGTTGGCAAGATCCCCAACCCACTCGTGACCACGCTCATGGTTTGGGACGCCGACATCAACCCGGAGGGCATGTCCGAACAATGGAAGCATTCCTACAACTTCAGTTTCGGCGGCGGCGCGACAACGACTGCCGAGACTTACAGCAAGGACGGCAAGTCCGCCGCCGCAGTCCAATCCGCGGAACCGTGGAAGTTGAAACTTGATCTCTTCGTTAACCTCGGCCAGTTCCTCTATGACGACGCTAACCCAGAGAACCCGCTCGGAGCGCGTTCCGTTTCCTCAGGTCGGCTTGTCCCCAACAGCGACGACTGGATTCTCGCCTGGCAGGTCGGCGCGAAGCTCAACTTCCCCAACAACGTTTACTTCCAGGTCGCGCCCGTCCTCTACACCTACACGGGCAACGGCGACACCTTTAACGCCTTCTTCGTCGGCGGACAGCAGGGACTGACTAACACCGCATCGATGAACACCAACCAGACCGGCATCAACAGCCTGATGGTTCTGGAAGTGCCGACGGAATTTGGTTTCAAGATCGGCGAGATACCGTTCCGAATCTTCGGCGATTTCGCGGTTAACTTCGACGCGGACGATCGCGCGACTGCGGCCGGTCATCCCGACAAGGGCGATCAACGTTACGCATATCAGATCGGCGCCGGGATCGGGCAGTTGAAGACGAAACATGACATGCAGCTCCAGGCTTTCTGGCAGCACACCGAGCAATACGCGCTCGATCCAAACCTGGTCGACTCCGACTTCTTCGACAGCCGGGTCAACATCGAAGGCGTCGTCGTCCAGGGAGGTTATGCGATCAGCGACGCAGTCATTTTCAATCTCAGTTACGGCTACGGCCGGCGCTCGGATAAATCGCTCGGGACCGGCGGCGCGGGCGATATCGGCGTCAACCCGCTCGACAAATATCAAATCTTTCAGGCCGACCTGAACGTGAAGTTTTAACCAGGACAAAAAACCAACATGAAACTGACTCATCTTCTTACTGCTCTCGCGCTCGTTTTCGCTTCGACGGAAGCCCGC
This sequence comes from Chthoniobacterales bacterium, assembly GCA_036270255.1. GTDB lineage: Bacteria > Verrucomicrobiota > Verrucomicrobiia > Chthoniobacterales > UBA10450 > AV80. Next base: position 4,360 of record DATBCW010000011.1, read on the forward strand.
GCCGATAAGCTAGTCATTAAAGGCTCCGACACGCTTGGCGCGAAACTCGTGCCGCAGTTGGCGGAGCAATTCAAAGCGCAACATCCCGGAACCACCTTCGACATCGCTGCCGAGGGTTCCACCACCGGGATCGCCGCCATCATCGACGGGACCGCCCAGATCGGCATGTCCAGCCGGCGTGCGAAACCGGCGGAAATGAGCGCCGCTTCCGCAAAGGGGATTAACATGAAACCGACGATTGTCGCCTATGACGGCATCGCCGTGATCGTGAACTCGGCGAACTCGATCAAGAGCCTCTCCAAGAAACAGGTCGAACAAATCTTCACCGGCGAAGTCACCGACTGGAGCGCCGTCGGCGGCTCCGGCGGAAAGATTTCGATCTACACTCGGAACACTTCGTCCGGCACCTACTCCGATTTCAAGGAGCTCGCGATGAAGAAGCGGGATTATGCCGGCGGATCACAGAAGATGGCAGGCAACGAGCAGATCGCTGCTGAAGTTGGGAAGAATCCAAACGGCGTTGGCTACGTCGGACTCGCTTATACGAAAGCCGGCGGCATCAAAGTCATGCCGATCGACGGCGTCCTGCCCTCGGTCCAAAGCGTGCACGCCAAGACTTATCCATATGCGCGCCCGACCTTCTATTACACAAATGGCGAGCCGAGTGGCCTGGCCAAAGAGTTCCTCCAATTTACGATCAGCACCGCCGGCCAAAAGATCGCCGCCCAGGTCGGCTTCGTTCCCATTCCGTAAGACAACAACAGCGGTTAGGACAACAACAGCAGGCACGAAAGCCCACCGGCTTCTCCCCGGTGGGCTTTCCGTCTCCGCCGTCGGCCCGAAGATCTCAAACCTGCGTGATCGCCTAATAGCGCGTCGGGCCGGTAGACATCGAAGGCGGTGGCGCGGTCGTCGTGCGTTCGGTGGTTGTCGTCGTAGTTTCAGTCGAGGTCGGTTCAGTCACGGCGCAGGACGTGAGAAGGAAAGAAACGACGGCGCTGAGGCCTAACAAACAGAATGTCTTTTTCATACAAATGATTCGTCTCCGGGTACATCGGTAGACGTGCGGATTCGCAAAGAACTCGCCGCTTCGACGCGCGCTTCTTCTCGGGGACGATCTTTTTTTCAAACGACATCCGGGTAGAGTCGCAAATCCGTTTCAGATAACGCTAGAAAGGGACTCGAGGGACGAAATGGGAGCGGCAGAGGGAGACCCGGCGTCATCCAGGAAAGGACGGGCGCCGCGGGCAAATCGACGATTCAACGGAATGGCCGCGACCGCTGGACTTCCCGACCCGCCAACGCGTGGTCGATTGACCCGGACGCTCGCTTTGCTCGATGCGGCTCTTCGAGTTTGGGAGGCGAATCATCTGCCGCGGCGTGAATCGGTATGGCGGCGGCGCAATTAAGAGATCGCGATTCGAAAAATGAACATCCTTATTGTTGAAGATCATCAGGATACGCGCCGGGTCCTTTCGACCCTGCTGGGCCGTGCGGATCATGAGGTGATTACAGCGACCGGAGTCTCGGAGGCGTTGCAGCTGTTGCAAAACATGCGCGTGAATGTGTTGCTGAGTGATCTTGGTTTGCCGGATGGCGACGGGCTGGATCTTGTTTCGAAAGCGAAAAAGATTCAGCCGAAACTGACAGCGATCGCGTTGACCGCGCGGGAATCGACGAAGGATTACGAACTGGGCCAGAAAGCCGGCTTCGATCATTATCTGACGAAGCCGTTCGATTTTCACGAACTGCGAAGCCTGCTCGCGGTGCTCAAGTCGGCGGCGTAAGAAGATCGTCGTCACCCAGTTGTAACTTGACCGGTTCCTCCATCGAGGAGCAAGATGGTCGCGCGCCAGGTGCTTCAGGCAGTTTCATCGGATCTACCTCAACTGCTTCGGCCGGGGAAACCGTGAACGAAAGGTTCGTTCGCCGGAGAGGATGGAAATTTCATGGACATGAAACTCGAAGTCGTCGTCGTGCCGGTCTCCGATGTCGATCGCACCAAAGCGTTCTATGAGAAACTGGGATTCCGATTGGATATCGATTACGCGCGGGATGAGAATCATCGCGTGGTCCAATTGACTCCTCCCGGTAGCGAAGCGTCGATTCACATCGGCAAGGGGACCACGTCGGCGGCCCCGGGATCAGTTCAGAACTTATATCTTGTGGTCGCCGACATCGAGAAGGCCCGCGCTGATCTCGTCAGTCGTGGGATCGACGTCTCGGAGGTGTTTCATTTCGACGGCCTTCTTGGGCCGCAGCTAGCAGGGCCGGATCCAAAGCGCGGAACGTATGCTTCATTTGCCTCGTTCAAGGATCCAGACGGGAACAGTTGGTTGATGCAGGAAATCTCGGCGCGACTTCCTGGCCGCGAATGGAAGTCGAAGCAGACGGATACCACGGATGTCGCAACCCTGGCCGAGCTTTTACACGAGACGGAAGAACACCACGGCCGTTATGAAAAGACTCACGCGAAACATCATTGGTGGGATTGGTACGCGCCCTATCTCAACGCGCGCCAGAACGGCAAGACTCCGGAGGAAGCAGCGGCGGCAGGCGATCGTTACATGGACTCGCTCCACCCCGCTCGATCATGAGGTGAAACTCTGCCTACACAAATGCCCTTAATAGAAAAATGAAAACAGCCCAGATTGCTAAACCCGGCGGAGACTTTGAAATCGTCGAGCGCGACATTCCAGAGCCGGGTCCGTCACAGGTCCGTGTGAAAATCGACGCATGTGGGATTTGCCACAGCGATGTCCTGGTCAAGGATGGCCTTTGGCCTGGCCTTCAATATCCCCGCGTGCCCGGTCACGAAGTCGCGGGGCGGATCGATGCGGTCGGCAGCGCCGTCACACAATGGACAAACGGTCAGCGGGTCGGAGTCGGTTGGCATGGCGGGCATTGTTTCGTTTGCGATCAATGCCGGCGCGGTGATTTCGCGATGTGCGTAAAGCGCAAGATAACCGGCGTCGATTTCGACGGCGGCTATGCCGAATACATGACCGTCGGCGCCGAAGCGGTCGCGGCCATTCCAGACGATTTGCCGGCGGAGGAAGTGGGCCCGTTCATGTGCGCCGGGGTCACCGTTTACCAGGCGCTTCGGAGCTCGGGCGCGCGCGGCGGTGACTTGGTGGCGATCCACGGCGTCGGCGGGCTCGGCCATCTCGGCGTGCAATACGCGCGGCAGATGGGATTCCGGACGGTGGCGGTCGGTCGCGGGAAAGACAAAGAACCGTTGGCCAGGAAACTTGGCGCGCATCATTACATCGACACGGATGCGGGTGATGGTGCGGCGCAACTCCGAAAGCTCGGTGGCGCCCAGGTGATCCTGGCGACAGCGCCGAGCGGGAAAGCGATCTCGGCCCTTGTCGAGGGACTCGCTCCGAGTGGAAAGGTCGTGATCCCGGCAGCGCCGCCGGATCCTCTCAACGTAAGCGTTACGCCGTTGATCATGGGGCGACTTTCGATCGCCGGCGCGTATTCCGGCACGGCCCGCGATTCACAGGACACTTTGGAATTTAGCGCGCTGACCGGTGTGCATCCTATGATCGAGAAGTATCCGCTGAGCCATGTGGTCGAAGCTTACGAACAGATGCACAGCGGCAGAGTGCGCTTTCGGGTGGTGTTGATGATGGGCACCGAATGATGCTTCCGGATACTGCTCCAAAGAGGTTGGTTGTCCGATCAGGAGCCCTTTGATTACGATCTACTTTCGGTCACGGTCGTTTTTCGCGATCATTAACCCTTTCGCGCCAATCTTGTAGCGGCCGGACGAATCGACGACTAACGACGCTCGACCGCGGGCCAGCTCCTCGATTCGATTGAGATTGTTGCCGGCCTTCAACGCCGCTTCAACCCCGCCGAAGTTCGTCTCGGGAAAAGCGATCCGGTTTAGTTTTGTCTGACGGTCCGGATTGGAGAGGCCGTAGGTGACGATTTGTTTCCAGAGACGCTGATTCTCGCGAAAACCCAGCCAGGCTACGTTCGCGGCTTCGACGCTGCCAAAGGCGCGAAGCCTGGCGACGACTTCCCGATGAAGCCGCGCTTTCGGGTGATCGGCGATTCGGGCCGCCGTTTTCATTGTGCGATGATTGCCGGTTAGAATTCGTACGAGACAGTGCCGAAGAAGCCGCGCCGCTGCCCAAATTGCGGCGCGACGACGCCGATGCCGCTGCCGTCCCGAAGCACGTATGTCTTGTCGAACAGGTTCAGGACATCAAACCGCACGAGAATGGAGTTCTTGCCGTTGATCTTGATCTGCCGCTGGATACTGGCATTCACAGTCTCGTAGGGAGGGTTCTTCTGGGTGTTCGCGAAACCGCGGCGCAGGCCATTGCCGTAAAGTCCGTCGGTGGCGATCTTCCAATCGCCCCACGAATAGGAAGCGCCCAACGATCCGCTGAAGCGCTGATCGTGATCGAGGAATACATAGTGGTCCTGGATGAAATCGATTTCGTCCTGACCGAAGAGAAACTGCGCCGAGCTAACCTGGGTGGCGCGGGCGACTTCGTAGGAGACGTTCAAGTAGGCTGAGAAGCCGCCCTTCTCGTAGCTGGAAGTAAATTCCGCGCCATAAATCTCGCCGCGCTTGTAGTTGAACGAGGAGAGGATCAGCGCCTGACCGAATTGCCCTTCATCCAGGACCGAATGCGAATACTTATAGAAAGCGTCGAGACCGAGCTGGAATCCCTCGGTTACCTTCTGAGTTACTCCGACATCAAAGTAATTCGCGCGCTCTGACCGGGTCGGCGAGTTTTGGGTATCTTCCGATTCATTCGTGGTCCCGGTGAACTTGGCGATGGTGGTTTGATCGACGTTTTCGAGCGGCGGCGGCGTAAAGTAACGGGCATATCCCGCGTGTACGCTGGTTCCGGTCCAAGGCGTGTAAACAACGTTGATCCGCGGGCTGAGCTGGTTCTCGTTCGAGAACGCATCTACGACATCAAAGCGGGCACCGAAATTGATCGTCAACTGCTCAAACGGTTTCCATTCATCCTGCAAATAGAAGCCATAGAAATAGCCATACTTGGCGCCGTTATCGACGATGCGCTCGGGCGTGGTATCGATCTGGTTGCCGTTCGCATCGACGGGAAAGACAAGAGTAACGGTGCCCACGGTGGCGTGCTGTTCTGTGAAGAGGAGGCCGCCTCGAATGGTATGTTGATCGTTTAGCTTGTAACTGGAATCGAACTCGAAGCCATTCGACAGGATGTCGCGATCCACTCGCGAAGCGACGCCGTTAAAGATAAGATCACCTACTTCGTCGGGCCGGAAGAGAACTGAGCTGTAGCGATCGAAGAGGGAGGCTTGGAACGTGAAATCGCCGAGCGTCTTTTGATAGGTCAGGATGACATAGGACGATTGCTCGGTCTGGTTCTCGTCGAGCTTTGCGGAATCGAAAGTATCTCGTCCCATATCGTTGAACCCCGGCATCTGGCCGGGATTGTTCGGAATCTGAAAGTCGCTGTGGTTTCCGCTGATGAGTAGGACAAGGCGGCTCGTGTCGTCGAAGATGTAAGACAGATAGCTAAAGAGCTTGGATTGATCGCTGTTGTCGTGGATTGGGTCGTTACTCGCCGTCGGGTTTTCGATGCCGATTCCGTTATGGAGGTAACTCGTTGAGACGTAATAGTTGAGCTTTCCGATCGTCCCGCCCGTCTGAATACTTGGGTTGATCGTGTCGAAGCTACCGACATGGATGCCCGCCTCGCTGGATTGAAAGACCGCGCCGTTCTTGGTGTGAATATCGACCACGCCGGTGGTGCGAAACCCAAACTGGGCCGGAAGCGATCCGGTGATCAGCGAGACGCTGTCGGCGAATCGCGTCTCGAGTTCCTGGCCAAAACCAGGAATGCTTTCCGGCAGAAGCACGTCGTCGATGCGGTATTGGAGGTTGGCATGTTCGCCGCGGACGTGGAGTTGACCGAATGAATCCTGAGCTACGCCGGGAAAGCGCAAGATGGTTTGGCTAAACGGCGCATTCTCGCCTTGGGCCTGCGAGTCGAGCCGGTCCGGCCCGACGGTGTAACGGGTCGCGCCCAGGTTCGGCACAATTTGTTCGCGGGAAATATCAAGTTGCTGGCTTTGAACAACGACGCGCTCGGTTTCAGCCGTCGCAGGAGATGGAGTTGGAGAGACGGCCGCTTGGACTGCCTCCTGAGCATTGGCAAGGCGCGCAATGGCGAGCAGAGCTGCTGCTGTGATAAGAAATTTTTTCATGAATAAAGTTTTTGAAAGTCATAAGTGTTTGTTGTCGGTGAAATGCGTCGCCGCCGATCAGGCGAAGGCGCAATAGTGGCGTGGCACGGAATTCATGCCGCAAGACGCGCGTCGAAATCGAAACGCCGAAAGCTCCGCGCGTGAACGCGGCTGAAACCGTGCCTAGGCGGAGGCCGGCGGCGCGTGCTCGAAAATGCGCGCCCCGAGGAAAGGCGACGCGACCCAGACCGGGTGCAGCGCCGGAACAAAACAAAATTGGAGAACCGGACTTGGGGCGACGAGAAGAGCTGCGGGCGCCGGCTGCTTGTAATTGCCTGAGTGAATCAGCGTCACCGCGCATTCATGCTGCGGCGAGTTTGCATCCGGATGGATCAACTCGTGCCAACGCGGCATGACGCTGAAGGCCAGCGCGGCGAGAAACGCGAAAGCGAACAAGGCCGCGATGATCGGCCGGGCAATCGCGCGCGCGGATTGCAGCGTTGCTAGCATCGGCGGCTATCTTGTCCTCATTACTCCGAAAGGCAAGAATGTTTGTTTTTCTGTTCTCTTCTGCCACACAAACGTAAGAAAACTCACTTTGTCGGCGTGACAGCGCCCCTGCTATTTTTGCCGGTAATGGAGACAGCTAATCCGTCGTCGCGCTTTCGAAATGTTCGCATCGTCAAGGCGCCCATCCCGCGGCGCCTTCGCACCGCCTGGATCTCCGATGTGCACCTCGGGACCCGCACGAGCAACGCCGAGGCGCTTCTGCAATTCCTGCGCGATTACGAATTGGATACGCTCTACATCGTCGGCGATCTGATCGATGGCTGGCAAATGCGGCGGGGAATTTATTGGCCGCAGCAACATAACGACGTCATCCAGAAACTTCTCCGCAAGGCGCGCAAAGGCACGCGCATCGTTTACATCCCGGGAAACCACGATGAATTCATCGGCGGCTTCTGCGGTTACTACGGTCACATCGCGATCCAGAAAGAGGCGATCCACACGACGGCCGATGGCCGTCGGATTCTCGTGATTCACGGCCACGAGCTGGACACGGTCGTGCAGAACGCGCGCTGGCTCGCGTTCGCGGGCGATCTTGGCTACCAGTTTTTGCTCGGCCTTAATCCGCTCATCAATTTCTTCCGGCGACGCTTCGGGCTTGGTTATTGGTCGCTCAGCGCCTACGCCAAGAAACGGGTGAAGGACGCCGTGAATTTCATCGGCGAGTTCGAAGCGGCGATCGTTCGTTACGCGCAGCAATATGGAGTCGAGGCTGTGCTCTGCGGACACATTCACAGCGCGGGCATTCGGCAGATCGGCGCGGTGACTTACTACAATTGCGGGGACTGGGTCGAGAGCTGTTCGGCGCTCGTGGAAAATTTCGACGGCGAAATGGAGTTGCTCAGCTTTTGTCCGCATGCGCTCACACCGGCGGCTCTGGCGGAGGAAGCGGAGGCGGTCGAGGCGGCGCCATGATTTATATGAAGCGAGAAAAGCGCTCGCGGTCGAACGGCGTGGAGACTTCGCCACTCCATGTCCTCGAGCATGAGCTGGATAAATTGCGTCGCGACCTCCGCGCGACCGTTCGCGCCTATGCCGCGCGGCTCGAGATCGAGCTGGCCGAAAGCCGCGCCGCGCTTGGGTCGCTTAAACCGGTCGAGGAGTTGCCCCGGGAACGGCTGAGCGAGATTCGCGACCTGATGATTCATGTGCGGAAGCGAAAGCTGAAGCCGGAGAAAGGTCGCCGGAAAGATTTGCGCAAGATTGATTCGCTAATCGAAGACGTGCGGCTGCTCATGCCCCGGAATAGCGCGCGGTGATGGGATCGCGATTGCTTTTGATCGCGGCCATCATCGCCGCCACGGCATTTGAATCTAATGCCGGCGGTCCACCCGAGCTCGTGGTGAGCGTCGCAGATCAGGAGCTGGCCCTAATCGCCTGGGGGAAGGTAGTGAAACGGTTTCCGATTTCGACTTCGAAGTTCGGGACGGGCGATGCCGTTGGAAGTTATCGCACCCCGCTGGGCCAGACCTTCATCAGCGCAAAGATTGGCGACAGGTTGCCGGCGGGTTCGGTAATCAAGAACCGGAACGCGACCGGCGAGATCGTGAATGCCAACACCCCCGGGCGCGACGCCATCGTGTCGCGTGTCATCTGGCTACGCGGGATGGACGGCACGACGGCGAACACGCGCGATCGCTGCATTTACATTCACGGAACGGCGGAGGAACGGCTCATCGGCCGTCGTGCCAGCTACGGTTGCATTCGGATGCGCTCGAAGGACGTGATCGCGCTCTACAGCCTGGTTCACATCGGTGATCACGTCCGGATTTCCGACAAACCGCTGGCGACCTTTTTGCCGCCGGAAGAACCTAGTCTGCTCGCCCGCGCGGATTGAAGCTTGACTATATTCTTATAAAGGAATATAGGATCGCCATGAAGCTCTCCGATCTTCGCTCGGTCCTCGAAACTCATCCGCGTACTTTCCCGCGTTTCGTTTTGCCGGATGGCGACATCATTCCGCCGCATGCCCATGTCACTGAGGTCGGTCACGTCAGCAAAAGCTTCATCGATTGCGGTGGCGCAATGGGCAAAAGCGAATCCGTTGTCTTGCAGACTCACGTTGGACGGGACACTCATCATCGGCTCCGGTCGGATCGCCTTGTGAAAATTCTCCAGCTTGGCGAGCGCGTTCTGCCGCACGACCAGCTCGACGTTGAAGTCGAATATGATTGCTGCGTCGTAGCTCAGTATCCGGTGGTCGCAGCCAAACCGATCGACGATCGGCTCGACTTGATTCTCGGCCAGCGCCGGACGCAATGTCTCGCCCAGGAACGCGGGAAAGGAGCGGCGGCAGAATCATGCTGTGCCTAACATGGACCTCGTCCATATCTATCAATGCTTCTGCGACCGGACCCGGCTGCGGATTCTAAATCTGCTCGCGCGTTCGCCGCTCTGCGTCTGCCATTTCCAGACGATCCTCGGTGAGCCGCAGGTCAAGATTTCCAAGCACCTTGGCTATCTGCGTGAACGCGGAATCGTGAAGGTCGACCGCGACCAGAACTGGATGGTCTATTCGCTGCCAAAGAATCGGACGCCGGAATTGGACAACAATCTCAAATGTTTACAGGATTGCGTTCAGTCTGACCGCGCCTTCGCGGGGGACCTGAAAAGGCTCGCGGCCATCCAGAAAAGTTGCTGCGAACCGAAGACCTCCTTCCACAAGTCCGACCGCGACCGAAGACGATATGGCAAAGCAAAACGTCTTGTTCATCTGCATTCATAACAGCGCCCGTAGCCAGATGGCCGAGGCGTGGCTCAATCGGATTTGCGGCGATCGTTTCACGGCCGAGAGCGCGGGCCTGGAACCCGGCACGCTTAACCCAATTGTTGTCGAAGCGATGGATGAAGCCGGCATCGATATTTCCAAAAAGAAGACGCAGGCCGTCTTCGATGTCTTTAAGGCGGGGAAGCTATTCGCCTACGTCATCACGGTCTGCGACGAAACAAGCGCCGAGCGCTGCCCGATTTTTCCCGGCGTCACTCAACGTTTGCATTGGAGTTTTCCCGATCCTTCGACGCTCTCGGGCTTTCACGATCAGAAGCTCGAGGAAGTGCGCAAGATACGGGACCAGATTCGCGCGAAAATCGAGGCCTGGTGCGCCGAAGTTTGTCCGCGCGCCTGACATGAAAAAATACGCGGCTGAGTTCATCGGCACGTTCGCCCTCGTTTTCGCTGGGACCGGGGCGATTGTCATCAACGAGATCAGTCACGGCTCGATCACCCACGTCGGAATCGCGCTCACCTTCGGTCTTATCGTGCTCGTGATGATCTACACGCTCGGCGACATCTCGGGCGCGCATATCAATCCGGCGGTCACAATTGGTTTTTGGCTCGCCCGCCGGCTGGCCGGGCGCGATGTGTTGCCCTACCTTGCGAGTCAATCGGCCGGCGCTCTGGTTGCGAGCGGTCTCATGCGATTGCTCTTTCCAGCGAGCCGGTTGCTTGGCGCAACCCAACCGGCCGGAGCATGGTGGCAGTCTTTCATCCTGGAGTTCCTGCTCACGGCTCTGCTCATGTTTGTGATCCTCGGCGTCTCAACCGGTGCGCGCGAAAAAGGGATCACGGCTGGGATCGTTGTGGGCGCGGTTATCGCGTTGGAAGCGCTTTTCGCCGGGCCGATCACAGGCGCTTCGATGAATCCTGCTCGCTCGCTTGCTCCGGCCCTTGTCACGGGCCAGATCGCAAATCTGTGGATTTATCTGGCGGCGCCCGTGCTCGGGGCCGGCCTCGGCGTCATGGGTTGCCGTTGCATTCGCGAGCCCGGTTGTTGTTCAGTCCTACGAATCACTTGATCGGCACGAAACCGACGTTCGCCACGATCTTCTGACCGGCGTCGCTGAGGGTGAAATCGACGAAATCCTTGGCGAGGCCAGTGGGCTCGCCATTCGTGTAGTAAAACGTCGAGCGAGAGTAGGGATATTGTTTTTTCTGCACGCTCTCGACGGAGGGTGACGCGCCGTCGATGGACACTACCTTAATCCCGGCTGCCTTTGTGTAGGCGAGTCCGACGTAACCGATGCCGTTCGGATTTTTTCCAACTTCGGCCGCGATCTGTTCGTTGCCGGCCATTTTCTGCGACGACGAAGCATAATCGCGTTTCTTCATCGCCATTTCCTTGAACTCGGAATACGTGCCAGACGAAGTGTTGCGCGTGTAAATGGAAATCGAACCACCGGACCCGCCGACGGCGCTCCAGTCACCCACTTCGCCGGTGAAGATTTGTTCGACCTGTTTCTTGGTCAAGTTCTTAACCGGATTAGCCTCATTCACGATGACGGCCATACCGTCATAGGCGACGGTGGTTTCTTTTAGGGTCACACCTTTCGTTTTGGCCGCAGCGATCTCTTCCGGCTTCGCGGGGCGGCTGGCCATGCCGATCTGCGCGGTGCTATCGATCAGCGCGGCGAATCCGGTGGTCGAGCCTTCCGCGGCGATGTCGAACGTGGCGTCCGGATGTTGGGTTTTGAATTGCTCGGCTAATTGCGGAACCAGTTTCGCTCCGAGAGTGTCTGAACCTTTGATGACGAGGCGGTCTGCTTTTGTCGTGGTTGAAAGGAGAAGCCCGACGGCTGAGGCGAGAGCGACGATTGCTGTTTTCATTGCAATTATTTTCAACCGCCTTGTCCTGCGGCCAAAGTGACAATCAGGTGAAATCGTCGCGCCGGAGAGAGCCGGCCACGGAAATGTAACACGAAAGGCTTTGACGGTGGCGCGGACCGACCGCAAACAAAAGAGAGCCACTCATGTTTTTCCCGTTCACGAAAGTGCGAAGGACAAATAGCAGCGCAGCCAAAGATCCGTCCCTCCGCGAAATCGAACGAAAATTTCTTCTGAAACGATTTCCGGCAGACCTGAAGAAATTTCCGCACGACACGATCGAGCAAGGCTATCTCGCGGTGGGACGTGGCGGTCTCCAGGTGCGATTGCGCAAGAAAGGTTCGATCTTCTCACTGACTTACAAGGAAGGAACGCGCGGTGAGCGGGAGGAACGCGAGATTCGCCTGAGTCTCGAACAGTTCAATGCGCTCTGGCCCGCGACCGCCGGCCGCCGATTGACGAAAGTCCGCTACGACGTGCCTTGGAAAAAACACACGATCGAGATTGATGTTTACCGCGGCCGACATGACGGGCTCGTCGTGGCGGAAGTGGAGTTCGACGACGAAAAGAGCTGCGAGGAATTTCAGCCGCCGGATTGGTTGGGCCGCGACGTGAGCGGCAAACCGAAGTACAGCAACGTCGCGCTGGCGCACGACTAAGCCCGGGGCGATCGATGAGTTACCAGCTAAGGCCTGATGAAACTCTGGGCGACGGCCTGCGCCGAATCATTCGTCGGCAAATCGAAAACGCGATCTGCGCGAGCAAGGCGAAGCAGAATGGCAAGGATTCGCCGGTTCACGAAACACGGAAGCATTTGAAAAAGGCGCGAGCCGCGCTCCGGCTTGTGCGCGGCGAGGTAAAGAAAAAGGCCTGGAAGCGCGAAGACCGTTGTCTCGCGCAGGTGGGCCAAATGATTTCAGACGTTCGCGATGCGGAGGTGCGGCTCGAAACGGTTCGCCAACTTCGCGGCTTCATGCGGGGAAAGAAACGCAGTTTCGAGGAGACGGAGGAGCTTCTCGCGTTCGAGCTGGATAGTTTTCTGGCTGCGTTTTCGGAATGGCCCCAGGAAGCCGAGGCGCGTTTGGGCGAGACCCTGGAGCGGTTGCAGGATTGGCCTTTGCAAAAGCTCGATTGCAAGAGATTGCGCCGAAACGTGCAGCGGACCTACAAATGCGGCCGGCGCGACCTGGAAGCTGCCATCGAGCACATGACGACGGAAACGCTGCATGTGTTTCGAAAGCGCGCGAAGGAGCTGTCGCATCAAATGCGGATTTTACGGCCCCTGGCCCCGGCGGTTTTCGGCGAGCTCAACGACGAACTGAAGACGATTGGCGAATGTCTCGGCCAGCTCCACGATCTCGCATTTGTCTCGCAGCGGCTGTGGTCTTTCGGTGCGGCCGAGAGACAGGGGGATCGAATTCTTAGCGCGCTGATCGCCGTGCGAACGGATGAGTTGAGATCGACGGCGATCGCGCTCGCCGAGCGCTTTTATGCCGAGCGGCCCCGCCAATTCGCCCGGCGGATCTCCCGATATTTTTCGGAGTGGGAGATAGCGCGAGCCCGTTGTCTTGCGCCGAACGGAACGCGTGTGGGCGCGTTGAGCTGAGGGCGGATTCGGGTATCAAGCTCGGCAAATTTTCGGCGGAAGCAGCCAGTCGAGCCGGCCCTGCATTTTTTCCGGATCAATTGTCAGACGTGCGACGCCGGATTTGCGCAGCTTAATTTCGCCGCCTGTGAGCGCTTTGATGACGCGGCTGAAATTTGGTTCGTGCCCGACTACCATCACGCTCCCGGTCTCGCCGGAAAGAAGCTCCTCCAGTTTTCGAAGCGTAAAGCTCTTGTTCAGTTTCTTGGTAACCTCGACCGGCGCGCGCAAATGTTCGGAGGCGATCTCGGCGGTTTGCGAGGCGCGCGGTAACGGACTCGTTAGAATTTTGCGCGGCTTCATTTCCATTTTCGCCAGGTAAGCAGCGACCTCATGAGTTATTTCGCGGCCCTTGCGCGTCAGCGGCCGTTCATCGTCCGGCTTCGGCCAATCGGGCCAATCGGCGAGGCCGTGCCGGAGAAAAATGAGATCGAGCTTCGCCATGGCGGAAAACTAAATGATCGTCCAGGCCGGCTTGCCGCCGGCGCCATTCTGCCAAAGACGACTTCCGCCCGTAAATGCATTGCGGTTATGACCGAGGGCGACTCCACTCGGTAAGTTTTCAATGAGCTTGGCGTTGCCGCCGCCGAGAACCACGTAGTCGGCGATGAACGCTTTCTTCATTTCGGAAACAACCCGCCGCGCTTCCGTCTGCCAGCGTTTCTCGCCGAACTTCTTCAGGCCTGCGTCGCCTAACCAGTCTTCGACACTGAGGTCGTCCAGATAAGGCAAGTCGCTCAGTTCGAGCGAAAGCACGGTGCGATCCCACACGAGCGCCGAACCGAGTCCCGTCCCCAATCCGAGAAAAAGCATCCGGCCGCCCTGGTAACTTCCGAGCGCCTGGATTGCGGCGTCGTTAATGACACGGACCGGTTTTCCAAATGCCTTGCGAAAATCGAAACCGACCCAGCCTTTGCCGAGATTCTTTGGGTCCTGCGCAATCTTGCCTTTGTGAATGGGCGAGGGAAAGCCGATCGCGATCACGTCGAATTTCCAATCGCCAATTTCCTTTTTCGTTTCGGCAACCATTTTTCGCGGTCCCAGGTTCTTGCCGGAGTCAAACTTCTTGCGTTTCCCGTGGCGCGAAATCATCAGCTTCACGTGCGAGCCGCCCACGTCGATCACCAGGACCTTTTTCTTCTTCATCGTTCTAGCTTCGCTTCCGTGATCGGAATCAGTCGGATGCCTGGCTCCTTCCTTGCCTTGGACTGTTTCTTGGTCTGCTCGCGCGAACGCTGGCGGAAATGCCATTGCGCCTGGGCGCGCGGTTCGTTGCCTTCGGGCTTCAGGCGCCGATAACGCCCATCCGGTTGAAGCTCACGGGCCTTGACCCGGTCCAGAAGAAAGTTCGGCAGGATTTCGTGCAGCACGCGATCGCGCAGCGCCGGGGTCGTGAGCGGAAACGCGATCTCGATTCGGCGCAGGAAATTGCGCGGCATCCAGTCGGCGCTGGAGAGGAAGACCTCCGGGGATCCGGCGTTCTCGAAACAATAAACGCGGCTGTGCTCGAGGAACCGGCCGACGATGCTGATGACGCGAATGTATTCGCTCATCTTCGGAATCTTCGGCCGCAAACAACAAATCCCGCGCACGATGAGATCGATAGTTACTTCCGCGCAGGAGGCTTCGTAAAGCTTTTCGATGATCTCGCGGTCCACGAGCGAATTGAGTTTCGCGATGATCCGGGCGGGTTTGCCGGCGCGGGCGTTTGCGATCTCGCGATCGATCAAACCGAGCAATCGTGGCTTCAAATCGAACGGCGCGACCATCAATTTCTTGAGCCCGGGATAATCGGCGAGCCCTGTCAGGGTATTGAAAACGATGCCGACTTCTTCGGTTATGCTGGGATCGCTTGTCAGAAAACTGAAGTCAGTGTAAACGCGCGCGGTGCGCGGATGATAATTGCCCGTCCCAAGATGGACGTAGTTCCGCAGCCGATCGCCATCCCGCCGGACGATGAGCAGCGCTTTGCAATGCGTTTTCAATCCGACCACGCCATAGATGACGTGCGCGCCGGCTTCCTCGAGGGTGCGGGCCCATTGAATGTTAACGGCCTCATCGAAGCGCGCGCGCAGCTCGACGATGGCGGTGACTTGTTTCCCGGCGTTAGCCGCCGCCACCAGCGCTTCCACGATCGGCGAATAACCGCTCGTCCGATAGAGCGTCATCTTGATCGCGAGGACCTGTGAGTCGCGGGACGCGGTCTCGATCAGCTCCACGATCGGATCGAAACTCTCGTAAGGATGATGAAGCAATACGTCCTGCTGCCGCAGCACCTCGAAAACGTTCGCCTGTTTGGGCAAGGCCGGATCGCGCGCTGGTTGAAATGGGCGGTCCTTCAGATTCGCGAAGGCGTCGTTCACGACGAGCGGCGCGAGATGCGTCATGGAAAGCGGCCCGTCGAGTTTGTAAACGTCCTCGGTCGATAGGTCGAAGAATTCGAGCAGCAATTCGCGAAAATCGCGCGGGCAATCAGATTCCACTTCGAGGCGGACCGCATCGCCGCGACTGGAGCGCCGCAGTTCCTGCTCGATTGAGCGGAGCAGGTTCTCCGCTTCCTCCTCCTCGATGTAGAGGTCGCTGTTCCGAGTGACGCGGAAGGCGTGAACCCCATCGAGAATCAACCCGGGAAATAATTCGGCGATGTGGTGCTTGATAAGCGACGCGAGATAAATGTAGGTCCAAGGTTCGTCTTTCGCGCGCGGCAACGGGATTAGCCGCGGTATCACCCGCGGCACTTGCACGATTGCGTGCAGCGGATCGCCGCCACGTTTCGTCTTCGCCCGGACAAACAGATTGTGGCTCCGGTTGAGCAATTGCGGAAATGGATGACTGGCGTCGACCGCTAGCGGCGTCAGCATCGGGAACACTTCCTCCTGGAAATATTTTTGGACCCAAGCTGCGCGTTTTGCGTTCAGCTGTGAAATCTCCTGGATTCGTATCCCGTTCTTGGCCAGGGCCGGAACAATGTCGGTATTCCAGAGTGCATACTGTCTTGCGACCAGTTCGCGAACCGTGCGCTCGATACTTTCGAAAATCTGGGTCGGACTCATTCCATCCGGCCCGACCTCACTCGTCTCGCTTTCGATCTGTTGCTTGATGCCGGCGACGCGAATCTCGAAGAACTCGTCGAGATTAGAGCTGAAGATGGTGAGAAATTTTACGCGCTCGATTAACGGCTGGCTGGGATCCTCCGCTTCTTCCAGGACGCGCCGATTGAATTCCAGCCAGCTCAGCTCGCGATTGATGAAATTGCGCGGATCGGAAAAACGGACCGGATCGCAACCAGCGCTGAACGGAATGATGGATTCCGCCGCGACTTGTCCCTGGGTTTCTGGCACGTCCTAACTTGCCGCAGCGAAATGTTGATGGCGAATGTCTTCGGCGGCCACGGCGTAAACGGCGTCCTCAGCCATGTTCGTGGCGTGGTCGCCGACGCGTTCGAGGCAGCGCGAAACAAAGATCAAATTCAGGTAGCCGCGGAGTTGCGCCGGGTCCTCGGCCATGCGCTCCGTCAGCCGGCGGCCGGCCATGCGGTTCATGTCGTCGAGGCCTTCATCGCGCGGGACCACTGAGCGTGCCTGGGCGACGTCGCTCCGGACGTAGGCGTCGATCGCGTCCTTGAACATGGACATCGCGTGAAGATACATCGGCCGGATCAGGTCGGCTTCGGGTAAAGGCGGATGTTGATTTAGTTTGCGGGCGCGGCGCGCGATGTTCGTGGCCTGGTCGGCCATGCGTTCGAGATTCGAGGAAAGTTTCATCGCCGAAACCACTCGCCGCAAATCCGAGGCCACCGGTTGGAAACGCAACAACAAGTCGATGCCGTCGTGATCGACCTGTTTTTCAAGCTGATCGATTTCTTCGTCGTCGGCGATGGCGATCGCACATGCTTCATCATCGCGCTGAAGCAAGCCGCAGATCGCACGGTCGAGGCTGCGTTCCGTCAGACTCGACATCATGAGGACATTGTTGCGCAACGAAGTCAGCGCTTCGTCGAACGTCGCAAGAATATGTCTGGGTTCAGTCATGTGATGATGGTTAGCCAAAGCGGCCGGTAATATACTCCTCGGTTTGGCGCTGGGCCGGGTTGGAAAAGATTTTCACGGTGTCATCCACTTCGATCAGGTTGCCGAGATAAAAGAAAGCGGTGCGATCGGAGCAACGCCCGGCCTGTTGCATGTTGTGAGTGACGATGACGATCGTGTATTGCTGCTTCAGTTGGCGGATCAGTTCTTCGACTTTCGCGGTTGCGATCGGATCGAGCGCGGAACAGGGCTCATCCATGAGCACGATCTCCGGCTCGACCGCGAGCGCGCGCGCGATGCAGAGCCGCTGCTGTTGCCCGCCGGAAAGTCCGTAGCCGCTTACGTGCAAACGGTCCTTCACTTCGTCCCAAAGCGCGGCCGAGCGCAAACTTTTCTCCACCGCTTCGTCGATCAACGTGCGTTTCGTGACCCCGGCAATCCGCAAGCCGTAGGCGACGTTGTCGTAAATCGATTTCGGGAACGGGTTCGATTTTTGGAAAACCATGCCGACGCGGCGCCGAAGATCGACGACGTCCAGACCCGGTTCGTTGATGTCGACACCATCGATTCGGATCGCACCGCTCGTGATGCGAGCGCCATCGATGAGATCGTTCATCCGGTTGAGGCAACGCAAAAGGGTTGTCTTGCCGCAGCCGGACGGCCCGATGAAGGCGGTCACGGCGCGCGGCGGAATGGCGAGGTTGATCTTGTGAAGGACCTCGTGATTTCCGTAGGCGAAATCGAGATTGTCGATCTCGATCGAGGCGCGATTGGCGGGAGCGCTCGGCACTGGCGCCGGCTCGTTCATTGTGAGTTGTGAGGCGGTTTCGGGCATTTCGAGAAGGCTTACCATGATAAACGACTCCGGCTTCGCTCGCGCAACAGGATGGAAGTTAGCGCGATCAGCATGACCAGGAAAAGGAAGACGAACGCAGCCCCGTATTGGACCCGCTCCGTGTATTCGTTCTGCGGGATTTTCGAGCTGACGACATAGATGTGGTAGGGCAGCGCCATCACGCCTTGGAAAAAGAAATCGGTGAACTTCGCGACCTGCCAGGGCATTTCGTCCTTCATCGCATAGGCGGCGGTGAACATGATCGGTGCCGTCTCGCCCGCGACGCGCGCGATGCCGAGAATCGATGAGGTCAGAATTCCTGGGAGCGCATACGGCAGAACGTTCTTCCGGATCGTCTGCCATTTGCTCGCGCCGAGGGCGAGCGAACCTTCGCGTAAACCTTGCGGCACAGCTCGAAGCGATTCTTCGCTCGCGGTGATGATCGCCGGCAGCACCATCAATCCGAGCGTAAACCAGCCGGCGATCAGGGAAACATTCCAGCCAAAGAAGATTACGAACAGTCCGAATCCGAAAAGCCCGAACACGATCGACGGAACGCCGGCCAGGTTAAGAATGGCAACGCGAACAAGCCGGATGAGCGGTCCGTTGCGGCTGTATTCGCTGAGATAAATCGCGCTACTAATTCCGATCCCGAGCGCCAGAATCATTGAACCGATCACCAGCAACGCCGTGCCCGCGATGCAGGGCCAGATACCGCCCGCGGAGTAGGCGACGCTCGATGCTTCGACTTCAACTCCCGCATGCTCTTCTTTCCATTTGCGAAACTCCCGATCGCCCAGCGCCATTTTCTTTCCTTCGAAATCGAAGACGTAAAGCGTCTGGGGGCGCTCAGTCAGGAACGAAATGTTAATGAAAGGCGCCGCACTCGTGAAAACGGTGCGCCCGCCCTTGATGGCGATGTCGAGAAAGATGTAAGACGCCGCCGCGAGGACGAGGTAGGTGGCCACGCGAAAAAGCCAGAACAAGCAACGTTCGAGAAGCGCGCGTCGGATAGGTTGTATAGGTCGCATAGGTCCTATCCAACGCTCATCCGAAACCGGGCCACGAACCGTTGGGCGAGCCAGTTGATCGCGAGCGTGATTGTAAACAAGACCAGCCCCACCATGAACAGGGCGCGGTAGTGTGTGCTGCCTCGCACCACTTCGCCCATTTCCTGGGCGATGATTCCAGTCATGGTGTGGACGGGTTGGAAGACAGCGCCAACGCCTTGAGTAAAGTCGGGAATCGCGATCCGGTTTCCGGCGCAAAGAAGAACGACCATCGTTTCGCCGATCACCCGGCCGAGCCCGAGCAGAATTGCGGAAACGATTCCGGAGAGCGATGCCGGCACGATGACGCGTCCGATCGTCTGGAGACGGTTCGCCCCGAGCGCGTACGACGCTTCCTTGAAACCGCGGGGAACATTGCGCAAAGCGTCTTCAGCGAGAGTGAAAATCGTTGGCACCGCCATCAAGGCGAGGAGGCAGCCAGCCGTAAAAATATTCAGCCGCTCGCTAATTGGAAAAAACGAGACCCATTTGAAAAACGACGATTGCGACGCCGCGCGGACCGCCTGTCCCACCACGGCGATTCCGAAAAATCCGAGCACGACAGATGGAATCGCCGAGATGAATTCTATGTACGGCTTGATGAATCGTTTCTCGTGTCTTGAAGCGACTTCGCTGACATAAATCGCCGAGGCCACGCCAAGCGGCACAGCAATAAGGAGCGCGACTAGCGCGACCAGGACCGAGCCGACGAGCAACGGCACGATCCCGTACCAATCCTGCCAGAAACTCGCCGTGACCCATTCGTGACCGAAAAGAAATGAGCTGATCGATCGGTACCACGGAATCGGTTTGTCGGGCGACCATTCTCGAAGCTGTTTCGAGGCGACCGGCAGCCTGGCGAGATAATCGCGCGCGGCGCTTTTCCATTGGTCGAATGCTTTCTGCTGAACCGAATCGCCAACGGGCGGCGTGGCTGCGAGAAGCGCATAAAGATTCGTCGTCAGGCTCGCGCTGATTGTTTCGAAGCTGGCGCCTTTGTCGCGTAAAGAATTCAAAGCCAGGTCGCGCGTCGAGACATCCCCAGCGGAGAGTTGTTCTTTCAAGGTGCTGGCTTGATCCGTGAGATCGGACACGAGCCCGCGCAGATTCTCCGCAGCGTCACTGAAGTTCGTGGCGAATTGATCAAAGGGGGCGAGCGCGGCGTTGATTTCGTCCGGTGGAACGCGGCGCGCTTCCATGGCCCGGAACTGTCGCAACCGGATGTCGCTCAACTTTCGCGAAAGCGCTTCGTGATCCGACTGAACGCTGCGAATGATGTCGACGTATTCGAGACCCGCCTGACGGTAAAGCCGCAGGTTCGCCAGGTTTTGCCCGAAAAATCCGAAGCCCTCGCGAAAAAGGAAAAGCGTGATCAGCGCGAGAACGATGACTGCGACGAGCGCGTTCCCGCCGAAGAATAGCTTGATGGCCTGCTCGGCCGCGTTTTGCGAGCGGCGCGATTTCGCGCGAGCGGGAATGAGGATGCGGGAATCGGCGACGCCTTCCATGCGAGGCCAAGTTTCGCGGATGCGCCCACCGTCCAGCAACGGCTTTAGTGTTACGTTTGTGTGACGGGAATCACCACGCTGATCGTGGTTCCTTTTCCCAATTCGCTTTCTGCTTCGACGGTCCCGCCGTGGAGTTGGGCGATGTGTTTGACGATCGATAACCCGAGGCCGGTGCCGCTCTGCTCACTGCTTCGCGATTTATCGGCGCGATAAAAGCGCTCGAAGATCCGCGGCAAATCTTCTGGCGAAATTCCAGCGCCCTGATCGGCGACACTGATTCGAACCCTGTTTGGTCCCGCCTCGGCCCGGAGAAAAACCGTACCGCCGGGCTTGGAATATTTCACGGCGTTATCCAACAGGTTGTAGATCAATTCCTGCAACCGCGTCTCGTCGGCCCGCAGTCGTGGCAAGGTTCCGGGAAAATTCAGATGCGACTTGAGTTTCTTCGCGGCCAAACGCTTTTCCCAATCGCGCATAATGCCGTGAAGGAATTCCGGCAGATCGATCTCAGACAAATGGAGGTCGATCCCGGGCGATTCAAGCCGCGCCAGGCTGAGAACGTCTTCGACGAGCGCGTTCAGTCGATCGGAATGGCGCTCCATGATTTCGAGAATGCGGAGCAATTCGCCGGGCGGCTGATGCGGATCGTCGAGAAGTGTTTCGAGATAACCGCGGAAGATCGAGAGTGGCGTCCGCAATTCGTGTGAGACGTTCGCGACGAAATCGCGCCGCATTTTTTCCACCTTCCGCAGGTGGGAAACATCGTGGAAGAGAAGAACGGCACCGTTCTCCGGCACGGAGTTCTCCCTGAGAGGGACAGCGCTCACCTCGAAAAAGCGCGGCTCCGCTCCGCCTCTGGTGAGTTCGACAGTTTCCTGCTGCGCTTTGCGCGATCGAATTGCCTCCGTCGCCATGCGGTCAATCGCCGCATTGTGGACGAGTTCGAGCAGTGTGCCGGAGACGTTATCGGCGACATCGAAAAGACGCCGGAATTCGCGGTTCATAAGGCGAACTCCGCGACGCTCGTCGATCACAGCAAGGCCATCGAGCATGGCCGCGAAAACGGTCTGCACGCTCGATTCGCTTTCAAGCACGCGCTTTTCCAAGTTGCGCCGCCCATCCATCAAGGTCTCGAGCGCTAGTCCGACTTTGTGGGCTTCCGCGTTGCCGCTGATCAGGACTTTGCGCGGCGGGCGTTGCGCCACTACATCATCGGCCAATTCCTGCGCATCTTTCCAAGGCGAAATCCATTTTCTCCAGAGCGCGACGCCGGCAATCAGGACAACCGCAGCGAGCGCAAAGAAAGCGAGCCAGCCCATCGGCTTTTAGCGTTCGCGGATTCGGTAACCGAAACCGCGCACGGTCTCGATCGCGTTCGCCGCTTTTCCTAATTTCTTGCGGAGCCGGCGGACGTGGGTGTCGACCGTGCGCGTATCGATCACGCTTTCGTAACCCCAGACTTCGTTGAGGAGACGATCGCGCTCCTGGACGCGGCCCTGGCGCCGCATCAGCATGCTCAAGAGTTTGAATTCGACGCTCGTGAGCCGCACGGTCCGGCCCGCGACGTCCACCTGGTGCCGCGCCGGATCCAGCGTGATCGGGCCAATCGACAATTTCTTGTCCTCGGCGGCGTCCCCTTTGCCGCGCCGCAGAATTGCGTTCACCCGCAGAACCAGTTCGCGCGGACTGAATGGTT
Organism: Chthoniobacterales bacterium; assembly: GCA_036270255.1. Lineage (GTDB taxonomy): Bacteria > Verrucomicrobiota > Verrucomicrobiia > Chthoniobacterales > UBA10450 > AV80. The sequence continues at coordinate 26,489 of DATBCW010000011.1, forward strand.
TCGTCACGTAATCATCCGCGCCAAATTCCAGACCAACGATGCGATCGATCTCCTCCGCCTTTGCCGTCAGCATGAGGACTGGGATGGAGCGCGTCGCAACGTCGGTCTTGAGCACCTTGCAAATCTCCAGGCCCGGCATTTTCGGCAGCATCAAATCGAGAACGATAAGCGCGGGCGGTTCCTCACGAGCGAGCCGGAGTCCGGTCGCGCCGTCCGTTGCCGCGCTCAGAGCGTAGCCCGCTTTGCGTAAATGGAGAGAGAGCAGGTCGATCACGTCCTGTTCGTCGTCGATGATAAGAATCTTCGTGCTCGCCATGGTTCAGAGTCGCGGGACCCGGAGCTTCGCAAAGCCAGTGGCCGGTTGTCAAAGAACGTGAGCGCGAATCGGTAAAATCGAGCGGTGCCCCTCGCTGGCAACGTTACGAACGCTTGCGTTCGAGCTTAGGTTTTCGTCTTTTTTTGTTTCGAAGTTGAGGAACGCTCGGGTTCGGGACGGGGTATTATTCGCGAGTAGTGACGCGGATGTTGTAACCGGTCGTAGAGTTCATCCTGGTTTTCCTCCCACCGATATGGGGGATCGCCCCTGACTGGTCCCCAGACCAAACGTCCGGAGTGCCGCCAGTTATCCAGGACAATGCCCTGATCAAAAGGCTGGCCGCGAGCGGTGACGGCGATGACGTTGTGCTCGTCGAAATTTCTCGGATTACATTCGGCCCAATGGAGCTCGAGCGTTCGCAGCTTCAACGCATCGAGCCGAAGCAGGAGCTCGTTAGCATATTGATAACAGTGCCCGGCTTTTCTTTTTCCGATGTGGATAAGGAAACTTTGAATGGTCGCCGGCGAAACCATCCGCCACTCAGCCGCGAGCTGCCGGCCCGTGGTGTAGGCCGTGAAGGCGACGCGCTGGGCTTCGTCAGGACTAACACTGGGCGAGAGTTTAACGAGGCCCGCTATTAAAGCCGGGTCGTGCTCGGAAGTAGCTGGGACTGCGTCGCCCCGAAACAAATTTGCCCGGGTGGCAGGCGCGCAAAGGGCGAGCGCCAGTGCGGTCGCGCTGGTGATTATGACCGTGTTGCAGCGAAGACGCATAAACGTGCCCATCTTTTGCATGGAACTCCCGGCCGCAAAATCACATTTGTGTTGACCGGAGCGGCTTCGGTCTGGCCGGGGCCGCCGCCGGAGGTTTCGTGAGACGATAAAAATGCCTGGTGGCGGAGTTCTTTAATTGAATCCTCTCGCATCGTTTGATACATCCTAACTTTGCGGCCCCGCAAACAGACAAATCGGATTCTCCTGACGGGCCATGACTGCATCCAGCGATCGTTATCCGAAGTATTTGGACTGGCTCCGCTATCTCTCGGCCTTTCTCCTCTTGCTCTACGGATCGAGCAAACTTTTGGGCCGACAGTTCAGCGTCGCACCTGAACTGGGCCTCAGGCCGGTAGGATCACTGAGCGGGTATCAGCTGGCCTGGTATTACTACAGCTATTCCCATGTCTATTCGACGCTCCTCGGATTGATCCAGCTGGCGGGCGCAGCGCTGCTACTCTTCCGCAAGAGCGCGTTGTTGGGAGCGGCTCTGCTGTTACCCGTGATTACCAACATTTTCCTGATCAACATTTTCTTTTTCATCGCCTGGGGTGCAGTGTGCACCTCGGCGTTGATCTTCGCTTCGATGCTGGCCCTTCTCTGGCATGAGCGATGGGCGCTTGTCGGTGTCTTCTGGACAAATCAAGTTGGCGAATCGGCCGCGCGGCGAAAGTGCCACCGCATGATCGCTGTCGCGGTTGTTCTTTCGGTCATCGTCTTGATGGCCGTCGCTTCCTGGTTCGACGCGGCCCATCGGCCTTTGGCAAAGTGAATGAAAAAGGATCTAGACAAAAAAGGTGAACTGCCGGCGTTGTTTTGTTGAATCCAATCGCGCCAGGTGGATCATCCTATGGTTGCGGCCCCGTAACGACAGGACAGGAGTTTTCTTATGATGACTGATTTACGGTTCG
>DATBCW010000012.1:0-13134 GCA_036270255.1 Chthoniobacterales bacterium
ACCGATTCCACGATGGTCGTGATCATCGCGATGCTCCTGCTCGGCGGTTTCGTCGCAGCCTTCGATTTCGTGATCATCAATTTCATCCATTTCTTTACCCGACTTCACTGATATGCCTCAGGTCCTCGCTCCCAAAGATCAATGGTATGTCGTGCATGTGTTGTCCGGCCAGGAGAACAAGGTCCGCGACAACATCGAGAAGCGCGTCAAGACCGAGGAGATGGGCGACGTCATTTTCGAAGTGCTGGTTCCGACGGAACGCGTTTCCGAGATCAAACGCGGCAAGAAAAGCGAGACGACCCGGAAATTTTTCCCCGGTTACCTGATCGTGAACATGCACCTGCTCGACGAGAACAATCAGCTCGTGGGCAAGACCTGGTATTTTATTCGCGAGACGACCGGGGTGATCGGTTTCGCCGGAACGAAAGATAAACCGATCCCGATGCGGAAAGCCGAAGTCGACAACATGCTGGCGCAAATGCGCGAGCGTGAGGAAAAGGTGAAGCCGAAGGTCAGCTTCGAAGTGGGCGAGACTGTGAAAGTGGCCGATGGCCCGTTCCAAAACCAGAACGGCATCGTTGAGGAGATCGATCCCGATCGCGGCAAGCTCCGGGTCTCCGTCACGATTTTCGGCCGGGCTACTCCGGTCGAGCTCGAGTATTGGCAGGTCGAACGCGGCTAAGGAAGTAGACAGGATTCACACGATAAACAGGATGAGGAGAGGGAACAGAGAGGCTTCTGGAATTTAATCCTGAAAAATCCTGTTAATCCTGTCCAAATAAAATCATGGCTAAAGAAGTTGTTGCTCAGATCAAACTGCAAATCCCGGCCGGCCAGGCGAACCCCGCGCCGCCCGTCGGCACCGCGCTCGGACCGCGCGGCGTCAACATCATGGCGTTCTGCAAGGAATTTAACGCCGCCACCCAGAAGCAGGCTGGAGACATTCTTCCGGTCGTCATCACCGTCTTTAAGGACAAGTCGTTTACGTTCATCACGAAGAGCCCACCGGCGGCCGTGCTTTTAAAGAAAGCCGCTAACATCGCCGCCGGCTCGAAAGAGCCGAACAAGACGAAAGTCGGCAAAGTCACGCGCAAGCAGATCATGGAGATCGTGAAAACGAAGGCCAAGGATCTTAATTCGCGGAGCGACGAAGCCGGCTTCCGCGTCATCGCCGGCACCGCCCGCCAGATGGGCCTCGAAGTCGTCGATTAACGATTCGTTAGGTCGTTATGTCGCCCCCGGCTCTTTCCGAAGCGGAAGAGCAAATCATTGCTCGCGAGCGGCTGCGCTTGCTCGTGATCGGCTTTTACGTGAAAGGGGCCGTCACCGCGGTCTTCGTTTCGTTTCTTCTGTTTCACTTTGTTTTCATGCTCGGGTTTTCATTCATGCCGGAATCGGCTTGGAACCCGCCGCCAAAACCAGCGACGACGAGCGAGTCGTTTTCGGTGTCACCTTCACCGTCACCGCGGCCAGTGAACCAAGGGCCGCCAGTAGTTATCTTTCGAATTTTTGCCGGAGTCATTGGCTTGATCATCCTCCTCGGTTGGACCTTCGGCGGACTAACGATTTACGCCGGCCGCTGTCTTCAGAAGCGCAGTCATCGCCTGTTCATCTTCGTCATGGCGGCTTTGAACTGCCCATTTATTCCGTGGGGTACGCTGCTTGGTATCGCTACCTTCGTGGTATTACAGACGCCTTTTGCGCGCCGCGAATTCGGTTTGTCTCCGCAAGGCAGCTAGGGTTGCGGCGCCGGTCTTGCGTTCGGCGCTGGAATTTCGTATTCGAAGCCATGAAGAAACTCCTTCGCTTGGCCTTTCCGCTTTACGCCTTCTTTGCGGTTATCCTTTCCACATCTGCAGCCGAGCCCGCAACCCTCGCTCTCAAAGCCGCGCGGCTTTTCGACGGCAAATCAAAAGCGCTCGTCACGAATGGAGTCGTGATCGTTCAAGGCGACAAGATCGTTGATGCGGGCAGCAATCTCACGATTCCCCAAGGCGCGCAGGTGATCGATCTGGGCGATGCCACGCTTTCGCCAGGATTCATGGACGCGCACACCCATCTCACGGCGGATTTCGCCGGGAGCTACAACGATCGCCGGTTGAAGGAACTCGACCTGAATGTTTCAGAGCAGGCGCTCATCGCCACCTCCTATGCACGCGCCACCATCGAGGCCGGGTTCACGACCGTCCGCGATCTCGGCAGCCGCTTCGTCGGGAGCAAGGAATTTGTGGATGTCGCTCTCCGCAACGCGATCAATCACGGCATCGTGCCAGGCCCGCGAATGCTCGTCGCGACTTTTGGAATTGGCGCGACCGGCGGTCACTTCGACAGCACCGCCGGATTTCGCGACATGCTCTTCGGCCACGAACCTGATTACAGCGAAGGTATCGCCGACGGCCCCGATGCGATTCGCAAAGCCGTGCGCTTCGAAGTGAAAAACGGGGCCGACGTGATTAAGGCTGCCGTTTCCGGCGGCGTTCTCTCACTCACGGATGAAGTCGACACACCTCAATTCACTCCCGCTGAGATCGCGGCTTTGGTCGATGAGACCCATCGCTTGCGCAAAAAAGTCGCCGTCCATTGCCACGGCGACCAGGCCGCGAAGGACGCGATCGAGGCCGGCGTCGATTCGATCGAGCACGGCTCCTTTCTAAAACCAGAAACGCTTCAGCTCATGAAAACCAAAGGCACCTATCTCGTGCCGACCTTGATGGCCACCGAATGGATTCTCGGCAAGCTCGACTCCTATCCACCCGCCTTACAAGCGAAGGCGAAAGCCGCCGGCGCCGCCCGCACCGAGATGTTTCGCAACGCCATCAAACTTGGCGTGAAGATCGGCTTCGGCACCGACGCCGCTGTGTATCCGCACGGAATGAACGCAAAAGAATTCAAACTCATGGTCGACCTCGGAATGCCACCCATCGAAGCCCTTCGCGCCGCCACCTCCTCCGATGCCGATCTCCTCGGCATCGCAGCTAAAGTTGGCACCCTCGAAAAAGGCAAGCTCGCCGACATCGTCGCCATCCCCGGCGATCCGACGACCGACATCACCGCCACCGAACGCGTTTCCTTCGTGATGAAGGAAGGCAAGATCCTGAAACAGTCTCGGTAGCGCATATTCTGTCGAACCGGTTCCGGGAGGTACGTGCTTCACGCGTCCCATTTCGCTTCCCCCCTTCGCGATCTCCAAAAATAATCTTGCCTAACGACCTGTCGGATCATTTTATCTTCCTCGTCTAACCTCCACGATGAAGAAAGCCCCCCAGCGAAATGTCGTTGATTCGCGTGATTCACGCGAAGCGCTAATGCTCGTCCGGACCGACGGTAAAGTTAAATACGCTACACCGCTTGCTTTGCGGTGGCTTCAGGAGCACTTCGGCGTCAAACACGATAGGTTGCGACTGTCTCTCCCATTGCGCAAATGGTTAGCGGATCCCAATCGAAAACCCGGCAGATGTAGGCCCTTCACAAAGGAGACTGACCACGCCCGCCTCGTCATTTCGATGCTTCGCGATGAGACCGATAACAGTTTCGCTCTCCTGCTTGAGCAACACAGGCTGGATGCTCCGCGCACTCGCCTCCGCCACCACGGCATTACCGACCGGGAAAATCAGGTTCTCGCGTTGATGGCGGCAGACAAGACTGGCGATGATATCGCGAACTCGCTCGGCGTTGCCGGATCGACTATAAAACGGCACGTCGAGCACATTTTCGAGAAGTATAACGTCCGAACTCGTGCTGCGGCCGTCGCTGTGTGGCATCAGCGGCGAGATAACCCACCGCAGGTCAAGTGATTCAGCGACATGCCGACAGCAATTCGGCGTCGGCATAATAGTGGCCGTTCGGCGGATTGCTCTGCGGCCGAGTTTTTTCCACAATCCGCGTCGATGCCCCACTTTCTCGGAAAAACGCCTAGGCTGCGAAGAGGGTTCGCAAGAAATACCACGAGGAATCTAGCGGCGCATGCTTGGACCTATGTGGTACGCGCCTCGGCCAAAGCTGATAACCCTCATGCCCTCTTAGGAAGACGAATATGAAAAACCACTCATCAATTTCAGTTATCTCCCAACATCATGGCCTCACAATTGAAGCAAAGCGAAAAATTCTCGGCAGCCTTCTCTGTGTGCTCTTTGTAGCTATATTCGCCGTTCGTTCAACAATTGGGCAGACTATTACGGATGCTCAGAAACAACAGAATATCATTGCGATGGTCAACAACCATCGCGGCTCATTACCTTCAGAGTTTGTGCTGTCCGAGATTTTCCAAGAAGGCGGGCAGGGTGCGTTTTATGTAAACGGGTATCTCTACAACTCGTTTTATCGGCAAGCCGACGCGCCGTGGGCACAGCCGTCGAACAACTCAGATGGGATAATGCAAGTCACGAGTGCGAGTGGCTACCATAACCATAACTACACAAATGATTTTGCGGGCTACGACTATGCTATAACCGACGGCTGCGGCTATCTCTTGGTTCAGTACAACCAATATGGGACAGTGTGGCAATCGGCCCTTCACTACAATACCGGCCCTAATTCACTATACATCTATAAACGGAATCAGGGCGATCCCAATTATCTAACCGGAATCGCGAATCAACTTACAAATCGCGTACCGACAATGTTTGGAATAACGAATGCGGCGTTGGCGGACAAGATGACTCAGGCGCAACAGGTTTTGAACGGCTATCTAAACAATCCGAATATTTTATCAAACCAGTCGGTATCCTATTATTCCGCCTATCAAACACAACTTGATAATGATTTACATAATCTCTTGAATGGTCCCGCGGATTTAGCGTTGCAGCCTCTGAGCGTAACGCATGGTACTTTTCATCCGGGTGATCATGTTACTATCCCTCCGAGCGGAGTGACCGTTATCAATCTGGGTGGCGCGATGTCAGCAGCCTACACAATTTCGTATTATCTCTCGACGAACAGTACTATTACCCCGTCGGATACGTTCTTAGAAACCTCTCAAGTATGGCCGGGTATTCCCGGGGGCGGAACTACAAGCTTTGAAGGATTCCTCACGATTCCGAGCACGATCGTGTCAGGGAATTACTATGTCGGCGCGATCGTTAATGTCACCGATGCGAATGCTAGTAACAATGTGAACTATGACCCTGTGGCTATAACTGTTAGCACAACTCAGACAGGATCGTTGCAGGTCACGATCGGTCCTTCAGGGGCAGTCAATGCCGGAGCGCAGTGGCAAGTTGATGGCGGATCCTACCAAAATAGCGGTGCTACCGTTAATGGGTTGACCGTTGGCAACCACTCGGTTGCGTTCAAGAGTATCAGCGGTTGGACGAAGCCCTCGAATCAAACGGTTGCAATCAACGCGAACGCGACCACTCAAACGTCAGGAACATACGTTGCCTCACCAAGTCCAACGCCGACCGCTACCGCAACGGCAACCGCGAAGCCGACCCCCACGGCGACACCTACGGCTCCACCGCAAGTCGAGCCACCAACTGTGCAAACCGTCGCCGCTTCGCCAATAACTCCGAACTCGGCGGTACTTAATGGCAGGGTGCTGGCGAATGGGGGTGAAGCAATCGACCATTATTTCTTTTTCTACTGGGCCGATCCGAATTCGCCAATCGCAATTGATGATTCAAATATCATCGTCAACGGAAACGATTTCGCGGCGAAGATCACCGGACTAGTTCCTGGCGCTGCATATCAATATCGGGCATACGCGCACAATTCGAGTGGCGCGAACATTGGATGGGGTACTGGATGGGGGGCGGGAGCATCTGTCGCTTTTACCGCAGGTAATACGATCCCCATGCCTAATGGAGCGGTGGTCGCATTCGTTGCGAATGCGAACGGTTTGATTGTAACGGCAGAGAACGGGGGGAATAACCCACTGATCGCAAATCGCGGCGCGATTGGCCAATGGGAACAGTTTCAGATTATCGATCTGGGGACTGGCTACGTGGCGCTGCGATCGATGGCTAATGGTTTGTATGTGACCGCCGAGAATGGTGGCGCATCGCCACTGGTTGCCAATCGCGGTGCGGTTGGGACGTGGGAACAATTTCAATTAGTCGACACTGGCGGAGGTAAGTTCGCCTTCAATGCTCGGGCCAACGGCCTGTATGTGACAGCCGAGAATGGCGGCAACAGCTCGCTCATTGCCAACCGCAGTGCAGTAGGCGGTTGGGAGCAGTTCAGCATGATGTTTCTGCCCTCTGGTATTCCAGGTAATGTTACCCTCGGTTTCCAGTCAATCTTCAACAACAACTACATCACTGCCGAGAACGGCGGCGCTTCTTCGTTGGCGGCGAATCGAGCGTCGGAAGGTGGTTGGGAGCAGTTTCGAATCGAGCCGCAGAACGATGGCTATGTGGCAATCCGCTCGCTGATCAACGGAATGTATGTGACAGCGGAGAATGGCGGCAATGGTCCGCTAATCGCCAATCGAGGGGGAGTAGGAACTTGGGAGCGATTTCAATTCTTTGACACTGGAAACGGCACCGTGGCGCTCCGTGCTCTGGCCAACGGGTTGTACGTGTCGGCGGTGAATGGAGGCAGTCAGCTGATTGCCAACCGATATTTTGTGGGCGCAGGAGAACAATTTAACTTGATGATTTCGTTGCGGGCGCTAGCCAATAACCAGTTTGTCACCGCGGAGAATGGCGGAGCTAATCCGTTAATCGCCAATCGCAGTGCGATCGGGACGTGGGAGCAATTCCAGTTTATCTCTTCCAACAGCGTCAACAACGTATCGCCCGGGTACTTCGCCTTGAAAGCAAAAGCCAACGGCAAGTATGTCACCGCCGAAAACGGGGGGAACAGCGCTCTGATAGCCAACCGGGAAGGAATCGGGACCTGGGAGCAATTTCAATGGATCATCGGAGGCAATGGGAATGTGGCAATTAAGGCTCTGGTGAATGGACTTTTTGTTACCGCCGAAAATGGAGGGGCCGGTTCCCTGATCGCGAATCGCGGCGTCGCATCTACGTGGGAGCAGTTCCGATAGGCGGCCCGGACCCACGGTCTCCGGCCGGTAATGCCTTCATCGATTTCGCAGGCAGGGCGGGAACTTCTCGCTTGGACTGCGCCACTCGCGAGAGCTAGGGAAACCAACCTCTCGAAGATCGGTGTCTAAGCATTCAGGGCATGCGCGGCCGATTACTGGTGGTCATCGACCGGCGACTCGCACCGCGAGTTTCACGGAGTCGCTGCCATGGCCGATGTAATAGAGTTCGGTGCCGCCGGCGCCATAAACTGGGTAGAGCGTGTAGGGCGAGCCTTTGAAGACAACGGGATGTTTGCGGTCTATCGACATGGCGCGGCTGTTGGAGTGGGATGAAACCGCGATGTAATCACCGATCATGTAGCTGTCGTCTTTGAGGTCGCCGCCCAGATAGGGAGCGAGACGTCTGTTGTGATAGTACGGCAGTGCGGTGCGCGGGCCGGTGCCGAGGACGCCGACATAGTGGGCGACATCGGTGTAGGTGCGAACCGTGTCGACCATCACGGGCTCGATAATATTCTCGCCGGCGTAACGATAAATGTTAAAAGCGAATTCGTAATCGGGGCCGCCCCATTGGCTCAGGTTAATTGGATGGCCGGCCGTAACGTCGAAGACTTCGAGGTTGTCGCCTGCCGGTTCGCGGTCGGGTTCGAGAGCCGGTGCGGTCTTGGTCGACGGCGCTTTGGTTTCGGTGGCGGCGACCTCGCCTGACGAGGCGACAAGCGCGGAGCTGCGGAGCGATTGGACGAGCGAATCGCTGGCGCCCTGGGATTTCAAAGTGGACTCTTGTTGGGGCGTGAGCGCCTTAACGAGCTTGCGCTCCTTGACCTCGTTCAGGATCGATTTGTCGGTCTCTTTGGCGCGGACCCAAAGGGAGACTTCGTTGAAATTGACCGGAGCAGCGAGGGCGCTAATGGCTCCGGCTAAAACAGTGATAGCCGTAACGAGTATAATTTTCGTGGAGTGCATGCCGCTGGTTTAGCAGGTCGCTTTGAGCATTGGCAACAGGCAATTTGGGAAGCCTCACGCAAAGGGCACAAAGGGTCACAAAGTAGGGAATTCTTTGGGCTTTTCCGTTGTGATCCTTGTGACCTTAGTGTGAGAATTTTTTGGGAGATTCGCTTTGACAGAGGACGGATGGGCGCTAATTTCCACGTCCCGCGCCGGGGTGGCCGGGCAACCGCAGGAGAGCATCGGGGCTCGTTGGCACTGCACAAAATCATGCAACAAGATCGCAGCAAACGTTATCGCGCGGCCGCCGAGCAGGTGGATCGCAACAAGGCTTACAATCTTAACGAAGCCGTCTCGGCGTTGAAGAAAATGCCGCCGACGAAATTCGACCAAACCGTGACCGTCTCGTTCCGTCTCGGAGTCGATCCGAAGCAATCGGACCAAATGGTGCGTGGCACCTGTCCGTTGCCGCACGGCAGCGGCAAGCAAGTCCGCGTTTTGGTTTTCGCGGAAGGCGCGGCGGCGAAAGCGGCGAAGGACGCGGGCGCGGAGTATGTCGGCTTCAAGGACATGATCCAAAAATGCCAGGAAGGTTTTCAGGATTTCGATGTCGCGATCGCGACTCCAGCTGCGATGGCGGAAGTGCGCAAGCTCGGCAAGGTGCTCGGTCCGCGCGGCCTGATGCCGAACCCGAAAACGGGGACCGTCACTGACGACACGGCGAAGGCGGTGGGCGAAGTAAAAGCAGGCCGGGTCGAGTTCAAGCTGGATAAGAACGGCAACGTCGCGGTGCCGGTGGGAAAATTTTCATTCGCGGAGAATCAACTGGTCGAGAACGGAACGGCGGTGATCGAGGCCGTGGTGAGAGCGCGTCCGGCGACGGCGAAAGGCCGGTTCGTCGAAGGGGTCACGCTGAGCGCAACGATGACGCCGGGAGTGCCGGTCGATCCGTCGCCTTACATTACTGTTTAACGGGAGCCAATCGCCATGAGACCAGAAAAAGCATCAATCGTTTCGGATCTTTCGGAGAAGCTTAACCGCTCGCCGTTCTTGCTCGTGACCGATTACAAGCAGATGAAGGTGGACCAGTTCGGTGAGCTGCGGAATCGCCTTGCGCCTGCCGGCGCCGAAGTGCGAGTGGTGAAGAACAGCTTTTTGAAGCGCGCGATGGCAGACTCGGGAATGCCGGATGTCGGCGACAAATTGACGGGACAAACAGCGATCGTGATGGGCGAAAAAGATGTCGCGCCAGTCGCGAAGATCCTGAAGTTGTTCGCGGCGGAATTTAAGATCGCGGCGCTGAAGATCGGCGTCGTCGACAAGGCGGTGATGTCGACCGCCGATGTGGAGGCGCTGGCGGAACTTCCGGCGCGCGAGATTCTACTGGCTCAGCTGCTCGGATTGCTTCAGGCGCCGGCCACGCGATTGGTTCGAATTTTGAATGAGCCGGCGGCAGCGTTCGCGCGTTTGCTGAAGGCGAAAGGCGACAAGGGCGAGACGGCGCCAGCGCCGGAAGCGAAGAAAGAGGGCTCGTCCGCCGAAGAAGCGAAGGCGGAAGCGCCCGCGGCTACCGCAGAAGCGGCGCCCGCGGCAACGGCAGAAGCGGCGCCCGCAGCACAATCAACCACAGAAGAAACCCCGGCTGGCGAAACGCCCGCCTAGAAAAAAATTTCGCGACGCCGCTAATGGCCGAGCGAGCAACCAAAAACAACGTCCGGTTCCGCGGCTGCGGGATGTAATTCTTCGGAAGCTTCCGAAGGCGGCGCATGAGAGGAAAATAAAATGGCGGATACAAATACAATTGTGGAGCAACTCAGCGGCCTGACCGTTCTCGAGATTGCTGGTCTGGTGAAGCAGCTCGAAGAAAAATGGGGTGTCAGCGCAGCGGCTCCGGTCGCGGCGGCCGCGGCTCCTTCAGCAGGTGCGGGCGGCGGTGCAGCCCCGGCAGCGGCCGAAGAGAAGACCGCGTTTGAAGTCATCCTTAAGGAAATGGGCTCGAACAAAATCGGCGTGATCAAGGAAGTGCGCGGCGCGGTGCCGGGCCTCGGCCTGGCGGAAGCCAAGGCGCTCGTCGAAGGCGCTCCCAAGACCATCAAGGAAGGCGTGACCAAAGCGGAAGCCGAAGAGATCAAGAAGAAGATCGAAGCGGCCGGCGCGAAGGTCGAGATCAAGTAATTTGCTTCGCTGGAGCTGCGGTCCCGCGATGGCGGGATCGCCGCTTCAGCTGTAGCCGCGGCGCTATGTCGCCGCGTTCGGGTGGACGCCCCGACAGAGCGGGGCGGGTACAGCGTGGGGCGGCCGTTACGCAAAAAAGCTTGCGCGGCCGCGAGCCGTGTGTCAGAACTTTTAGCGTTAGAGCAGTCGGAATATTTTCAAACTCGCAACTGACGGACAAAATTTAACGAGGCAACAAAACGGTGGCGCAGCAGATTTGACGCCCGCTGTTTTGCTGCTATTTTTGCGCTTCTTGCTCGCGGCTTGAAAGCGTGAGCTGTCATTTCGACATGCCGTGAGCGGACGGGGTGTCGTTAACAACTTCGGAGATTGGCCTAGTAATTATGTCGGAACGCATCTACTTCGGAACCATCAAGGAAGGCATCGAGCCTCCAAACCTCATCGAGGTTCAACTCAACTCCTACGTCGACTTCCTCCAGAAAGACGTGCCGTTCTCGAAGCGGAAAAATTCGGGACTCCAGGCGGTGTTCAAGGAAGTGTTTCCGATCGAGAGCTACGATGAAAAGGCGACGCTCGATTTCAGCCATTACGACATCGGCGAACCGAAACTGACGGCGCTCGAGGCGCAGCGGGAAGGCCAGACGTTTAGCGCGCCTCTCCACGTGACGTTCCAGCTCCGCGAGGAGAAGGGGACGAAGGAAGAGAAAGTTTACATGGGTGAAATCCCGCTCATGACGCCGCAGGGGACTTTCGTGATCAACGGCGCGGAGCGCGTCGTGGTTTCGCAGCTCCATCGCTCACCGGGTATCGCGTTCGAGTCGAGCATCCATTTGAACGGCAAAGTGCTCTACAGTTTCCGGATCATCCCGGATCGCGGTTCGTGGATCGAGGTGCAGTTCGACACGAGCGATCTGCTCTACATCTATCTTGATCGCCGCAAACGCCGGCGGAAATTTTTGGCAACGACTTTCCTGCGCGCCCTCGGCTACGGCCCGGACGAGGAAGTGATCAAGCTTTTCTACACCATCGAGACGCTCAAGCTGAGCGAGAAGCTCGGCGAAGAAGAGCTCGCGACCAAGGTGCTCATTGCCGATGTGCTCGACGGCGAAGTGACCGTCGCGCGCGCGTTTGAGCCGCTGACCGCGGCGACCGTTCGCCAGATCATGGGGCTCGGCCACAAGGACGTAAAGGTGATCGACATTTCCCACGACGACACCGTCGTGAAGGCGCTCAAAAAAGATCCGGCCCACGACCAGGAAGAAGCGCTCAAAGACATCTATCGCAAGCTGCGTCCTGGCGATCCGCCGACCGTGGCGAACGCGAAGGCGCTCCTGAAACGCCTCTTTTTCGACCCGAAGAAGTACGACCTCGGGCGCGTCGGCCGTTACAAGATCAACCAGAAACTCGGGATCGACGTCGATCTCGGCGAGCGCATCGTGACTGACAAAGATTTCATCGGCGCGATCAAATACCTCATCAACCTGCGCCGGGGTGAAGGCACGCTGGATGATATCGATCATCTCGGCAGCCGCCGCGTCCGGACGGTGGGCGAATTGCTCGCGAACCAGTGCCGCGTCGGTCTCGCGCGCACCGAGCGTCTCGTGAAAGAGCGCATGACGCTGTTCGACATCAACATCGATGGCATGACGCCGCAAAAGTTGATCAACCCGAAGGCGCTGAGCGCGGTCATCCGCGATTTCTTCGGCCGCTCGCAGTTGTCGCAGTTCATGGACCAGACGAATCCGCTCGCGGAGCTGACGCACAAACGTCGTCTCTCAGCGCTCGGGCCAGGCGGTCTCTCCCGCGATCGCGCCGGTTTCGAAGTTCGCGACGTTCACCCGTCCCATTACGGACGCATTTGCCCGATCGAGACGCCGGAAGGTCCGAACATCGGTCTCATCAGCTCGATGTCGACGTTCGCGCGGATCAACGAATTCGGATTTATCGAAACGCCTTACCGCAAAGTCGAGAAAGGTCGCGTCACCGATCAGGTCGATTATTTGACCGGCGATCGGGAAGAGAATTTCCTCGTCGCTCAGGCGAACGCGACCATGGACGCGAAGGGCCATCTGACTCAGGAGAAGGTTTCCGTGCGTTATCGCGGCGACTTTTTGGAAGTCGAACCAGCGAAGGTTCATTACATGGACGTCTCGCCGAAGCAGCTCGTTTCGGTCGCGGCCGGATTGATTCCGTTTCTGGAACATGACGACGCGAACCGCGCTCTGATGGGTTCGAACATGCAACGGCAGGGTGTGCCTTTGATCGTTTCGGAGGCGCCGCTCGTGGGCACGGGATTGGAAGGCAAAGTAGCGCGCGATTCCCACGCGGTTTTGATTTCAACCGAAGCGGGCAAGGTCGCTTCGGTCACCGCGGACCAGATCGTCGTGACGAAGGACGGGCACATGCCCGAAAGCAAGCGCAAGTTGAAGACGGATGTCGAAGCGGGCATCCACGTGTACGAGCTGCGGAAATTCATGCGCTCGAATGCGGGCACCTGCGTGAACCAGAAGCCGATCGTCAAGAAAGGCCAGCACGTAAAGCGCGGCCAGGTCATCGCGGATGGACCGAACACGGATCAAGGCGAGCTCGCGCTCGGCCGGAACGTCCTCGTCGCTTTCATGCCGTGGAACGGTTACAACTTCGAAGACGCCATCATGATCTCGGAGAAGGTCGTGAAGGAGGACATTTATACCTCGATTCATATCGACGAATTCGAGATCGGCGCGCGCGATACGAAGCTCGGGCCGGAAGAAATTACGCGGGATATTCCGAACGTCAGTGAGGAAGCGCTCCGCAACCTCGGACCGGACGGCGTGGTGCGCGTCGGCGCCGAAGTGAAGCCGGGCGACATTCTCGTCGGCAAGATCACGCCGAAGAGCGAGACGGAACTGGCGCCGGAAGAGCGTCTCCTCCGCGCGATCTTTGGTGAAAAAGCCGCGGACGTTAAAGACACGTCGCTGACGGTCCCGTCGGGGACCTACGGCATCGTGATGGATGTGAAGGTTTCATCGCGCCACGAAGTT
>DATBCW010000013.1:0-9399 GCA_036270255.1 Chthoniobacterales bacterium
AGTTCTCGAAACGCGGGTCGCCCCGGAGCGGATCGTCATCCGACAAAGCCGTCAGGCCACGCTGCTTCTATCCGACCGACGGAAGCTTAAACAGGAAGATTTTGGGGAAGTGACCAGTGACGAGTAGGATGTCGGCGTGAAGACGGTTGCTGAACGACGCGCGACATTTGTTGAGCTGCACAAAACCGGCTGTTTCGTGTTGCCGAACCCTTGGGATATCGGGAGCGCGAAATATCTTCAGCACCTCGGATTCAGCGCGATCGCGACGACGTCCGCTGGGTTCGCCTTTTCGCGCGGCTTACCTGATGGCGCGGTCGGATTGCACGCCATGCTGGCGCACATTCGCGAAATCGTGGAAGCGACAGAGCCGCCGGTAAACGCGGATTTTGAAAATGGCTACGCAGATTCCCCGAATGACTGCGCGGAGAACGCGCGGTTGTGCGCCGAGACCGGCGTCGCCGGTTTGTCGATCGAGGACAACAGCGGCCGCGCAGACCAGCCGTTGTACGATGTCGATTTTGCGGCTGAACGGATTCGCGCCGCGAAAGAAGGCCTTCACGGCAGTGGCGTAATCCTGACCGCGCGCGCGGAATGTTTTCTCGTCGGCATCACCGATATCGGCGAAGTCATTCGACGCCTTACCGCGTACGCAAACGCGGGCGCGGATTGTTTATATGCGCCTGGAATCACGGACCGCGATGACGTCGCTGCAGTCGTCAAAGCTGTCGCACCGAAACCGGTGAATTTGCTGATCAGTGCGCCCGGCGGCCTGACGATGCGCGATGCGGGAGAGCTCGGCGTGCGTCGGGTGAGCGTTGGTGGAGCGCTGGCTCGCGCCGCCTGGGGCGGATTTATGAAAGCGGCAAAAGAGCTGGCTGAGAACGGAGTTTTCGATGGTTTCGCGGGCGCCGCGCCGCACTCGGAACTCCAGCAATTGTTCTCCACCAAAAAATTTTAGGTGCCAACTGGGCGAACATGGGGTTGAATCCCGGCATGATGAAGCGCGCTCTGGTTGTTCTCGCTGGTTTGTTCTGCCTTGGCCAGTCGTTACCCGCACAGGTGCCTTTTGGCGCCTCCCTGTTTGACCAGCCTTACAATTCGCCGTGGTCCTTCTTCGACAGCCAGGATCGATTCTCTTTCTCGACTGGGTTCGGTTCCATGCGGAGAACCCCCGAATATCTGCCCGCCTTCAATCCCTCCGAACCATTGAGCGCGGCTTATCTCGCGCCGGATAATAAAAGGTCGGTCGATCGGGTCGCCGATTTGCAAAAGGCGAGCGATCTCCGTTGGGGCGGCGAAATCGGATTTCTCTATGGCCGATCGACCGGGAGCGGATACGGCCGCCAGGATTTCGCTGGCTACATCATCGGCACTGTTGGCAACGACAAGTTCTCCATCACGGCCAGCTATTCCCACCAGGAAACGACCTTCAGCGGGTCGGGCTGGCGGCGGTAATCGCTTCGAGGATAAATTCCTCTTGCCGAATCGGCTACGCAGTTGTTAGAAACTGCGGCTCAACCCAATTCGCCCCACGCGAGTGAAAGGCAAAACGCATGACGCTTGTCAACGAAACCAACCAGCAGGTCTATTATAACATTCATGCCGGAAACTCCGGCGATTGCGGGACGCTTGCCGTAAATGGGCTCATCGATCTGCCGCAATACGATAACCAAAAAAACGTGTATGTCGGCTTTAACACGTCCGGAACGCAGTCGCCGTTTACGATTGTCTGCAACAATACCGGCACCGGTCAGCAGGTGGAAATGGCCGTGGTCGTCGAGCTCGGAGGCGGGAATCAATTCGCCGGTAAGTCGGCCGGATACGGAGCAAAATCATGACACTTTATAACAACACGCCGACGCCGGCTCAGTACGGCATTTCCGACGGGACCAGCGTGGACTGCGGCACCCTCAAACCGAACGAGACGACGGAGCTGCCTTACTACGACAAAAAGCCGAAGGTGACGGTTAAATTCGTGGCGGTAGGCAAAGCCCAGCCTAACCAGTATCCGCCGTTCTCAGTCACGATCCCGCAATCGGGGAAGGGGACGTCGGTCACGATCGGGCTGTTCCAGCAATAACGGAACCCGTTTATTTCGCGATCACGTTCAAAGTAACCAACCGAAAGCGCATATCTCATGATAATCACCAACAACAGCGAGAAGCAAACCGTGTCCTACACTGTCAGCTGCCCGGGTTCCGTCGACTGCGGGCACCTGACTCCCACTCAGGAAACAGTTTTGCCGTTCTATGACGACAAAGCTCACGTTAAAGTGGCGTTCACTTTCGCCCAGATGAAGGAAGAGCTATCCATCCTCATCGACGACGCGGCCGGCTGATGACGTTCATTCAGCGAGCATTTCGTTGAACAATTGCCGCCAGCGCCCGGCGATCATGTTCCAATTGAATTCGGGACGGGTCGAGTTGCGATAGCCGGCCTCCGCCAGTGCGTCACGACGCTGGCGGTCGTCATATAGCCGTTGCAACGCGCGGGCGACGCCTTCTGGGGTGACGATGTGCGCGTCGGTCAGATTGCCGGGGTAAGTTAGCGTCATCACGGGATCGAGAAATTCCGCCGCGCCTTTCCAGAGATCGACGAGTGAAGTGTGGCGCGGAACGATCTGCGCGGCGCGTGTCGCAGCGTGCTCAAAACTCGGCATGCCCCAGCCTTCGCCGGTGGTGGTGTTGATCCCCACGTCACAGGCGTTGTAGAGAAGGTTGAGCTGCTCGTCGGAAAAGGTCGGGCGGGTATTGTCCGCTTGCGTCATGATGAGGCGATCGAAAATGCCGTAACGTTTCGCCAGGATCAGGACGTTCCAGCCGGTATCCTCGGTTGCCATATGGAGATAGAGCTTCACGTCAGGTGGCTTGTCTTTCGCGAAGAGGGCGAAGCCCTGAATCGTTAGGTCGATCCGTTTCCGCGGCATGTTCCGGTTCGCGTTCAGAACAATAAATGCGTCTCGATGTTCGGCATCGCCCAGCCTCATCCGCCGACGCGCCTCAGCTTTGTCCGGCAGCGGAAAGAACTTGTTGGTCGCCACGCCGTGCGGAATCACCTCGAGCGCTGGAAACTCAACCGCCGGATCGTTTTCCCGCACAGGTCGCAAGGCGATCTCGATTTCTCGCCGGCCATATTCCGTGAAAACAACGTACCGCGAGATGCCCCCCAATCGTTGCATGATCTCAGGAGCAATTGGCCCGGATTCCACCGGCGAATAGAAAACAAATTTCGGATGCCGGTTCGCTTTTCGCAGGTGCTCGAGAAACTGCACCTGGAAGACGATGTCGTAGAGCAGGAAGACGATTGCCGGCTCGATCTGGTCGATCAGCGATGCGATCTGATCGAAGCCGTAGCGGCTTTTGCCCGCCGCGGCCGGATACAATTTCCAAGTGTAATCGTGTGGCCCGCCATCGAAGCGAGTGGCGAGCTGGTGCAGCTCGTAATGATCCTGCAACGGCTCGAAAATACTTCGGATCACGCGGGCGAAGCCGCTCGGCGCCACTGCGTCGCCGATGATCAGAATCTTGGGACGCGCCGGCACGGCTATTTCGCCGGCGCTGATTCTTTCGGCAACGCGGTTGCCTGCCAGGCGATCACCTGCCATTTGCCGTTTCGTTTCAGGAACGTGCCGGTGTTGAAATAATTCGCGACGGTTTTCGTACCCGCTTTGTCGGTCGTCGCGACCAAACGGAAGGCGACGACGGCGGTGTCGCTGTATTGCTGAATGCGAATGTCCGCGGCGGTGTAAACGGTGGTGCCTTCCTCGGGTTTCGGCGTCGCCTTCGTCTCCTCGCGCAATTCGCGCATGATGTCGGCTTTACTTTTTCGGCGGCCGAGCGCGGAGGTGTAAACCAGTTCGTCGGCCCAAAAACGGTCGTGCATGGCGATGTCGTTCTTGCTCGCGCCGGCGAGAAAATCCTGGAGCAACTTGGTTAGCGCGGCGCTGTCGGGCGCGCTCTGGGCCGGCAGCGCGGTGACCATTAGGAGCAATGAAAGGGAAGTGAGCAGAATTCGTTTCATGTAAGAAAGTGACATGTGACGGGTGACGAGTGACAAGAAGAAAATCAGGAGTCAGAGACCGGCGAACGGATGTGCTCCGGCCGCGGACCAATCCCGATGAAGCGTGCGGGCAATCGTCGCAGAAGGGGAAACCAGCGGAAGAGTCGGCCAATGAGAGGAAGCGAATCATCGGCGCTGCTGGAGGGACGACCGCTCACGACGCGGCGATGAATAAAGACCTGCATCGTTTGAATCAGACGGACGGGCCATTCGCGGCGTTTTTGGACCAGGTGAAGGTCTGCGAGGGAAACCGGGCCTTCGCGGAGCTTCTGGGCAAGCAGGTTCGCGGTGGCGACCGCATCCTGAAGCGCGAGGTTGATCCCAACGCCGCCGGCCGGTGACATAGCGTGCGCGCTATCACCGATACACAGCAAACCATTGTGCGCCCAGCGCTTCAGCCGATTGATCTGCACCGTTAGTAATTTAGTTTTTGACCAATCGTCGAGCTCGGAAACGCGATCGTTGAGGAACGGCGCCATCGCAACGATGTCCGCGTGAAAGTTTGGGAACCCGCGCTGTTTGATTTCTTCAAACGCGCCTTTGGGAATGACAAACCCGACCTGGAAATAATCTCCGCGATCAAGGAGGACAAGCAGCCGGCCTCCCCGGAAGAAACCAAGGGATTGTTTCGGGTCGGTCTCGCGCTTGGAGAGCCGCGTCCAAAGAACATCGATCGGCACGCCGAACTCGCGGATCTGGAAATGTCCGCGCGTATGCGTGACGGCATGCCGGCCGTCGGCCCCGATGACGAGATCGCCAAGAAAGGTCCGTTCGCCATCCGGAGTTTTTGCGCGCACCCCAATCACTCGTGCGCTGTCCGCGGCGTCGAAGATGAGTTCGGTCACTTCGTGGTCCATGCGCAGGGTGAAAGTCGGGAATTTTTTCGCGTGGCTGGCGAGGAAATTTAGGAAATCCCATTGCGGCATGAACGCGATAAATTTGCAGTGCGTCGGTAGGTGGGAAAAGTCCGCCATAGGCACGGGATGACCATTCATGACCGCGCGCAGCTCGTGGAGCTCCTGGTGCGGCACCTGGAGAAATTCCTCCAGTAATCCGAGCTCGTGCATCAGCTCGAGCGTTGAGGGATGAATCGTGTCACCGCGAAAATCGCGGTTGAAATCCGCGTGCTTCTCAAGAACGACGACCTCGACGCCCGCGCGCGCGAGAAGGAAGCCCGTCATCATGCCGGCCGGACCGCCGCCGACGATAACGCAGCGGGTCCGAATCTCAGCCGGGTTCGAGATCAAGCTTCGACGGATTGCCGGCGCGGAATGCCCAAGCCCTCGAAGATCGTCCGGGTCGCGTCGGATTTATTGAGCGTGTAGAAATGGATACCGGCCACGTGGTTGTCGAGCAGATCGTGGCATTGCTCGAGTGCGAAATGAACGCCGACGCGCGTGACCATTTTCCGATCGGTCTCGCAGCGCTGAAGCGCGCGCAGCAGTTTTGCCGGGAACCGCGCGCCGCCCGCCAGCTCGGCGATCCGTTTGCAACCGCTCATCGACGTGATCGGCATGATGCCGGCGAGGATCGGGATCCGAATTCCGGCCAGCTCGCAGCGTTCGCGGAAATCGTAGAAGTCGCGGTTATCGAAAAAGAGCTGAGTGACGATGTAATCCGCGCCGGCATCGACCTTCGCTTTCAAGTGGTCCATTTCCACGAGCCGGTTCGGAGTTGCCGGATGACCTTCCGGAAAACCCGCTACGCCAATGCCGAATCCGCGCGGGTCCGGATGGGCCCCGCCTTCGTTAAAGCGCCGGATGAATCTCACGAGATCGGCGGCGTTTTGAAAGGCGTCCTTCGATTTGTCGTAGGCGCAACCGCGCGGCGGGTCGCCGCCGAGCGCGAGAATGTTTCCAATGCACGATTTCGCATAACGCCGGACGATTGAGTCGATCTCTGCTTCGGTGTGGCAAACGCAGGTGAGATGCGGAATCGGATCAAGCTTCGTTGTGTTTTGGATCCGCTCGACGAGGTCATGCGTCAGCTCGCGCGTCGAGCCGCCCGCGCCATATGTGACGCTGACGAAATGCGGCATGTAATCCTCCAGCTCGCGGATCGTCTGGTAAAGGCTCTCGGCTGCTTCCGGCGTTTTCGGCGGAAAGAACTCGAACGAAAACGTCGGCGAACCGGCGCGCATGATATCGGTGATGTGCATTTTTCAGAGCTGCCGCGCGTCCAACATGCCCGTGGAATGGAAAACTTTCGACTGCAAATTCACAGCTCGGGCAGGGTTCCAATGGCGCATCTTCTGCTCAGCAAATGGCGATGCGTTTTTCGATCGGCGGCCTCCTTTTCTTGGTACTCGTTTCCTTGGGCCTTGCCGGCAATTTGCAGCCGCTTTCGGTCAAGGATCTCAGCCTGATGCTGCGCAGCGGTTATTCCAGTGAGGCCGTGGAGCGCGAAGTCGCTGTCCGGCATTTCATGGGAACGCTCGACGCCAACGCCGAGAAAAGCCTTATCCAAGCCGGTGCTTCGCCCGCCCTGATCAGCGGGCTGAAATCAGGCGCCTTCGCTGTGGCGGCTGCCGACGTAGCCGCAGTTAAGGCGGAAACAGCGGCGAAAGAACAACGCCGGGCGGCAGCGCTAGAAGAATCCCGCAAGCTCGACACTCTCTATCAGGCGCAGGTCGAAAAGAAACGGAACGCGCCGTCTGCCGGCACCGGGGCGCAGACGAACAGCATCGCGTCGCTGGTGAAAGGCGAGCTAGTCACTTCCCGCAACGGTTTGCTTCATCCCTACCTGGATGCGGACTTCGAAAAGAAAAAATTGATCGGGCTTTATTTTTCCGCGCTCTGGTGCGGGCCTTGTCGAAAATTCACGCCGAACCTGGTTGCCTACTACAACAAGGTCTCCGCCGCGCATCCTGAATTCGAGATTGTGTTCGTAAGCTGCGATAAGTCGGCATCAGCCATGGAAAAGTACATGCGCGACGACCAAATGCCCTGGCCTGCGTTGAGTTTCGACAAAGTGGCCGCGAACACCGGCCTCAATAAGTACGCCGGTTCATCCATTCCATGTCTCGTGGTTGTCGATGAGAACGGGAAAGTGATTTCCGACACGTTCGCGGGCAAGACCTATCGCGGACCCGAAGCTGTCGTCGCCGATCTCGATCAGCTTTTCGCTGGAAAAACTCCGGCGCAGATCGCGCAAGCGCACTGAGGTCGCGTTACTTCACAGTAAACGCACGGCTGTCACCGCGATCCGACCCCCGAAGCAGACGTCCACGTCAGCGTCCGGTGCGCGATGGCGCAGCGAGTATTCCCCGGCGAAATACAGGTCGGTCTCTTCTTCGTGCCGATAGTTGAGGGGCAAGGGATTCGGATCGAGCGCGCACCAGACGACCTCCGGATCGTTGGCGCCCGGCGGGAGGTTCGGCAGGTTCACATTGTAAAAGAGTCCGGGCTCGACCGGTCGCGCGAGCAAGTCCTTGAGAATCGGGTTCACCCATCGTGCCGCCCTTTCCCAATCGAACGCGACTCTCGACCGCCGATAATGCGAAACCGCGATCCCCGGCCAGCCGTGAAGAACCGCTTCGCGCACCGCCGCGACCGTGCCGGAATAATGGACGTCCGCGCCCAGGTTCGCGCCGTGATTGATCCCGCTCAGGATCCATTTCGCGTCGGGAACGGCTTTGAGTAATCCGAGCCGGACACAATCCGCGGGCGTTCCGTGGATCGCGTAGTGGTTCTCTCCGCGCGGCTCGATTCGCACGCCCTCCTGCCAGGTCACCCGGTGGCTCACTCCCGATTGCGCGCCGACCGGCGCCACGACGACCGGTTCGCCGAGTCCGTGCGCCGCGTTCACCAGAGCGGCGAGCCCTTCTGCCTCAATCCCGTCGTCGTTCGTAATTAGAAACTTCATTAGATCAGGACAGATAATGTCGAATCTCGAAGCGCGAAATCCGAAACAAATTCAAATGGCTCAAGAGACCGAAATTTGAAACGCGATTGCGTTGTGCCACTGGGGTTTTGTTATTCGGTCCTTGTTTCGAGTTTGGGCTTCGGATTTCGAAATTCCTTAGTGGCACGATTTGTCGCATTTCCGTCATTCCGCCACCCGCGCGTTCGGTGTATTCTCGTTCTTGTGACACCGCTCCGCATCGGGCTCATCGGTTACGATCAGGCCAATGGGCTCGATATTGCCGGACCCGCCGAAGCTTTCGCTTCCGCTGTGCGCGACAACGGTCGCGGGAAATTCGAACGCTGCTATGAGATCGTGCTCATCGGCCTAACGAGACGACCATTTGCGACCGAATCGGGCCTGATCTTTCAGCCCGCCACGACAATCGGGGAAGCCCCAAAGCTCGACACTCTGATCGTGCCCGGCG
Source organism: Chthoniobacterales bacterium (assembly GCA_036270255.1). GTDB lineage: Bacteria > Verrucomicrobiota > Verrucomicrobiia > Chthoniobacterales > UBA10450 > AV80. Next base: position 8,390 of record DATBCW010000013.1, read on the forward strand.
GCTGTGGACTGCGACGGCCGGAAACGAACCGCAAGGTCGCCGCCTGGATCGCCCAGAAAGCGAAGACCACGCGGCGCGTCGCCTCTGTTTGCACAGGCATCTACGGATTCGCTGCGACAGGATTGCTCGATGGACGAGAGGTGACCACGCACTGGCGTTTCGTGAGCGATGTCGCCCGCTGTTTTCCGGCGTTGAAAATGAAACCGAACGCGTTGTTCGTGAAAGACGGCCGCTTCTATACGTCGGCTGGCGTCACTGCCGGGATCGATCTCACCCTGGCGCTGATCGAGGAAGATTTCGGATCGAAGATTGCGCTGGCGGTTGCGCGGGACATGGTCGTTTACCTCAAACGATCCGGTGGCCAGGAGCAATATTCCGAGCCGCTCCAATTTCAGACGAACTCCAGTGATCGCTTCGCGGATCTCGTGAGCTGGATGACGAATAATCCCACCGCCACAATGTCGGTGGAAATTCTTGCCCGCCGCGCCTCGTTGTCGCCGAGACAATTTTTCCGGCGCTTCAAAGAGCAGTTCGGAACGTCGCCCGCAATGTTTGTCGAAACCCTGCGACTGAACGAAGCCCGGCGTCGCCTGACCGCCGGTGAGCCGTCGATCGATGGCGTCGCGGAATCAGTGGGATTTGCGGGAAGGGATTCGTTTCGGCGCGCGTTTACCCGGCGGTTTCGCGTTACGCCCAGCAAGTTTCGGCGGAATTTCGCGGCCCCTCGGAAGCGTGCCCCGCAAGAGAAAACCAAACGATAATGAACAGACGTATTCTTCGATTCTTCGATCATCTCCGCCAGGATTGCAGCTACGGGCTGCGTGGAATCGCCCGGAACCCCGGATTCGCATTGATCGTCATTCTCACGCTGGGTCTCGGCATCGGTGCGAACACCGCGATCTTTTCCGTTGTCCACGGCGTCTTGATGCGGCCGCTGCCCTACAAGGCGCAGGAACGCCTCATGATTCTCCATCAATCCGCTCCCAAAATCGGCGCCGACTCCTTTGGAT
>DATBCW010000014.1:0-4183 GCA_036270255.1 Chthoniobacterales bacterium
CCATTTTTTCGATGGCGCCGCTGCTCGCCTCGCTTGCCATTTTCGATGAAGCCGGCGGTATGAAGGCGTTGCGGGAGAAATCGGAAAAGCTCACCGGCTACCTCGAATTTCTTTTGGAACGCGCCGGATCAAATCGTTTCACAATCATCACGCCGCACGGTGCGGATGCGCGGGGCTGCCAGCTCTCGATCCTTGCGCATCAGAACCCGAAAGAGCTGCACAAGGAACTCGAAGCCGCCGGCGTGAAAGCCGATTTCCGGGAACCGAACGTCATTCGCGCGGCGCCCGCGCCGCTCTACAACTGCTTTCACGACGTCTGGCGTTTCGCCCGGATTCTCAGCGCGCATCGGTGACGAACGAATCATCGACTGAAGAACGGCTGGCCGCGCGGCTGCGCGGATTCGGTCCGCTCGGCCTTTTGGCGATTTTGATCATCCTCAGCGGCAATTTCTTGTTCGCCCCGCTGAGCGCAGTCCTGGCCCTGGCTTGGGTGCAGATCTCGCGCACGCCGTGGCGCGAAATCGGTTATGTCCGGCCGCGCAGTTGGATCGGAACGGTGGCCGTCGGAATTCTCTTCGGGGTCGCATTCAAGTTCGCGATGAAAGCGATCGTGATGCCGCTGCTCGGCGCGCCCCCGGTCAACCAGGCATACCATTGGGTAACCGGGAACGCAGCCGTGCTGCCGTACATGTTCTTCCTGCTCATTGTCGTTGCCGGGTTCGGCGAAGAAACTCTTTTCCGCGGATGGATGTTCGAGCGGCTCGGGAAGCTTTTTGGTTCCGGGGTCTGGGCAAAGTCAGCAATCATCCTGCTGACCACGGCAATTTTTGCCTCGCTCCATTATTTCGATCAGGGAATTCCGGGCGTGGAGCAGGCCGGTGTCACCGGTCTGGTTTTCGGTACGATCTTCGCCCTGACGGGCCGCCTCTTCTTCTTGATGATCGCGCACGCGGCCTTCGATCTCACCGCGCTGGCGATGATTTACTGGGACTGCGAAACCGCTGTCGCCCACTTCTTCTTCAAATGATTTCTCTGCTCACGATTCGGAGGCGAGCAATTCTTTCACCGCGTCGATCAATTCGTTAATTGGAAACGGCTTGATCAGGTGCCTCTGTCCCTGATCGCTGAGGAATTGTTGGTTGTCCAAATCAGCCGCGAATCCGGTGATGAAAATGAAACGGTCCGCCAGGGCGGGCCGCAGGTCTGTCGCCTGAAAATAAAATTCATCGCCGCGGAGCCGGGGCATGAGCAGATCGCAGATGATCACGTCGTACTCGTGGACCTTGACCTTAAGGAGTGCTTCCTCGCCATCGTAAGCGACGTCGACCAGATAGTTTTCATCCGCCAGGATCCATTGCAAAGCCGACGCCAGCTGCTTGTCGTCGTCCACCACGAGAACGGCCTTGAGAGGCTGGGGGTGGACTGATTCGTGGGAGGCTGAGGCTGTTTGTTGTTCTTCCGCCATGATGATGAGGAGAGCCTTGCTACAGTCATATCGCATTAGCGAGGGTGTATGCTCGGGCCGCAGTTAAGAATTCCATTCCAGGCCGGAGTCGGGTAATCACAGAGTCACACTTTATGAAATACTTTATCGTCATCGTTCGTGTCCTGCTGGGTCTGGCATTCGTCGTCTTCGGTTCGAACGCCTTTTTTAAGTTCATGGGCCCACCGCCCGAGATGCACGGTCAGGCCGGGGCCTTCATCACCGCCTTGCTCAGCAGCGGCTATATGTATGTCATCGCGGTTTTGCAGGTACTGGGCGGGCTTTGCCTGCTCCTTGGCGCGCGCTTCGTTCCGCTTGGACTGACCTTGCTCGGCCCGATTATCGTGAACATCCTCCTCTTCCACGTCTTCCTCGAGCCTAATGGCCTCCCGATCGCGCTCGTGACCGCGGCGCTTTCGCTTTTCCTGCTCTGGATTTACCGCTTCAAATTCCCAGCGATTTTTCAACCGTAAAATTGGAGGGACGACCGCTGCGTCGTCCCACACATAACGGGACGGGACAGCGCCCGTCCCTCCAATTGTGGTTAGATCGCTACGATTTGGTCTTCGCCTTCAGGTTGCGGACGTACTCCAGTTCCGCCGCAGCTTTCTTGTCGGTGGGATCGTCCTTGAGGCATTGGAGGTATTTCTTTTCCGCCTCGGCCAGTTGCCCCAGCTCTACCAGAACGTAACCCTGCCCGCGACGAGCGAGGCCAAGCTCCGTGGCTTTCAATTCATCCGGCGATAACGCGGCGTGCTCCTCCGCTGCGTCGAACGCTTTCTTCGCTTCCTTCCAGTTCTTCTCGAGCTTGTAAACGCTGCCCAGCTCCGACAAATACAACGAGCTCGAGGGTGAAAGTTCCAACGCCTCCATGAGCGCCGACTTCGCGTCCGCAATCCGATTGAGCTCTTGCAGCGCGTAACCCTTCAGGAAATACGCGCTCGCCCAGGTGCTCGAGAGAACGATGGCGTCCTTCTTTCCCGGTTTGCCTTTGTCTGCGTTCGCGGCGGCTTGGAGCAAATAACCGAGCGACTCTGTCGAGCTGCGCGCACAGTAAATTTTCTCCTTCGCATTCGCGTAGTGATCCTTGAAAGCCGTGATGACCTTCTCGCAGTTCACAAGGGCCGCCTGCGGCTGCTTCCTCGTCAGGAGCGTCCGCGCTTCGTCCAGGAGCTTTGTGAGCTGAGGATCCCTATCCGGATCAGTCCCACTCGCCGCGAGAACTGAGCAAGCCAAAACCGCAGCGAGCGTTCCGACGAGCAATCGAATTTCTGGAGCCACGTCATGTATGTTGCATCGAAGGTAGGTCCTATCTCCATCCTAAAAATGCCTTTTCCTCCTTTCCTGCCTTCCTGATTCGCCGATTCTTCCTCCGTGCCGAAATTTGTTCTGATTGGAAGTGGACTCTCCGGCGGATTGCTCGCGGCGTATCTCGGGCGGCGCGGTTACGAGGTTGAACTCCACGAACGCCGCGCTGATCCGCGCGAAGGCAACCTCGTCGGTGGGCGCTCAATCAATCTCGCGCTCTCGACTCGCGGCATTCACGCGCTCGAACAGCTCGGAATTGCCGATGAAGTCCTCAAGCACGCGATCCCGATGCCCGGCCGGATGATCCACGACAAGTCAGGTGAACTCCATTTCTCGCCTTACGACCGCGATCCGCGCAACCACATCAACTCGATCGGGCGCGCCGCGCTCAACACAACCGTCATCGAAGCCGCGCTCCGTTATCCAAACGTTCGCGTCTTGTTCAATCACCGATGCACCAGTGTCGATCTCGACGAAGCGGTCGCGCATTTGGAAAGTGGCGCCGGCCCGGTCACGGCGCGCGGCGACTCGATTATCGGCGTTGACGGCGCCTTCTCTGCCGTTCGGCAATCGATGCAGCGTCAGCTTCCCAATTTCCAATACGACGAATCCTATCTCGCCCACGGCTACAAGGAGTTAACCATCCCGCCCACGGCTGATGGTTCCTGGCGCATGGAAAAAAACGCGCTCCACATCTGGCCGCGAAAAAGTTTCATGATGATCGCCCTGCCCAATCCCGACGGCTCGTTCACCTGCACGCTCTTCTGGGAATTCAAAGGCCCACGCAGCTTCGAAACCACCACGAGCGATGATGCGATCCGTGGCTTCTTCGACGAAGAATTTCCGGATGCCGTTCCGCTCATGCCAACGTTGCTGGAGGATTTTCGCGAAAACCCGACCGGCTCGCTGGTGACGATTCGTTGCGCGCCGTGGTTTTATAAAGACAAGGTCGCGCTCGTCGGCGACGCCGCCCATGCCGTCGTTCCATTTTACGGGCAGGGGATGAACGCCGCCTTCGAAGATTGCGTCGTCCTCGATGAATGTCTCACCGCGTTCCCCGACCGTCGCGAGCACGCCTTCGCCGAATACTTCCAGCGCCGGAAAGAAAACGCCGACGCTCTCGCCGATCTCGCTGTCCAAAACTTCATCGAGATGCGGGACAAAACCGCGTCAAAAACCTTCCGCGCGAAAAAGAAACTCGATCACTGGCTGGAAGCAGTGCTTCCCGGCATTTACCTGCCGCTCTACACCATGGTCACCTTCACTCGGATGCCGTACGCCGCCGCGGCCAAACGTGCGCGCGTTCAGGATGGGATGATTTACGGTGCATTCGGAATTCTCGTCTTGTTAGTCGCGTTGCTCATCGCGCGCTTTTTCTAACCTTGGAGGGAC
>DATBCW010000015.1:0-14019 GCA_036270255.1 Chthoniobacterales bacterium
ATTCTCGTCGGCGGGATGACGCGAATGCCTCTGGTACGGAAGACCGTGGCCGAGATTTTCGCGCGCGAACCGAATACCTTGCAGAATCCGGACGAAGCGGTCGCGATCGGAGCGACGATTCAGGCTGGAATTTTATCCGGCGCGGTGCGCGATGTCGTGCTGCTTGACGTAACGCCGTTGTCGTTAGGCATCGAGACGTTCGGCGGATTGATGAACGTCCTGATCCCGCGGAACTCGACGATTCCGATCAAGGCCGGCGAAATGTTTACCACAGCGGTCCACCAACAGCGATCGATGCTGATCAAGGTGTTGCAAGGTGAGCGCGAGATGGCGCGGGATAATTGGCCGCTCGGCCAATTCGAGATTGAATTCGAACCAGCCGCGAAAGGAGTCGCCCGCGTCGGCGTGCAATTTGAGATCGATGCGAATGGGATTCTGCACGTCTTGGCGCGCGATACGAAAACGGGCGCCGAAAAGATTGTCGAGATCAAGAGCGCGGTCGATGTTTCTGACGAAGCGGTCGAGGCGATGATTTCGGATTCGCTCGAGCACGCTTTCGAAGACATGAGCGAACGGGTCTGGACGGAGACGGCGTTGAAGGCGGAGGAAATGCTACGCGCGGTAGATGCGGCTTTCGCGCAGGTGGGCGATGGGATCGAGCCGAGTGAGAAAAAGACCATCGAGCGCGCCGCTGCGAACGTGCGCGAAGCGCTCGCCCAGCGCGATGCGCGAAAACTTCAAAGCGCCAACAACGCGCTCGATGAAGCGACTCAGAGTCTGGCTGCGACCATCGTCGAGAAGGCGATGCGATCAGCTTCTGGGTAAAGGCGACGTGGTCGGACTAGGACTAGGCGTTGGGGTTGATTTCACTTTCGCGAGGGCCTCGTCGAGCAGCTTTTTCTCTTCTGGGAAAATCGGACCGGCCTGGGCGGCAGCAATATATTCCTGCGCGGCGGGCGCCTGATTTTCGTCGAGCAGAAGCAGAGCCGCGTAAACGGCGGCATGCGGATCGTGCAGGCCTTCCGGCGGCAACTTGTTCATGATCGCAATGCCGTCGGCGGTGCGCCCAAGCATGTAAAGAGAATAGGCGTAAGTCATGGCGACATTCACGTCGTCCGGTGCGTGATCGTAGGTTTCCTTCGCGAGCCGATGTCCTTCGGCGGGATTCTGATCGACGAGGAGCGCAAGCCTCGCGCAGTTCGCCGCAATGCCCGGTTCGTTAGGCGAATTCTCGTGGAGCCGTTGCGCGATCTTGTAGAGGTCCGGCAGATCGTTGGTCGCGCGATAAATTCGGAAGAGCGCATCCAACGCTTCGCGGCGCATCGGCGCTTCTTTCGCGACGCGGAGCCAAAGCTGTTCGGCCTCCGCCGGCAAATTCCATTTCGACGCGAGGCGCGCGAGATTGATTTCACGTTCGGGCTGTTCGGCCGCGCCGCGTTCTGCCGAGCGCCAGAGCGACGAGAATTCCGCGTCGGAAGACGTCTGGCGCGATTGCTTGGAGCTGTAGGCCTGGTAAGCGAGCCGAAGATATTCGAAATCGCCCCACGCTCCGCTGCGGGTCCAGCGCTTTAGCCGCGACCAATTTTTCGCCTCGGCAAAAGCATCGGCAATCGCTATCGCCGGGGGCGGATTCGTTGTGGTTTCGGCCGGCAATTTGTCCATCCATTTCAGGACTTCGCTGCCGAGCCCATTCTTGTTTAGCCAATCCATCAAAAGCGCGAGATCGGAAGGATTGCGCGCGGCAACGGGCTTCACCTTTTCGAGGAGGGCGGTGAATTTTTTCTCGTCCAGCTTCCGGTAAAATTCCAGGCAGAGCAGATAATCGGAAAAGGTGACCTGCTGGCTCATCTGCAAATCCTGAGCGAGCGAGTCAGCGCGCGGGAGATCGTTGGTTTGGATGGCGTCACTGAGCAACGCTCGGAGCGAACCAGCGCGATAGCCCGATACACCTTTCAAGCGTTCCAAAACCTTGCGGGCCTCATCGCGCTTTTCCGGTGCGGCGGACCGGATGCGCAAGACGGCGAGATTAAATTGATACAGATCGTTTGTCGATTCCTGCGCGACGGCGGCGGCGAAATGCATTTCGACATCGGAGTCGTTGCCTTGGGCTCGAGCGAGCCAGCCCGCCACAACATGATAAGCGGCGCGATCGCGTTCTGCGGGTGGAACGGCTTCCAGTGCGTTGCGGGCGGTATCGAGCCGACCGAAGCGCAGCGCGGCCGAAGCGAGATTAAGATGATTATCGAGAGTCGGTTCGAGCCGCGCTATTTGCGCCCGCCACGCGACCGTTTCCGGTCGATTCTGTTTTTCGCTCGCCTCCGCCAGGACGCGAAAAGCGGCGAGCGAGTCGTGATGGATTTGTAAGACGTCCCGAGCAGCACGGGTGGCACCGTCGAAATCCTCTTTGGCCAACAAAGCGACAGCGTTTTTGAGAAGTTTCGATTCGCGCCAGCCACGGTACGCTCGAGGCCCGTAGGTCAGCAAGACCCATCCGAAGGTGAAGCCGACAAGTAGGAAAGCGACGCAGATGGCCACCCGAGCTGGCGTGAACTTCAGTCGCCCGCCGCGTGCTCGCTTCACGCGGCGTCTGCGCCGGACGCGTCGAATATGCTCAGCCATCGCGAAACCCTATGCTTGCAAGCGCGCGCGAATGCAACTGCGTTACGGAGGGGACGGGACCCGAAATGACTACGCGGAGCTTTCCGCGTGCCTAACGACAGGGACGTCCTCAATCGCGTCGGCGACTTTTTCGCGGAGCCGACGGCCCCAAACGTACCGAGCTAGAAGCACTTTGATTGTCGCGGTTAACGGGACGGCGAGAATCGGTCCGAGCAATCCGCCGATGAGCAAGCCACAAACGAAAATGGAAACGATCACCGTCATCGGATGCAGTCCCACGGAATTCCCAACGATGCGCGGGGCGATGAAGATCGCCTCAAGATTCTGCACCACGATGAACACGCCAGTGACAAGGAGCGGATGATTCCAATCGCCATATTGACCAGCCGCGATCAGCACCGCGGGAATCCAGCAAAGAATAATGCCGATGTACGGAATCATCGTCAGAACCACGACGAGGACGCCGATGAGCGGTGCGAAATTCAGGCCAGTGAAGTAAAGCGCTGTGCCAATAAGAGTGCCATCGATCAGGCAGACGAGAAGCTGGCCGCGAAAATAAGCGATGACGTACTTGTTGATTTGTTCGAGAACGGCGGCGACCTCGTTTTTTAGAGGCGAATTCCGTAACGGAAGATATTCCCGCCAGCGCTTTTCGATTCCAGGACTCTCCTTAAGAAGGAAGAACAGGTAAATCGGCACCATGACGAGGCTGAGCAGGAACCCAGTGACGCCGAGGAAGCCGCCGATGCTTTGCTTGAGGAGAGCCCAAATCTTTTCGCTGATGTAGGGAAGCTGGCGTTCGAGATTCGGCAATTGGCGTTGCACCCAGGCCTGGATCCGCTGGCGGTCAGCGTTGGACATCTTGTCGGGCGTGGGCGCGATTTCCTCGCGGGGTGCGGGCGTCGCTGAATCGGAGGGCGCAATTTGCGGAGGCGCCGCGGTCTCGGGAGCCGGAGTGGGCGTTGACTTTCGCGCCGGAGATGGCGACGCGAATAGCCAATTCAAAAGACTGTTGGTCGGTGAAGAGACTTTGTCGCGTTTCGTGCTCGGTCCGCCAAAGGCGTGATCGTATTTGAAGATCAGGTCGACGATCGTGTCTCGCGCTTTCTGGGTGTATTGCGGCAATTCGCGGCCCACATTTGTCGCCTGCATCGAAACCACCGGCGCCAACCAGCCGACGAGGACACCGATAGAAAGGAAGGCAAACGCGAATAAGGCGAAGACCGCTTTCGTTCGCCCCAATCCCTTCTCGCACATTTTGGTGACGAGCGGATCGAGCAGGTAGGCCAGGATAACTGCGATCGCGACAGGAATAAGGATGGGCTGAATGAAGCTGACCACGTTCGCCACGGTCCAGACAACTGAACACGCGATCGTGATCAGGACGACGATGAAGACCGCGGTGAGCGCCGCCCACATCGTCTTGCGTTGCCAGGGTGTGGGGTATTTCGACATGCGGGTGCGCTCGTCCTTCTATCGATTGATTTGGCCCGGTGGTCCCTTGCTGATCGTCGTTTTGGTCTTCGCGATTTTCTCGGCGAGAAGTTTGTTCTCCGGACTCAACGCCGCCGCCTTCTGCCAGTAATCGAGCGCCTGCGGAACCCGATTCAATTTTGAATAAACGTCGCCGATGTGTTCGAAAACAGTCGGGTCGGGTCGAGTGAGAGTCTGAGCGGCGCGGAGCAGTTCATTGAGGGCGTCGTCGAATTTTGCTTTGCGATAATGGATCCAGCCGAGGGTATCGAGATAGGCGCCGTTATTAGGATCGAATTGGAGAGCGCGATTGACCATGTCTTCTGCTTCATCGAGGTGCAGGTTGTGATCGGCCCACATGAAGGCAACATAATTGTAGGCCTCAGCGGAATTTGCCGGATCGAGTGAGATGGATTTGCGAAACAAGTCCGCCGCTTTGTCGTAAAGGCCCGCCTGTTCAGCAGCGGCGCCGTAGTCGAAATAAAAGCGAGCATTGAGAACCTCGTCGTTGGAAAGCTGCGCTTCGTTGAGCGCTTCCTCGAAGGTGACAATGGCCTGCTGGGGATGCTTGGCTTCGCGCTGCGCGATGCCGAGGAAATAACTCAACTCGGGCACGCCGGGGAAACGCTGCCGCGCGTCGATGAGAAATCGAATGGCGCGTTCGCTGTCTTTCAACGGAACGATCAGCAACTCAGACAGCCGAAGATAGGTGTTCGCTCGGCCCGGATTAATAAGGAGGCTTTGCTCGTAATTCGCTGCCGCCTTGGCGAACTGAAGCTTCGCTTGCTCGCTCTGGTTCGCTCTTTCCAGAGCCCGCGCTGCTTCATCATACAACTGGGCGAGCAAGTCGTACGATTGATATTTGTCCGGTTGTTTCTTGATGATTTCCTCGAGCATCGCGATGGCCTTGTCGCGCTGGTTCGTGAGAACGAACCCAGTGGCCAGTTTCTCGCGCGCATTCACGTCGTCTGGCTGAAGCTCGAGGACTTTCAGATAAAGCGGAATCGCTTCCGGGATTTGTTGCGAAGCCGCGTAGTAATCGGCCACTTCCTTGAGCACGGCGGGGTCTTCACCTGCGTGCGCGATAGCTTTCTCGAAGAATCCGTTCACGCGTTTGATCTCTTCCGGCTTCGGTTCTGTGTCGGATTTGAAAACGATGGTCGCGTAAAGTTTGCCCAATCGAATCCAGAAAGTTGGATCGTCGCTTTTAACATTCGCCGCCCGATCGAGCGCACTCAGGGCTTTTTGCGGCTGGCCGCCGGCTGCTTCAATTTCATAGAGCCGCTGATACGTTTCGAAATTCAGCGGCGCCAGCGCGATGGCCTGGTCTGCGTATTTCACGGCCTGCTCGCTTTTCCGGAGGTACTTTGCGTAGATGAACGCAAGCTGAAGATACGGGCCGGCTTCTTTCGGCCGGGCTTTGATCGCGTCCTTCAAAACATCGATCGCACGCGGATAATCTCCCTGACCGCTTAATACCGTGGCGACCCGAAGCGCCAGCTCGGACAGGCCAGGATCGAAATTGAGGACTCGTTGATAAGCGGTAAGCGCGTTCTCCATCTCGGCGTTTTCTTCCAGGCGAATGCCTTCAACGAAGTCCGCGAGCGCATTTGCTTTGCGCGAATTTTCCGGCTGGAGCTGCAGATCCGCAGCGGGCGATGGAACAAAAGAATCGTCCTGCCCCGACGCTTTTTTGGAAGCCGGTTTGGCGGAAAGCTCCGGCGCCGTAGCGTTCACCGGCGCGCGAGCGTGGACGATTCCGCTCAGACAAATCACCGAGACGCTAAGAAGAACGCCGCGGAGAGATAAAGCGCTCCCGTTCTTCCCGAAAATCATGTTCAGGATTGTAGCTTCTGGAGTCGCAGCGCGCAACCAGCGCGGCCTAACGAGCGGTCCGGTTACGATTTGTAACGCAGACGCTTCTTGTGGCGGTTCTCCTTCATGCGCTTGCGGCGCTTATGCTTGGAGATCTTGGCCTTCCGGCGTTTTTTCAGCGAGCCCATAGAGATTTCACGGTTTCCCGGAGCGCAATGCAAGCATCGGAAGCAGTGCCGCGCAACCGTTCTTTCACTTTGCCGACAGCTTGCTCAAGGCTTCGCGCACCAAGCCAACATGTTCCTCCGGCTTCACTTTGCGAAAAATCGCCGCGATTCGGCCGGTGCTGTCGATAACAAATGTGCTCCGTTCCGTGCCCATGTATTTCCTGCCATACATGCTTTTCTCCACCCAAACGCCGTAGTTGTTAACGATTTTCTTTTCGGGATCCGAAAGGATGGGGAAGGGCAGACTGAATTTGTCGATAAACTTGCGGTGGCTCTGCGCGGAATCGATACTGACGCCGAAAATTTTCGCGTTATCGCGGAGCGACTCCCAGGAATCGCGAAGACTGCAAGCCTGCGTGGTGCAACCCGGCGTGTCGTCTTTCGGGTAAAAATACAGGACCACGGGCGCGCCGCTAAGATCGCGCAATGCGACACTGGTGGCTTCGCCATATTCGCCGCCGACCGCAATTGCCCGGAACGCCGGGGCCTTGTCGCCAACCTTCAATCCATCGTCGCTCGTCATGTTTCAAAGAGAATGATAAGAATGCCGACGGCGCACAGCAGAGTTCCCATCAGGACGCTCTCGTATTTCTCCAACAGGCCGAGCTTCAGTTTGCTTAGCCCGGCTAGGGTGAGCGAGGTAAACAGGACCATGCCGGCGACTGTCGCCACCGAGAGCACAGCGGTAAGGACAGCAAAACCGCCCCAGCCATAACGAATGCCCGAGACGTAAAACGGCACGAACCCCTCGCAAGGCGAGAAGGTGAGGAACGCGAGTAGGCTTAAAATCGCCGCGCGATCGGATGTGGGATGAGCCTGGCATCCTTTTTCGTGGTGATGGTAATGGTCATGTTCGTGATGGCCCTCACCGTCATGCCCATGTTCGTGGAGATGCTCGTGCGGATAATGAAAATGGACGTGACCTTTGCCGATGAGCTGCCGAATCAGGTAGTAAAGCCCGAAAAGGAGGAGGGCGCCGCCCGCGATCCTGGGAAGCCAGGCACCGATTGTTCCGCTGAGAGCCGAACCGAACAGCGTTATCGCCAAGCCTAGCGCCGCTGTAACGATGACGTGCCCGGTTCCCGCGAGGGCAGTCACTGCGATTGTTTTCGAAGCGTTCCATCCCTGAACCCGAGACGTGAGAACGAATGGAAGCCAATGAGTCGGAATGGCGGCGTGAAAAAAGGCAACCCCAAAGCCAGTGAGCGCGATGGTGGTGAGAATGGCTTGATTCATTGCGGCGATTGCGACTGCGAGCGGCGTCGGGCTGGTGGGATTTGAACCCACGGCCTCTGCGTCCCGAACGCAGCGCTCTACCAAGCTGAGCCACAGCCCGAACTGCTCGAATGTGCTGAGCAGACTCGACGCGCACCTATCTCGCGCATTTCGATGCGAGTAGCAAGCTCTAGCGCGCGCTGGTTGCCAAAAGAATCGCGGCTCGGTCCGCAGGGTTACGCGAACGACTGCTCGATTTGGACTACCGAGTCGGCATTACCGAAAAACCCGACACCAACGCCGTTTCAGTCGCAAACTTGATAAAAGTGTGAATTTTTATCAGCCTCGCGAAAACGTCGTCTCAGGAACGAGAATAAGGGCATATTAAATGCTGTTTTTTATGGTGGGTATGGTGAACTTGGCATGAAGGGACCTTCAAAACATCACTTTGGTGGCACCACCCTCACCGAGACCATGGTCGGTCTCCTCCTCCTCGCCGCCTTCTTTGCATCAATCTTTGAGCTCAACGCCGTCTGTCTGCGCTATATCGACGCGACCAAAGAATCCGTTGCCGCGCTTCAAAGCGTGCAGGACCGCGCAGAAATGCTCCGCAACTTGGCATTCGCCGACCTAACCAACTCGGCCACGGTCCAAACCCTGATGGCGACTGCACCTAACGCGGCGCCATTTGCTCAGAAGGCAACGGAGACCGTTAAGATCTCTGCTTTCCCCACTCCGAACGGCGTTACGCAGTTTACACGGACGCCGGCCGGGAATGTTACCACCGATTCAACCGCTACCGATCTTGGCCACCAACTGGTCAAGATCGATGTCAGCGTCGCCTGGAGGATGACCTTGGGCGGACGATCACGAACCGAACAGACAACCACCATCATCTCAAACGGATCCAAAAAATGAAACTCAACATCACCCGCAATAACCTCGGCTTCAGTTTAACCGAAATCATGGTCACGCTCGCGATGAGCGGCGTCGCGCTCGGGGCCATCTTGACCTCGTCCATATCACTGCAGAAAAGTTTTAACGCGATCGACACCTATTTTGGGACGCATATGCAACAAATCCGCATCGTTGACTACCTGAGCCGCGACGTGAAACGCGGCCTAATCGTCACGACTTCGGCCGATTTGCAGACGGTCACTGTGACGGTGCCGAACTACATCATCCAAAAAGGCGATCCTGAGGCCGTCGCCAATCCGGATTTACTTAACACTCCGCGGAATCCCACGGTGGCGTACACGGCAAGCGGCCCGCAGGTAAATTACGGGGCCGCAAACAGCACCGTAGTCTATTCGATCAACGGCCAATCGATCCTGCGGACCGAGGATGGAAATGTGACAACAATCGCCTCGAGCACCGATCAATTAGTGCCAAAGACCACGGACGTAGAGCTGGCCAATACCGAGTGCGCCAAAACAACGATCACCTTCCAGCCAATCTTCACCTCGGGCGGCAGTGTGGCTGCGCAGAGTGGCACGACAATTTATTCGACAGCGTATTTGAGAAACAAACGTCGTGGCTGATATCGCTGTCGCTCAAAGGAGAAAAACATTATGCGCTTCAAACGCCCGAAAACAGAAGGCAATGTCCTCATCTGCGCGTTGTGCACGATCATGGTTATCTCAATCATCGGTGCCAACGTGCTCCAAAATTGCACCACCCGTTTCAATGTTTCTTCCAGTCAGGTCCGCAGTTGGAAGGAATCGCTTTTCGCCGCTGAGGCAGGCGGTGACATCGCCTATGCAGAGATTAGAAAAACGATGCTCGATCCGACGCATGCCTTCACCGGGTGGGACAATTCTGGCGGAAAACATGTCAGCCTGGTGACGACTTTCGGAGCAAATGATCTCACGACGAGTACCGTGGTCGATTCTTTCTATACAGACTCGGGCGGAAATCCTTGGTACCGCGCTCGAACGCGGGGCACGGCGCCCGTAATGGGTTTGGCGCGCACCGGCGTCGACGACCGGATGGGCGCGGGCACCCGCGGCGATAGTTTGCTCCGCAAAATCGATTTTCGCACAGACCATTTCATCGCGAGCTATGGGCCGAACGGGGACGGCGTTGGCAAAGCCACGGTGGCCGTGGCCAAACCTCAGATCACGCGCCGCATCGAGCAGATTAGCGCTCCCATTACGCCCTTTGAAGCGGCCATTAAAGCCGCCGGGACATTCTACGGGCTCGGCTCGGCTGCCTATATCGATAGCTATCGATCATCCGTTGGCCCATACGATCCGAATGTAAAAAATAACCCGTCTGACTCACGGTACCTCGACGCTCGAAGCGGGACGGTCGAAATCAACACCGCCACCGCTACGATTCAGGGAAATATCTACGGCAACCTCTACACGAATGGCGGTGCGGTGGTAAAAAAGAGCTCCAGTGTTTCCGGAGTCATCGACAACAACGTCCCCTTCTCGCTGAACGACCTGGAAATGCCGAGCACGGCAACGTGGAATTATGTGGCTTCGCCCACAACCGTGAACCCGAACACGGTAATCAATCCACCGACCGTAAATGGGCTGCCGCGAGCGGGAACTGCTTCAAGTCCCAATTATTATCTGATCACCAACTTTGTAAGTAACGGTAGCCTGACCGTGAATCCCGCGATTATCAACGGATCGCCGCAGGACACGTACGTTACAGTCAGCGTCACCGGCGATATTGGTAATAGCACGAGCAGCCAGCCGAGCGTCACCGTACCAGCCTACGTCCACCTCAAAGTTTATTTCACCGGAAACTTCCAAACCAAAGCGGAGAACATCATTAACACGAGTGGGTACGCCGGCAACCTGCAGTTCTACGCCATCAGCCCCACAGATCCCAGTGTTCAGCAGACAATCGATTTGAATTCTGGCGGCGGCTCAAACTCGGGGTTTTCCGCGGTCTTTTATGCACCCTCGGCTAACTTTACGATTAACGGCGCGCCGGACATTACCGGGGCGATCGTCTGCAAGAATTTCTACGCCAACGGCAACGTGCATTGGCACTACGATCGCCGGCTCGACACAGAGGGAACGGCTGTCGATTATCGTATCGTCAGCTACGTCGAAGACATCCGATAAGTCAAAACTCTGCCGCGAAGCCAGCGGGGTTTCCTTCTAACAAATCGGTTGACAGCTGCGGCCGCCGCTCGCAGAGTCAACGTTCTCGTTTTGCCCGACGATGATCGCTTCCAATCTCATTCCACCTAACGTTTCTGGCGAGTCGCCGGCCATTCTTCAGTTTCCGGCGGAGGCCGCGCGCCCCGTCCGTTCCTTGCGCAATATGACCACTCAACTCCTGCAAGAAGCAGCTCAAGTGATTCCGAATCAGCAGTTGCTGATCAACGTCGTTTCCCGCCGTGTCCGGCAGTTGGGATTGGGACATCGTCCGCTCGTCGAGGCCACCCCGCGTTCGTCGCTCACTGATATTGCGCTCCGCGAAATCATCGCCGGCAAACTCACCTACGAGCTGGCTCCCGAGACACCCGTCGACGGCGCCGCCTAATTTCGCCGCCCGTCCGGAAGCCCGCTTATGGCGACCGAGACGATTCTCAATCGCAAAGCGCTCCGTGATTTTCACATTCTCGAGCGCTACGAAGCCGGGATAGAGCTCAAGGGCAGCGAAGTAAAATCGATTCGCGCCGGCAAGGCCAACATCTCCGACGCGTTCGTTCGGATCGAGAAAGGCGAGGCGTTCCTCTACAACGCCGACATCCAGCCGTACGAACGCGCCAGCCACGAAGTGCCCGCGCCCAAGCGCGTCCGAAAACTCCTTCTCCATCGCCAGGAAATCGACAAACTCTATGGCCTGAGCGCGATCTCAGGACGGGCGCTTGTGGTCCTGAGCCTCTATTGGAAAAATGGAAAACTGAAATCCGAGATCGGTGTCGCGCAGGGCAAAGTTGCACATGACAAGCGGGCCGATTTGAAAAAGCGCGCGACCGACCGCGAGACCGAACGCGAAGTGGCGCGATTTAATCGCCGGCACGGCTCGTAAACACAGGCGCACTGCCTGTGCTACGTTAGCCGCCGATGCCGCGCCAACGCTCACCGCTATTCGTCCTCTTCCTCACGGTCTTCATCGACCTGATTGGGTTCGGTATCGTCATTCCGATCCTGCCGCTTTATGCGGAGCATTTTCACGCATCGCCGATCGCCATCGGCTGGCTCACGGGAATTTATTCCGGGATGCAGATCATCTTCACGCCAATCCTCGGCAAACTTTCCGACCGCTTTGGACGTCGACCGGTTTTGTTTGTCAGCATCGTCGGCACCGCGATTGGATTCGCCCTCATGGGATTGGCGCACGGTCTCCCGCTTCTCTTCGCGGCGCGGATTCTGGCCGGAATTACCGGCGGCAACATCGCGATCCCGCAAGCTTATATCGCTGACGTCACCGCCCCGGAGAAACGTTCACGCGCAATGGGATTGATCGGGGCCGCGTTCGGTCTCGGCTTCACCTTCGGTCCGCTCATTGGCGGCCTGATGAGCCGAATTTCCTACAGCGCGCCATTCTACTTTTCCGCCGGACTCGCGGTGATCAATGCCGTGCTGGTTTACTTGATCTTGCCGGAGAGCCTTTCGCGCGAGCAGCGCGCCCGGCCGCACGAACGAGCCAGCATGGTGGAAGTTTTTCGTCACGGCCGCGGGGCAATGTTCGCAATTGTGCTCGGCACGTATTTTTTTCTGATCGTCGGGTTCTCGATCATGACGACGCTGTTCGCGCTTTTTACCGAGAGACGGTTCGGCTACGACGCGCAGGCTAATGGTTACATGTTTGGTTTCGTCGGGATCGTGAGCGTCATCGTCCAAGGCGGACTCATCGGTCGATTGATAAAGATGTTTGGCGAAGTCGCACTCGCCCGGACCGGAATGATTCTGACGACAATCTCACTCGCGCTGTTGCCGATGAGCAACAGTCTCGCCTTCCTCCTGCTCGTCTCGGCCGGATTAGCCGCCGGGAGCGGCTTCGCGAGTCCGCCCCTTAGCGGCCTCGCGTCGCAAATGGTCGAGGCGAACTGGCAAGGCCGCGCGCTCGGGATCCTGCAATCGGCAGGGAGCACCGCACGGTTGCTCGGTCCCCTTCTCGGCGGCTGGCTCCTCACTTTCGACATGCAGAAACCGATCGCGCAATACGGTTACACGCCCTTTCTCGCCGGCGCCTTTCTTTGTTTGATCGGTGCCATCTTCGCCTTCTGCTTCAAAAAGCCCGCCAAAGATCGGTCGACGGAGGACATTGCCGTCGGCGTATAACGGCCGTGAATGCGAAGCGGCTCTTCGTCAGCGTCGAGCTTCCGGAATCAACCACGAAAAGCCTCGAGGAATTAGACCCGCGCCTGCGCGGCGTGCGCTGGCTCGACCCGCGGCAGATGCATCTCACTCTGGCGTTTCTCGGAAGCGTCACGGAGGAAGTTCAAGAAACACTCGCGGAAAAGCTGCGGAAGATTTCCTGGAAGCCATTCTTCCTCCCGCTCATTGGCCTCGGAACATTTCCGACCAAAGGGTGGCCGAAAATAATTTGGATCGGCGTCGGCAGCGGTCATCCGCATTTGTTTCAACTTCACAAGCGCGTTCAGGAAGCCATCCTGGCTGCCGCCCTCGAGCCTGACCTGCGCTCGTTTCATCCGCACATAACGCTCGCTCGTTGTCGCGATGTTTCGCCGGAGACGATCCGTCCCTTCCTGAAATCGCACGCCGACTTTGATGCCGGCCTGATTCACGTCGAATCATTCTGCCTTAATTCGAGCGAATTGACGCCGGCCGGTTCCGTTTACACAACGGAACTTGTTTGTCAGGCCTTGCGATAATGGTCCGCCACCGGATAACTCCGCGCGACGAGGCCGAACACGAGCGCTGCGGCGAATGCGAAAGCTGCGAAGAAAAACATTTGCGACGCCGTGACCTCGAACCCCCACGATTTGATCGCGCTGATGACCTTCTCGTGTTTAACCCCGGCGTTCACCACCAGCACCCAGAGATTGCCGATCGTGACCGACAGGTTCCAGAACGCCATGATCACGCCTTTCATCGCAAGCGGCGCCTGGCTATAGGCAAACTCGAGCCCAGTCGCCGAGACGAGCACTTCGCCGAGGGTGAGGAATGCGTAGGGCACCATTTGCCATGCGATGGAAAAAGCGTTTCCCCCGTCGAGGACTAACTGCATCACCCCCACAATGATCCAGGACACTCCGGCGAACGCGATCCCCGCTGTCATTCGTCGCAGCGCTGTCGGTTCGTAGCCGCGACGTCGCAGGGCCGGATAAAGGACGAGGTTGTTGAACGGGATCAGCAACATCACCAGCGCCGGGTTCAGCGCCTGCATTTGCGATGACTGGAACCAGTGCGGCTTGCTCATCGCGTCTGCCTGAAGCACCCAGGTCGACGCCTTTTGATCGAACAACGACCAAAACGGCGTGACGAGAGCGAAGAGCACCAGCACCCGCAGGACCGAGCGCACCCCTGCAATTGCTGCAGCTGAATGCCGGCCGCGAATGCTGTCCAGTTGCATCCAGACGCCGGCGCCGCCGAAGCCGATAATCGCAACGAGCGCGAGACAAGCCGCGATGACAAAGCCGAACTGCGGCATGAGGAGGAACGACCCGATGGCCGCCGCCATGCCAATGACCGTCAACACTTGGCCCCGCGTGCCTGACATCAGTGCTGTGCGC
>DATBCW010000016.1:0-22895 GCA_036270255.1 Chthoniobacterales bacterium
TACACGGACCTAGTAAGCACCACGGATCCGGTCAGCAACCTTGTCGATGTTACCTACTACGGCCTGGAGACAAACTTGTCCGATGTTTTGAAAGCTGCGCCGGCTGGAGGCGCCCATAGCGTGGCCATCTTTGCCGATACCTTGGTTCTCGACGTGGCAGCGATCACGACTTCGGGACTGCTCATTGTGGCGCGCATCTTGGACGTATCCGGATTGAACGGCCAAGCTTTGGTCGTGACGCCGGGAGCCGACGGACAGGTCCTGGCTCAGATCGCGGCAGGTGGAGTTACCGGAGGCTCTTTTACCTTGGCCGTAGCAGGACAGGAGAGTGCCGCTGTTACTCCCCCCGCGGGAACCTCTCCTTTGACAGCTACAGCTTATGTCGCCTCGAAAGGGACAGGATTCACGACAGTCGCTTCCACCGGCGATTACACGTTGGAAGGTCTTATTGCCTCCGCCTGGATGATCAACAGCCTTCAGGCTACCTTCTCCGCGGCTGCCTGGCTCATGGATGATTCCGCTGCGGATTTGTCGACCGTTGCCCAGGCGATGCTAGCCTGGGTCGTAGGCTGTACTGCGATCTTGGCGACAAACAATAACCTACCAAGCGATTATTCTCAGCTCTATAATCAAGCGGCGGCGCTGCTGTTGACCTTGAACGTGGCCCCGGGCGCCACCTTCGTTCCCATTCTTTCGGCAACCTACTACAGCCAGCACATGAGTGACGTCATTACCGTCATTCGGGACTATGAAGCTAACGCGGCGACCTTGGATACGCGCCAGGATGTCGCGCAAGCCATAGCAACAGTCAGTGCCACCCTGCAATCAGTCGCTGACGTTGAAACTGCACCCTTGAAAGTTCAGCTCGATGGTATAACCGCGAATACCACCTCCCTCTATAGCGACATCACCGATTTGCGGAGTAAGTTTACTTTGCAGACCCAGGCGGCGCACACGGCCTTCCTGGTCATGTCCGACGAGATCGCGACCGACAACATTAGGCGGCAGCTCGCGGCCGAGCTCGATCTTCTGACTAATGTCGTAGTCGGGGGTTTCGATGCCGCGCAGGCCGACCAGGGCGACGTCGGCGGCGCTGTCCAGTCTGGCGTAGATGCGATCAAGGATTTGATAGCGGCGATCAACGCTAACGCCGGAACTGGTGACGACCTGTCGACCCAGGCCACCGATCTTCTCACCACGCAAATGGCGATGATGCAAACAGTGCTGAACGCACGTCTGCTTTATCAGCAGGCGCTTGAGAATGAGAGCGGCGGCGTCCTACCTGTTAGTCTGTCGGCGATTACTCTCGATCCGGTCACGGACTGGGACAATTACATCGCCGCCGCGGAAGCCGAGATCAGCGGCGTGCAGCGCGGACTCGGTGATGACGCCCAGGCCGCGGCTGACAGTTACCTGGCGAGTCTTAAGATTCTGGCCGGCTACGGCAAAGCGATTGGGGGAAAGTTCGTGGCATATGTTGCCCAGCTGGTTCAGGCGACCGTTGTCATGGCGCAAATCGAGGCGGCCAAGGATGTCGAGCAACGCTGGGCGGATGCTCAGGCGCACGCCAATTCGGACGCGGAGAAGCTCGCCGCCCTCAAAGCCCTGATCCAGGGGCGTCTCCAAGCCATGAAGCGCTCACTCTATGTGGCGTGGACTTATTATGCCGCTTCCTATTTCTATCTTAATTTCCAGTCGCCGCCGCGTGCCCTTCATCTAAGCATGAATGCCGCCGAGCTCGAAAGCGCTCTGGTAGGTGTATCCGATTGGGTGGCCCAGGCGATTGGCAATGCGCCGGACGGCCAGCACGTGCAACTGCCAAATAACGATGCCGAGATCGAGCTAGATTTTGCCATCCTCCAGCCTAATACCACTGTCGTCATTACTGGTGACGCGGCCCAGCTGAGCAAGGCAAAGAATGGCGACTGGTCACTTACTTTCACGGTTCCGTTAGGCACCAGTCAGCTCGAGGGCGTGTTGCCCAACAACGGAAAATGCGCCGTCTGGATTTCGCAGGCAGCATTCTTCCTTGATGGAGTAACCCCTAACAGTAAGGGTAACGTTATCGCGTCTGTCTCGACCTCTGGGACCTACCAGAATGGGATCGGCGGATCCTCGTCCTATACCTTTGTTACCAAAGGGTTGACCGGAGATTACGCCTACCATTCCCCGGACAATACGATTTACAGCCCATGGAAGATTAACACGGCTGTGTATATGACACCTACTCCCTACACTCAGTGGAGCATAACGCTGGCTTCTGGCAGCGGCGACCCGACTACAGCAACAAAGCTACGCGTCAAACTGACGATTGCTTATCTCTCGTAGCTATACCGGCACTAACATCAAATGCAATTATCCGCCTCGTCTCCAATTCAATTCAAGGTATCAAGCAAACGTAGCGCGTCGCGGGATAAGGCGTCCGCGGTCTCCGACGGTAGCGCCGGCGCCCAGACCCTGGCCTTGGCTGCGTTCGCCACTCTTACTTCGAGTTGTGCAAGCGCCGTTACGTCCGTTAATCAAAACCCTTTGGGGCCTTATGGGGACAGTGGATCGTGCTCTTACGATTGCGGTTTCATGGAGCAAGACTGGAACTGGAGTGCGAACTGGGTCCCATCTGTCAACAACGGCGTCCTGATTCCCGCAGTGGGTCAGCTGAATATCGCTTCCGCTTATACGGTGAGCTTTCAACTTACCCAGATTTGGGTGACTGCGGACCTGCCCAATTATAACACCAACCTTCTGGCAGCTCTGGCTACGATTAACCAGGTCGACACCGCGATTATCAATGCCGGGGGGGTGGAAACTCCTGCCCAGGCTGCTCAACTAACTGTAACGTTTGGCGCTGCCGCCACGATATTGCAAAACAATCTTGGCGAAATGAATAGTGCTCTCCAAAAAATCGCTGGTTTCCTGAACTGGCAGCAGCAGTTTATCGGTTATATCCAGGCTCAGGCCACGAGCGTCCAGACGGCTATCACGACCGCCGCGACCAACGCCGAAAACAATCTTATCGGCGATATCGCTTGCGGCGACGGGGATGTGCGGAATTCCTTCAACGGGATGTTCGCCGACGTAGCAGCCAAATTCGCTGCCATGCAGACGCCGTTCAACGCGGTGAATTCGAATTTTCAAGTGGCGCTCAATGCCGGAGCGCTCGTCGCCGGCGTCTTTCTGCCGCTTCAGGGAGATAGCCAGCTAGTTAGTGAGTATCTCGCCTCCGCGCAGTCCTACGCGCCGACCAACCCACTGCGTCAACTGAAACTGAACATGGCTGGCAGCCTTTGGGCCGAATTCGTTTCGGACGCCAATACTCAGCTTGGAACGAGTTCTTGAGAGTGCCTCTTTAGCTTTCAACACAAACTACCTGACGGTTTTTCACTATGCCCACCAAAAATAAAAAAGCGGCGAGGCCTGGTGGCTCGGCCTCCTCCAACTTGACGCTTCGTATCCCCAAGGAAATGGCCGTGCCCGGCATCTGTCGCGGCGCTCTAACCGGATGGCCCCAACTTCTCGACGCCATGAATGCTGTCATGGAAGATCCCGAATTTCTCACTTCCTTTGGCCAGAGTTTTGCCTCGGGACAACCAGGGGGACCACAGCAGCTTTTGGCATCCTTGGGAGCAGGTCCTGAGGGCCTTATGAAAGCCGCTCCACCACCAGATCTGTATGGGCGGTTTGTTTGGCTGGCCGTTCGCGTTTACCAGGCCGCGCGGACCTTCAGCGTCACCCTTACCCATCTTCCGGTGATTTTTAAGGGAACTCCAGGACAGATCGGCGCCGTGGCCTCGGAAGTCCTCGCCGGGCCCGGTGGCTTGAGCACCACAGCTGGAAATGTTGCTGGTTGGGCGGCTGATTTTTTAGCCGATTTCCCAAACGCCGGCGCCGATCTCGATGCGGCTCAACAGGCCCATCAAGCCGCGGCCGTTGCCCTGGAAAAACAGACCGCCGCTTGCGAGGAAAAAGATGTTGTCGGTTCGATCCATGCGCATGCCGTCGCAACGGCCGCGGTGGCCGGGATGAGCAGTCGACTCGATGTTTTCGAGGCTTCGGCTGGCAAGGTCACGGCTTTTGCAGTTCTTGCTAACATGACCATGGCGGTTCAGTCCCTGGCGCTCGCATGGAAGGTCACGAAGGAACAGATGGAAACGGTCGCCCAGTCCAAGCGCGAAGATTTGGGTCAGCTTTCCTTTTTTCAAGAGCGGCTCGGCCTTGAAGAAGCGACCAGTGAGTGGGGCGGCTTTGCGAACACCGTGAAAAGCTACATACAGCGCCTTTTGGTTACGCGCTGACCTTCCAAATTTCCTCGTGCTATTGCGGCGCTTCGTAGACGATCTCGCCGCCGATCACGGTCATGACGCACTTCGTCGTCAGGATTTCGGGCTCCGAGATTTTCATGATGTCGGCGGAAAGGACGGTGAGGTCGGCGAGCTTGCCCGGTTCGAGCGAGCCCTTGTCGTTTTCTTCGAACGCAGCGTAGGCGGAGGCTGACGTAAACATTTTCAGCGCCTGCTCCCGCGAAACGGCTTGTTCGGGGTGCCATCCATCGGCGGATTCGCCTTTGATGCTTTTGCGGGAAACCGCGGCGTAGAATTCGATCATCGGTTCGCCGCGTTCGACGGGAGCGTCGGAGCCGCCGCAAATTATCGCGCCGGATTTCAGAAGGCTTTGCCAGGCATAGGCGCCGGCCAGCCGATCTTTGCCGAGACGCGCCGGCGCGAAAAATAAATCGCTGATCGCGTGCGACGGTTGCATCGAGGCGATAATTCCGAGTTTCGCGAAGCGCGGCAGGTCTTGCGCGCTGAGAATCTGGGCGTGCTCGACGCGCCAACGTGGCTCCCGAATCTTTCGCTGTTCTGGCGGAACCGCTTTCATCGCGTTTTCATAGAGATCGAGAATCACACGATTGGCGCGATCGCCGATGGCGTGAGTTTCGATCTGGATCCCTTTGCGAAGTGCTTCTTCAAAGATCGGCGGCAGCTCGGATTCTTTTTCCCGGAGGAAGCCGGACGTATCCGGCGCATCGGAGTAGGGAGCGAGCAACGCGGCGCCTCGGGAGCCGAGCGCCCCATCGAAAACAACTTTGATCGTGCGCTGGGTGAAATGATGATCGAAGGCATTGAGCGCCGGGCCATCGCGCAACAGCGCGGCCCCGGCTGGCCCGGGCGAATAGGCGGCGTTATAAACTCGGATCTTGCATTGCCCGGCCTCGAGCGCCTGCCGCATCGGCGCAATATCGTCGAGATTGCTGCCGGCGTTTTGAATTTCACACCAGCCTAACGACAGCTCGCGTTTTACGCCGACGATGAATGCCTCGCGTCGCTCAGCTTCGGTCGGCTGCGGAATATTTTTCTGAATAAGTTCCTGCGCGTGATCGAGAAGCATCCCGGTCGGTTCGCCCGTTTGTTTGTCCTTTAGAATCTCGCCCCCGAATGGATTCGGCGTTTCTTTGTCGATCTTCGCGATGCGCAAGGCCGCGCTGTTCGCGATCACTGCGTGTCCATCAGCGCGCGTCAGCACCACTGGATTGTCCGGCGCGATCTTGTCGAGATCGGCACGGGTAGGGAATTGCGGCGGTTTCCAAAACGTCTCGATCCAACCGCGACCGGTGATCCATTTTCCGGCTTCGGTTTTCGCCACGCGCTCTTTCACTTTCGCGAGAAAATCTTCGAGGGTGTTGGTCCCTTCGAGATTCAACGTCAGTTCGCGCTCGCCGATCCCGAAAATGTGACAATGCGAATCGGTCAGACCCGGCAGGACGGTTTTTCCGGCGAGATCCACCGTCCGCGCGCCGTTCGTCTGATATTTTTTCGCGTCGGCATTTGAACCGACAAAAATAATTCGGTCACCTTTCACCCCGATCGCTTCCGCGCGCGGCTGGCGCTCGTTCATTGTGTAGATGTTGCCGTTAACAAAAACGGTTTGGACCGGTTCGGCGGCGAACACCGCGGAAGCGAGCCCGGAAAAAACAAGAGCGAACAGAATTTTCATCGCGGCGCGATCATCCCGATTTCAGGGCTTGGCGTCGAGCGCGCAACGCTTCAACGTGATTCCTGTGAAAAGAAAATTCTTCTCTTTTGCTTATTGGAATCTTTTCCGTATGAAAGAATTGGTTTTTCGCGCTGCCACCACGAATGGAAAAACAATTTTCTTTTGCTAACCCAATCGCGACTCATAGAGTTGGCGCTCCTCTCCGGGCCGCTGCCTTTAAACCTTGAATCCAACGACCTTGAGCGACGCACATCCTAACTATCAGCCGGTTCCGTTTCTAAAGTGGCGGCTGTCCCTTTGCCGAAGCGCAGTTCGCTAAGCGTTTTATGGCGAATTTTTTTCCACGCTGGACGAACTGGTTGCCGCTCAAGATTTCCATCTGCGGCACCTTCATCGTCTGTGGCCTGACCGGCGCCACCTGGTATTACATCACGCCGAAGTACACCCGCGTCGGTTACACCCCGGTCCAGCCGGTGCCCTTCCCGCACGACATCCACGTCGCGCAGCTCGGGATGGATTGCCGTTACTGCCACAGTTTCGTCGACGTCGCCGCGCATTCGAATTTGCCGAACACGCAGACCTGCATGGCTTGCCACACGCAGGTGCAAAAGGACAACCCGAAGCTCGAGCCGATCCGCGCGAGCTGGAAAACCGGGCAGCCCGTCGAGTGGGTCCAGCTGCATCGCACGCCTGATTACGTTTTTTACAATCACGCTGCGCACGTGAACCGCGGGATCAGCTGCTTCAGCTGCCACGGCCAGATCAATCACATGAGCGTGGTGCGGCACGCCAAGCCCCACAGCATGGCGTGGTGCCTCGAGTGCCATCGGCATCCGGAAAATTTCCTGCGTCCGGAAACGCAGATCACGAACATGGATTGGAAACCGGATTGGGAAAAACCGGCGGACTTCGTGGCGAAATACGGACAGCCCAAAGACGCGACCGATGACTGGTCGAAGAAGGATAAGCTAACGCAGCAAGAGATCGGGCGAACGCTGAAGGAGCGTTGGAACATTCAGCCGACCATCAATTGTCAGGGGTGCCACCGATGAAACGCGTCTTCGAGCATCCGCCGGAAAAGCTGACTGGGAAACGCTATTGGCGCAGCCTGGGCGAGCTGAGCGACACGCCGGAATTTCGAGGCTGGCTCGAGCGCGAATTTCCGTCGGGCGCAGCGCAGCTCAACGGCGACGAATGGTCGCGCCGCGGTTTTCTGAAACTGATGGGCGCCTCGATGGCGCTGGCGGGATTTGGCCTAACGAGCTGTCGCCGTCCGGAAATGCATCTGGTGCCCTTCTCGAAAAGCGTGGAGTGGACGATCCCCGGTAAAGCTTTGTATTACGCGACGGCGATGCCGCGCCGGACCGGCGCGATTCCGTTGATCGCGGCAACAGTCGACGGCCGCCCGATCAAGTTAGAAGGCAATCCGCTTCATCCCGCGAGCGGCGGCGCGACGGATACTTTTGCGCAGGCCTCGCTTCTCGATCTCTACGATCCGGCGCGCTCCCGGCATTTCGCCGAGGTTAAGGAGAAAGACGAGAACGGGAAAAAAGTCCGGACCCTCGAAAGGCGCGACCGCGCCGCTTTCGAAAAATATCTCGGCGACTTGCGGGGCAAGATCGCCGCGGACGGCGGCGCCGGGCTGGCGTTCCTCGTCGAGGAAGTCCATTCGCCGACGCGCGAGCGGTTGCGTGCGGAACTCCTGAAGACTTATCCAAAAATGCGGTGGTGCGTTTACGATCCGCTTCTGACGGAAGCGCAAAGTTTCGCGACCCAGCTCAGCTTTGGCGACAACGCGCGGCTCGTCCCGCGCCTGGAACGGGCGGACGTCGTTCTCGCGCTGGACAGCGATTTCCTCGATTGCGGCGAAGGCGATATCGCGGGGATTCGCGCCTTCAGTTCGCGCCGGCGCGTCGGCGAAGCCAAGGACACGATGAATCGGCTCTACGTCGTGGAGAATCGTTTCACGCTCACCGGTGCGATGGCGGATCATCGGATGCGTTGCCCGGCGAGTCAGATTCCGGCGTTCACCCGCGCGCTTGCCGGCAAGATCGCCATCGCGACGAAAGATCAGGGGCTTGCTTCGACAATCGCGACGCTCACCGAGCCGGTGAACGCCATGCAGTTCGATGACGCGTGGCTGACCGAGTGCGCGAACGATTTGATGGCGAAACCCGGCGCGAGCCTTGTCCTGGCCGGCCCGCATCAGCCGGTCGTCGTGCAGTTGATGGTTTACGCGATCAACTCAGCGCTGAAGAACGTCGGCGCGACCTTGATCATCCGCGAGTTCGTGCGCGCCCCAAAGACCAACAGCATTCTGCAGCTCGCCGGCGAAATAAATTCGGGCCGAATCAAACAGCTTTTCATTTTCGGCGGCGACCCGGTTTACAACGCGCCGAAAGGAATCACGATCGACAAGGATTTGAAGGCGCCGGTCGATTGGCCCGAGTTGCAGAAGAAAGTGCCGGATGTGGTGCGGCTCGGTTACTACGAGGACGAGACTTCCGAGCTGAGCACATGGCATGTGCCGGCCGCGCATTATCTCGAAACATGGAGCGACGCGCTTACGAGCGATGGCGCGTATGTTCCGATCCAGCCGATGATCCTGCCGCTCTTTGGCGGAATGTCCGAGCTCGATGTGATGAACGCGGTCCTCGGCAAGCCGAAGGTCGAAGGTCCGGAGCTGGTCCAGGAAACATTCCGCGCCAGCGCGCCTCCGGGAGATTTCCAAACCGCCTGGTCGCAAATGTTGCGCGACGGATTCGCGACCCATATCGCGCTGAAAGACAAACCGCCAACGTTTAACTCGAACAATGCCGGTGGCGTCGCTCATACGCTTTGGGCGACCGCGCCGAATCCCACTCTCGAAGCTCCGGAAATTGTCCTGACCCGCAGCTACAACATCGATGACGGCCGTTACATTAATAACGGCTGGCTCCAGGAGTTGCCCGATCCGATCACGAAACTGACTTGGGACAACGCGGCGTTGATGAGCCCCGCGATGGCGAAGCATCTCGGCGTCGAGACCGGCGATCTCGTGAACATCGCGGTTGTCGAGACGACCAAGGACACGCACGGTGAAAAAATTCGACGCGAGCTGGTGATCGCGGCGCTGATTTCGCCGGGGCACGCGGACAACTCAATTTCGATTGCGCTCGGTTATGGCCGCAAGAAGACGGGATTGGTGGGCGAGGAATCGGGCTTCAACGCATTTCTCCTGCGGACCAGCTCGAACCCGCATTACATGGCCGTCGACAGCAAGACGATCGACTCGATTTCCGTCACGACCGCGCCGACGGCGGCGCAGAATTCGGCGCCTACTGCAACTCCAAACGGCACCCCGACACCTAAGCCACCTCCATCGCCCAGTCCGTCCGGCACGCCGACGCCGCGTCCGCACACCTTGGGAACTTACGCGCTCTCGATCACGCAGGACCATTGGAGCATCGAAGGCCGCGGGCTGGTTCGCGAAGCGACACTGGATCGCTACCGCGAAGATCCGGAGTTCGTGAAGAAGATCGCGGGCGACGAAGAATTGCCCGCGAGATTGCCGAGTATTTACAGTCATCCGCCGCTCAACGCCGAGCAGCAATGGGGCATGAGCGTCGACCTGAATGTCTGCACTGGTTGCAGCGCGTGCGTTATCGCCTGTCAGGCTGAGAACAACATTCCGATCGTCGGCAAACTCCAGGTGAGCCACGGACGCGCGATGCACTGGATGCGGCTCGACCGGTATTACGCGAGCGAAAAACCGTACAACCAGGATCTCGGCGAATATCCGGACAATCCCGAGATCGTGCACGAACCAATGATGTGCCAGCACTGCGAAAACGCGCCGTGCGAAACGGTTTGCCCGGTGAACGCGACCGTCCACAGCGAGGACGGCCTCAACGTCATGGCTTACAACCGTTGCATCGGCACGCGGTATTGCGCGAACAACTGCCCGTTCAAGGTCCGCCGTTTTAATTTCTTCGATTACAACCAGCGCCCGATCGGGAAGACGAAAGTCGGTCCGCTTTCCGTTTATCAGGAATACCTCGGGCCGTTCACCGAGAAGGGCGCGCCCGACACGACGAAGCTCCAGAAGAATCCGAACGTTACGGTGCGGATGCGCGGCGTGATGGAGAAATGCACCTACTGCGTCCAGCGCGTCGAAGAAGCGAAGATCGCCGCGCACGTCAAAGCGGGCGCATCCGACAAGACCCGGATTCCGCGCGATTCGTTCACAAGCGCCTGCGCGCAGGTTTGTCCGACCGGCGCAATCGTATTCGGCGACGTCAAGGATCCCGAAAGCAAGGTCTCGAAAATAAAAATGCAGGACCGCAATTATCGCCTGCTCGAATACTTGAATGTGAACACGCGGACGAGTTACCTCGCGCGGATTCGCAATCCGAATCCGAAAATGCCCGACGCGGGCCGAATCGCGGTGGCGAGTCTCGGCCACGAAGGACCCGAGGGTCCCGATAAAGCGAAACACGATTTCAACCAGCACGACAAAGGCGCGCTGAACCCGCAGGAGAAACCGTGATGAATTTTCGAATCTCGAATTTCGAATTTCGAATGTCGTCAATGCGTCGCCGCCCTTCTTCAATCGAAAATCCCTAACATGGACGGAGCGACAACAGCACCAGACGTAATCGCAGGCGAGGCCTCGGCTTCAGTCGAGCGACCGCTCGCGCGGGTGCCGCTGGTTCTGAACCGGCGGAATTTCGCCTGGATCACGGAGCGAATTTCGGGCGCGGTCGAAGGCATCGCGCCCCGCTGGTGGTGGGTCACGTTCGCGATCACATCGATGGTCGCGATGGTCGGGCTCTTTTGCCTCGGATATCAAATTTCGACTGGCGTCGGCGTTTGGGGTCTCAATCATCCGGTCGGTTGGGCGTGGGATATCACCAACTTCGTGTTCTGGATCGGTATCGGACACGCCGGTACTCTGATTTCAGCGATCCTTTATTTGCTCCGCCAGAAATGGCGCACCTCGATCAACCGCTCGGCGGAAGCGATGACGCTCTTCGCCGTTATTTGCGCCGCGATTTTTCCAGGCGTCCACGTCGGTCGCGTCTGGATGGCCTGGTATCTCGCGCCCTTGCCGAATAACTACGGGATTTGGCCAAACTTCCGCAGCCCTCTGCTCTGGGACGTCTTCGCGGTCTCGACCTACTTCACGGTCTCAGTCCTCTTTTGGTACACCGGTTTGATTCCGGATTTGGCAACGTTGCGCGACCGCGCTACGACCAAAATCAAGAAACTGTGCTACGGAATTTTCGCGCTCGGGTGGCGCGGGTCGAACCGGAACTGGCGCCATTATGAAATGGCCTATCTGTTGCTGGCCGGCCTTTCGACGCCGCTGGTGCTTTCCGTTCACAGCGTCGTGTCGTTCGACTTCGCGACCTCGGTCATCCCCACCTGGCACACCACCATCTTCCCGCCTTACTTCGTCGCAGGCGCGATCTTTGGCGGATTCGCCATGGTGCTAACGCTGATGATCCCGGCGCGTGCGATCTACAAACTCCAAGACATCATCACGCCGCAGCACATCGACAAAATGGCGAAGGTGATTTTGCTCACCGGCTCGATGGTTGGCTACGCCTACACGATGGAATTTTTCGTGGCCTGGTACAGCGGCAATCAGTACGAAAAGTTCGCCTTCTATAACCGCATTTTCGGTCCCTACTGGTGGTACTGGTGGGTTGGCATGCTTTTCTGCAACATGCTTTCACCGCAACTGTTCTGGTTCCAGCGGTTCCGGCGCAACATCTACGTTGTGTATTTCGTCTGCATGTGTGTGAACGCCGGCATGTGGTTCGAGCGCTTCATCATCATCGTCGGCGGATTGCATCGTGACTTCCTCCCGTCGTCGTGGGGTCTGTTCATTCCGACCTGGGTCGATATCTGGACGTTCGTCGGCACCTTTGGGATCTTCCTTTCGCTCTTCCTCCTTTTCATTCGCTATCTGCCGATGATCGCGATGTCGGAAGTAAAAATTGTCCTGCCGGAAGCGAACCCGCACCACGCTTCGCCGGAGGAACATCATGTCGTCGCGGCCGGAGGAGGGGAGAGGACGAAATGAGAACGCCGTCCGGAAATAAAGTTTACGGGATGGGCGCGGAATATGGGAGCGCCGCCGCGCTCTATGAGGCGGCGAAACGAGTCCGCGACGCTGGATTCAAACGCTGGGACGTTCATTCGCCTTTCCCGATCCATGGAATGGATGCCGCGATGGGCCTTGGTAAATCGTGGCTGAGCGCGGTCGTTCTCGCCGGCGGCATTACCGGATTGTTAACTGCAGTCGTCCTCGAATTCGGACCCTCAACTTTTATTTATCCGTTGGTCGTCCACGGCAAACCGTTCGACTGGAAAACGGTTCCGGCGTTTTTCCCGATCATGTTCGAGCTAACGATTCTCTTCTCCGCATTCTCCGCATTTTTCTCGGTCTTGATCATGAACGGTCTGCCGCGCTGGAATCATCCGGTCTTCAATTGGCAGCGATTCAGCCGAGCGACCAACGATGGATTTTTCCTGATCATCGAAGCGCGCGACCCGCGGTTTACGGAAATGGAAGCGCGCGAGCTTTTGGAGCAAAGCGGCGGCAGCCACGTCACCATCATCCACGAAGAATAACTTTATGCTCCGCGGCTTCTTTCTCATTTTTCTGCTAATCGGCATCGCGCTTGTCGCGGTGTTCGGTTTCCGCGGGCAGACCAGCACCGGTTCACCGATCGAAGTTTTCCCGGACATGGTGCGCCAGATGAAGGTGCGCGCCCAGGCGCCGCTCGCTTTCTTTGCCGATGGCCGTGGTTCGCGTCCGCCGGTCGCGGGCACGGTTCCGATCGGTTACGAAATGCCGAAGGCGAACAGCGAAGCTTCGCCCGGTGCGCCGCCGGTTCCTTCCGAGATGAATGTCCAGCCGCACCTCGGCTTCAGCAGTGGCACAGATTATTTCAACACCGGCAAGATGGGCGACAACTGGGGCACCGGTTTCCCGATCGCGGTCAACGGCGATTTGATGGAGCGCGGCAAACAGCGTTTCAACATCAACTGTGCGATCTGCCACGGCCCGACCGCCGCCGGCAATGGAATGACCAAGCAGTACGGCCTAACGACCGTGGTCAGTCTGCAGGACGAACGTATCCGGACAATGGCGGACGGCGAAATTTTTAACACGATCACGAACGGCAAAAACACGATGTTGCCTTACGGGCCAAACGTGAGCGTAACGGACCGCTGGGCAATCATCGCCTACCTGCGAGCTTTACAACGGAGCCAGAACGCGACCGAAGCGGACGTGCCGGCCGAGCATCGCGCCGAGCTGGACAAACCGGCGCCGGCGGCTTCACCCGAACCTTCCAAATCGGAGGCACCCAAGAAATGAGCGAACGCGCTGACGTTGTGCCGACGCCGGAAGGCGAATACATCGAGAAGAACCGGTTCGCACCGCTCTCGTTCTTGCTGGCGATTGCCGGGGTGGTGGGATTGGGATTAAGCGTGGTCGGCGCGTTCGTTTCGCCGGTGCAATTCAGTTTCTCGTGGCTCTTCGCGTTTGCATTCTATTTCACAATTCTCGCCGGCTGCTTCTTCTGGATCATCGTTCATCACGTCGTGGACGCCGAATGGTCGGTCGTTGTCCGGCGCCAGCTCGAGAACCTGGCGCTGCTGATTGCTGTCATGGCGGTGTTCTTCATCCCGATCGTGATCTTCCGCCATCATATCTACCAATGGATGAACATCCCCGTCGGGCACGATCCCGTTCTGGACAGCAAACGCGCTTACCTGAACGAGAACTTTTTCCTGGCCCGCTCCATTTTCTATTTCGTCTTTTTTATCGGCGCGACCCTGTTCTTCCGCCGCTTCTCCATCCGGCAGGATCGCGACGGTAATCCGGCTTTCACGATAAACATGCGGCGGGTCGCTTTTATCTCGCTCCCGCTCTTCGCCCTCTCGCTCACCTTCGGAGCCTACGACTGGTTGCTCGGGGTTGATTACCGGTGGTTCTCGACCATGTGGGGCGTCTATATTTTTGCGGGCGCCACCGGCAGCTCGATGTCGTTGCTGGTGCTCGTGATCACGGCGTTGCGCAAGGCAGGTTACCTGAGGAACACGGTCACGCCCGAGCATTACCACATCATGGGGAAGTGGATGTTGGCCTTCTGCGTTTTTTGGGCCTACATCGGCTTCGGCCAATACATGCTCACCTGGTATGCGAACATACCGGAAGAGACCGAATATTTTATCCGGCGAAATACGGAGTCGTGGAATGTGCTCAATCTCTTGCTAGTGGTCGGCCGCTTTTTTGTTCCATTCGCGATTTTGCTGATGCAGGGCCTGAAGCGAAAGCCGACGCGGCTTTGCCTCGTCGCGGGTTGGCTCGTGTTCATGCAGATGCTCGACATTTACATCGTGGTCCTGCCCGCGTTGCACGGAGCGGCCGTGGTTATTAGCATCTGGGACTTCGTTCCGCTGCTCGGCATAGGCGCCACCCTCGCCTTCGTCTTTCTCTGGATCGTCCGGCGAAGCTCTCTCTTTCCAAACCGCGATCCGCGCCTGCTCGAATCGCTCCGTCTTGTTAACTAACCATGCCGTCCACCGAACCACTCCAGCATTATCAGCCGCGCGGGATGTTCTCGACCTGGCTCGGAGTCGTGCTGCTTTTCAGCCTCTTCGGTTTGCTCGCGATGGTGGTGATCAAGGCTTCACCTCGCGGGAGCGACTACGAAAAGAAACGGGCCGAAGTGCGCGCGAAAAAATTCCAAGACGCGCAGAAAGAAAACCTGACCGCGCTCACGACTTACGGCTGGGTCGACAAGAATAAGGGCGTCGCGCGGATCCCGATTAATCAGGCGATGCAAATCATGCTGGTCGAATTGCCGGACAAAAAGCCGACGGCAGCGGGGCCAATCGCGGTTGCGGCTCCAAGTGCGGCTCCACAAACTTCGCCGGCCGCGAATGCATCACCGGCGGCGAGCGCTTCGTCATCGCCTTCCGCAAGTGCGAGCACGACACCGAAGCCAACCTCAGTGAGCGGACCAAACTCTGAAGCCCACAATCAACCCGCGGCTGCCGCGAATCCGCCGCCGGCGGCGCCGAACACACAGCCTGGTCCGAACTCGAGTCCCGCCGCATCCGCTCCTCCCTCTCCTGCAAAACCGCAGGTCAGCGCTTCACCATCCGCGTCGCCCTCGGCGGCAGGAACTCCATTGCCCGTCCGCGGGAAAACGCCATGAACCCGTCTGAAGTACCATTAACGCCTCCGAATCCCGCTGAGGTGACCACGACCGACAGCGAAGTGACGACGCTCGATGTCGAACAAGTCGAGCGCGCGTTGATCGACGCGTCGACGCGCATTCCCGTGCTGTTCTTCTACGGCTCCGCGATTGCATGGCTGCTCCTTGGGACGCTGCTGGCCGGGCTGACTTCGTGGAAATTGCACGCGCCCGATCTGCTCGCGAATTGTGAATGGCTCACCTGGGGGCGCATGCGACCGGCCCACATGAACGTGATGGTTTACGGATGGGCGTCGATGGCTGGAATCGGTACCGCGATCTGGCTCATGGCGCGTTTATGCCGAACGACGTTGCGCCATCCGCTCTTGCTCATCACCGGCGGCGCGTTTTGGAATCTCGGGGTCTTGCTCGGCGTCGGCGCAATCATCGTCGGCGACAGCACCGGCTATGAATGGCTCGAGTTCCCGCCTTACGCTTCGATCGTTCTCTTCGTCGCGTATTCGCTCGTCGTTTCCTGGGCGATGCTCATGTTCCGCTTCCGGCGCGGCGAAAACATTTACATCACGCAATGGTATTTGCTCGGCGCGTTTCTCTGGTTCCCCTGGGTCTATGGCGCGACCCAGATCATGCTTTTCGCAGTGCCTGTCCAAGGCGTGATGCAAGCCGCCGTTACGTGGTGGTTCGGGAACAATTTGATGTTCCTTTGGTTCGGCGCCATCGCGCTCGGCACCGCTTATTACATGATTCCGAAAGTGATCGGTCGGCCGGTTTACAGTTATCACCTCGCGGCGATCGGCTTCTGGACCTATGCGCTCTTCGCTAGTTGGACTGGAATGCAACGTCTCGTCGACGGGCCGTTCCCGGCCTGGATGATCACCGCTAGCATCGCGGCGTCGATCCTTACACTAATTCCGGTTGCGACTGTGGGGCTGAATCATCACATGACGATGCAGGGCTATTTCGGGTTGCTCCGCTATAGTCCGACGCTGCGTTTCACCGTCTTCGGTGCGTTCGCTTACACCGTATTCAGTCTGATGGGAATTTTCCTGTCGCTTCGCTCGATCGCCGGTTACGTCCACTTCAGCGAAGCGAGCATCGCTTACTCACACATCGGGCTCTACGCGTTCTACACCATGATCATTTTCGGCTCGATGTATTACATCGTGCCGCGGCTGGTTGGCCGCGAATGGCGTTACGCCACCTTGATCAAGCTGCACTTCTGGTCCTCGGCCTATGGCGTCGGCCTGATGGTAGCGATGTTATTTTTGGGAGGAATCGCACAGGGAAGCAGCATGCATGACCCAACGCTGCAATTCACCGAAACGACGGATTCCATCCTGCCGTATCTGCGGGGACGAAGTGTCTCCGGGATGCTGCTCACGATTGCGCATTTTATTTTCGCGTTTCATTTCGGACTGATGCTTTTCGGCCTCGGCCGGACCGCCAGCGTGCCTACGTTTTTGAATCCGAAGGAAGAGGAGGCGGTGAAGGATCACATATGAAGGGCGTAACCGGACTCTTCCTCGGCATTTTCGGCACGTTCGCATTTTCGTGGACGGGGCTGACGCTCATCCCAAATTGGCAGATCGGTCATCTCGATCCGCAGGCGGACGAAGAGGGGACTGACATCTATCCGCAACCGAAATCGGGAATGGCCCAGCGCGGTCGAAAAATTTACGCGGCGAACGGTTGCGTTTATTGCCACAGCCAACAGGTCCGCGCGGATTACGCGGCGTCCGACATCGACCGGAAATGGGGAACGCGCCGGAGTGCGCCGCGCGATTACATTTTCGAGCGGCCAGCCTTCCTCGGCAAAATGCGATTGGGTCCCGATCTTTCGAACATCGGCAAGCGCGCGCCCTCCGAAGACGAGAACGCGTCACCGTCACCAGCCGCGGCGACTTCTCCCGGGGCATCGCCGGTGGCTAACGCGCCGGCGCCTTCGCCAAACGCCATCGCTGCGAACTCACCAGCGGCCGCCCCCAATGCATCCCCCGCGCCGAGCGCGAAGGCATCAGCCCCTCCGGCAAGCTCGCCCGCACCCGCGAATTCGCCAGCGCCTCCGAATTCATCGTCACCGGCAACCTCACCCGCACCCGCAACTTCACCGGCACCATCTCCGGCAACCGCGGAAGCCACGCCTAACCCGAACGGTATTCCGCCGGAGTACTCCGCCGCATGGCATCATCTCCATCTTTACAGTCCGCGCAGCGTCCTCGCCGGTTCGAGCTCGAACATGCCGGCTTACAAGTTCCTTTACGAAAAACGCCGCATCTCCGGTGAGCGCTCGGCGGACGCATTAAAGCTAACCGGCGCAGAGGATCCGGGCGAGGATTGGGAAGTGATTCCGAGCTATGACGCGAAATGTCTCGTCGCTTACCTGATGTCGCTCGATCAATCGCACGAACTTAAAGAAGCCAAACTGACAGCGGGCGCTGCGCCGGC
The DNA here is from genome assembly GCA_036270255.1 of Chthoniobacterales bacterium. Lineage (GTDB taxonomy): Bacteria > Verrucomicrobiota > Verrucomicrobiia > Chthoniobacterales > UBA10450 > AV80. The sequence goes on from DATBCW010000016.1 coordinate 17,658, forward strand.
CCCTTCTGCTTCGCCCGCTTCAGCTGCGGCCGCGTCACCTGCGGCCGCGCCGCCGAAGGAGGAAAAGAAATGAACGAAAGCGCCGGCGGCGGACAGCAGCGGCAGGGAATGGATTACGGAGAAACCTCCGACGTCCACCAGGTGCATTCGGCCATTCAGCGAGAAAAACGCGAACCGCGCGCCGGCCTCGAACCGCTCTCCATTTGGCTCATCGCGGTCTACGGTCTCGCGATCTTTTTCGGCGGCGCTTATCTCGGCCGGTTTTCTGGAAATTTCAGCGGCGACAGTCTCGATCCGGCTCTTATTCCGAGTCACACAAAATCAGGTCCTCAGGGTCCCGGCGGACCGACCACGGAACTTTCCCAGGCTGATCGCGGGAAGAAAATTTTCTCGCAGAACTGCGCTGTTTGCCATCAGCCCAACGGATTGGGGGCCGCGAGCCAGGGTTATCCGCCGCTGGCCGGCTCTGAGTACGTCAATGGCGGCACTCGCCGTCTTGGCATGATTTTGCTGAAAGGATTGCATGGACCCGTCACGGTGAAAGGCCAGCAATTCGGCGCCGCCGTCATGCAGGCGTGGGACACCACTTTGACCGACGCGAAGATCGCCGACGTCCTCACCTACATTCGGCAGGAGTGGGGAAACAAAGGCGGCCCGGTAGCTGCCGCGCAAATTTCGGCGTTGCGCAAGGAACTGGCGAGCCACCCCGAATCGTTCGTCGAGGGCGATCTGAAAGCGGTGCCGGAAGACGCCGAGCTGCCCGGAGGCGAACCGGCCGGAGCGAATCCTCCCGATGCGAAGGCTCCGCCACCCGCGCCAAAGCAGTAGCCGTCGCAGACATCTCAGGAACCGTTCATCGCCGATTCATTTTCGACGATGAAGAAGTCCAACAGCTCTGACGATTCAAACGCCCACGAAGTCATCGTGGTGGGCGGCGGTATCGCTGGTCTATCCGCGGCGATCTATCTCGGCCGCGCCCAACGCAACGTAGTCGTCATCGATTCCGGCCATTCCATGGCGAAATGGGAACCGGTCGTGCAAAATTATCTCGGGTTTCCGAACGGTGTCGGCGGCGAGGAGCTTCTGAAAAATGGCCGCACCCAGGCGAAACGTTATGAGGCGCGACTGATCCGCGACGAAATCAAAAGCGTCGCCGCCGGGGAATCAGTCTTTGTTCTGAAAGGCAGGAGGAAAACGTATCGGACAAAACGATTGCTGATCGCCACTGGGATTTTTCATCTGCCGCCCGAAATCCCGGGCGTAAAGCGATGTTTGGGCCACAGCATGTTTTTCTGCAAGGACTGCGACGGCTATCGTGTTCGCGGAAAACGGATCGCGATCATTGGCGCGAACAACGAGACTGTCGAATACGCGCTCGGCATGCTCGACTACTCCGCTTGCGTCATCGTCGCGACGAATGGGAAGCGGGCGCGCTGGGACAAGGAACATGCTCGCTGGCTTGAGGAATACGAAATTCCGGTCGCGCGGAAACGCATAAGCGACGTGGACCATCGGAAACGCAAAATTCGCGCGCTCGAATTCGCAACCGGTCCGAGGGTGAAGATCGACTATTTGTTTACGACTCGGGGCGACATCTTTCATAACCAGCTAGCCAAAAAACTGGGCGCGAAGATCGATCCAGACGGACAGATCAAGGTTGATCAATGCATGCGAACGACCGTTCCGCGGCTCTACGCTGCTGGTTGCGTAACGCCGGCCAATTGCCAGATGATCATCGCCGCCGGCCAGGGGGCGGCCGCCGCCCAGGCCATCAATCGCGATTTGTTCGAGGAGAGTTTGGCGTCACATTCTTTGCGCCGCTTTCGCGAGGATCAGCTCGAAAAGGAGAAAACGGTCCCGGAAGTTTCCAAACCAAGAACAAAACGGAGGAAAAAATAATGGGCTTCGAACAATATCATGAGCCGGCGGCGGAACTGTCGGGTGAGACTCGAACCTTTGCCCGGATGATTGTCTCGTTAGGCGAGGAAGCCGAAGCGATTAACTGGTATGAGCAGCGCATCTCGGTCGAAAAAGACAAGAGCGCGCGAGCGATCATGAAGAACGCGCAGAAGGAAGAGTTCAAACATTTTTCGATGGATCTCGAATGGCTCTTTCGCGCGAAGCCGGAGTGGAAAGAGATCGCGCAGGGGATTCTTTTCAAGAAGGGCGACATCGTCGAACACGGCGAAGAAGCCGAAGAGAAAGCGGATTAGAGCTGCGCCGCTACAGTTTCGCGGCGATGATTTTTCCGATCTCGCGAAAGCCCGCTTCGTCGTCGGCATCGAAGCGATCCAATTCCGGACTGTCGACATCGAGGACGCCGAGCAGATGCGAATCGGCGCTCAGCAGCGGCACGACGATCTCCGATTTCGACGCGCTATCGCACGCAATGTGACCGGGAAACTGGTTCACGTCGGCAACGCGGATCGTCGTCCGTTTCTCGGCCGCCGTTCCGACAACGCCACGACCGAAGGCGATCCGCACGCAGGCGAGTCGGCCCTGGAAAGGGCCAAGCACCAGTTCGCCGCCCTTGAGCAGATAAAAACCCGCCCAATTCACTTTCGGCACAGAATGAAAAATCAACGCCGCGCAATTCGCCATGTTCGCGACCGCGTCGGTCTCGTTTTCAATTACTCCCGAAATTTGGCCCGCTAGTTCCTGATATAGATCTGCCTTCGGAAGATTGGTCAGATCGGAGGTGGCGAACATCCGGTTAATCTATGCCACTTCTCGTGGCAGAGCGAGACGCAGTCGAGTTGAAACAACTACGCTACCATCTCGTCGACGACGGCGAGAAACGGGTCGATGTCGAATGGCTTGGTCAGATAATTGCGCGCTCCCGCGGTCAGCAGGCGCTCAATCTGACTCGGCGTCGCATCCGCGCTCAGGACGACGACCGGGATCTTTGCGGTCACCGGATCGTTTTGAAGTTGGCGTAGCACTTCCGAGCCATGCATGTCTGGCAGATTCAAGTCGAGCAGGATCAGTTTTGGCCCGTGCGCGACTGCGAGCTCGACGCCGCTTCCGCCGGACCGCGCGTGCATCAGGCTCAACGCAGGGCGGAATTCCAAGATCCGCTCGACGAGGGTAAAGTTTACCGGGTCATCTTCGATGTAGAGCACATCGCAGAGAGACGCCATCGGGGGTGTCGGAATTCGATCGCTGCTCGAACCGCCTTCGCCTAGTTCTTCATTAATGATTCCGAGAAGGTCGCGGGCGGCCTTGAGAATGTGTTGCACGTCTGCGTCTTTCGTGGCCGATCCGCCGGGCCGCATGGCCAGCAGTTCGGCAAAGCCAATAATGGCGTTAAGCGGGGCACGAAGCTTTTGATTCAAGCTGGCGCGGAATGCCTGGTCATCAGACAGGGGCGGGTCGGACACATCTGGGGCGGGGGCCGGTTCGTTCATTACATTCATGTCACGATAAATAAATAGCAGGTTGCGTTCACGCCGCGGAGTAAACTTTTGGCGTCTCGGCTTCCGCCTCCAGCCGTAAGCCGGAGGGTTCGTCGAAGGTCATGTTCCGCAGCTTTTTCACCATCTCGATGTCGCGCCGCATTTTGTTTTTGTGGGCGCAGAAAATCAGTGCAGTCTCGTCCGTGATGAGATCGGCCTTGTAGGCTTTTAAGAGCGATTGATCGAAGCTGTGCCAGCCCATGGTATCGCCGGCCTCGATGATTTCTTGGAACGTCCGGTTCTCGCTTTCGCCGTAGAGCAAAGTCTCTCGCGTCCGCAGGCTGCTGCCCATGATTTCGGTCAGGAGGAGGCGTCCGCCGCCTTCGGCCTTGCTAACCAGCCGCTGGCTAACGACGTAGCGCACCGTGTCGGCGAGCCGTTGCCGTAATTGTTGTTCCTCGTCCTTGCTGAACATCCCCAGGATGCGGTTGATGGTCTGGCCGGCGTTGATCGTGTGCATCGTGGTGAAAACGATGTGACCGGTCTCGGAAGCGGTCATCGCGATTTCCATCGTCTCGCGATCGCGAATTTCACCGACGAGGATGACTTTCGGCGCCTGACGAAGCGCGGCTCGTAAGCCGCTCGCAAAATCCCGGAAATCTTTCCCAAGCTGTCGTTGATTGAAGAGCGCCTGCTTGTGGGGGTGGAGGAATTCGATCGGATCTTCCAGCGTAAGGATATGGATTTTCTGGGTCGCGTTTAGCTCGTTGAGCATCGCCGCTAGCGTCGTTGTTTTACCACTGCCGGTGGCGCCCGTAACAAAAATGATCCCGTTCTTTTCCCGGATCATTTCGCGAAAAATCGGCGGGAGACCGAGCTGATCGAGGGTCGGAATCTTGGTCTGTAGTTTCCGCATGACGATGGCGGGCCGGCCGTTCTGGGTGAAAATGTTGACGCGCAAGCGCGCGAGATCGGCAAGGGCATAGCTGCAATCGCACGAGCCCTGCCGCGCGAGGTCCGCTTTCAGGCGCTCATCGCCATCCATGATATGCTCCGCGATTTGGTCGATCTGGGCCGCGTCGAGGACGCCATTCGGCGTATCGATCGGAAATTCCTCGAGAACGCCGTGCTCTTCCAGTACAGGAGGTTTGCCGACCGCAAAGAGCAGGTCGGAAACGCCCGCGCTGGAGCTGATCATCGCGGAAAGCAGAGCGTCTATGAGTTCTTTATTCACAAAAAGCCGGAGAAGCCGCCTTGGAATTAGCGAGAAACGTGCCCCCGTCCCAGTGGCGGATTTTCCCGGGAATGGAGACGCGCAAAATTCGTTGGCCGCGCGATGATTACGTGAGGGTGCGGATTCTGTGGAAAAAGGCGCTTTCCACTTGAAAACTTTGCCCTGATATTCAGTTTCAACTTCCGCTATGGACGCATCCTCTGGCCTCGCCACCGAACCGCACGCCGAACATCCCGCCCACCACGACGATCACGGCCACGACCATCACGAGCTCCCGTTCTGGCGAAAATACATTATCTCGACCGATCACAAGGTCATCGGCATCCAGTACGGAATCAGCGGCCTAATTTTCCTCTTCTTCGGCTTCTCCCTCATGATGTTGATGCGGTGGCAGCTCGCGTATCCGGGCCAGGCGCTGCCGGTCCTCGGCAATGCGCTCGGCCATCTCTTCGGCCCGGGCAGCATGCCGGACGGCAAAATGACGCCCGAGTTCTACAACTCGTTAGGCGCGATGCACGGCACCATCATGATCTTCCTTGGCATCGTCCCGATTGCGTTCGCGGCCTTCGGCAATTTCGTCGTCCCACTCCAAATCGGCGCGCCCGACAT